>CAZKKK010000015.1:0-15780 GCA_964553365.1 uncultured Gammaproteobacteria bacterium
TGCAATATAGTAGTAAGACAAACGGTCATTCACTGGGGTGAAATATAATGTCGCTTTACTTCCCGCTCGATCGATTTGGAAAAGGTCAGGGCTATTTGATGGAGCAGTATCAACACAAATTGAAGAATTGGTAGATGAGCTGGAAGATGAACTAGAAGATGAACTAGAAGATGAAGCAGCTGAGCACGTCGGTCCGGAAATGGTGTTGTTGTCCAACGTCACTGAACCAGTCTGCACCATAGCTCGGCCATTCAATGTCGCACCAGTAGCCATAGTAATAGATGTGAGAGCAAGTACATTTCCTATTAACGACGTGTTTGTTCCAAGGGTTGCAGAGCTAACCTCTCGCCACCACACATTGCATGGGTCGCCACCCACAACATTAGCTGTTCCTGAAGTAATGAGAGTAGATGATGACTTGAATATCCAGACACCTGATCCACTAAGGGTAAGCGTTCCTGACAATGTAAAGGCATCCGCGCAGTATACGCCTGGCACGAGATTTAATCCAACCAAATCCTTAACACCTGTTGGGTAAGTAGTAGTACAACCCTGGTCGAGAGCACCATATGCACTAAGGTTGTCAGCTTGAGCCGCTATAGCACTCGCATCATTGCGGTGGACATGAATGGTGTTATCACCACCAGCGAAACCTGGGCCTCCCGGAGCATCAAAACCTGTAATTTCAGTTCCTGTACTTACCCCAACCTCTCCAGTAGTAGTCGTTGAACCAGTATTGGTTACTTTCTGGCCGCCCAAAACCGAGTAACTCGCTGCCCCAGTCAACGTAGGTGAAGTGGCCGCATAAGCTGTCTGTGGAGATATAAAAACAAGTTGCATCAAGATAATGAGGAGGAGTGCTATCCCAAACTTTGCTTTATTTAAAATTTTCATATATAGCCATTTGCAGTGTATCATACGACTAATTCTTTGTCAATACGCTCTACACCGTACTTCTGATAAATAAGATAATTTTATTATATGCTTTTATAAGGTAATTGGCTGTGACCTAGATTACTTTATTTCAGTAACCAAAAAGGGTAGACTTCATCACCTATGTTTTTATTAAAAGATAGTTACTGGGAGATAAAGAAAACAAAAGAAAAAGGACGGGGAGTTTTTGCCAAAAAAGGGATATTGGCAGGTTCTGTAATCGGCGATTATTTGGGGAAAGTGATAAAAACAGCAGAATATGATTTGGAAAACGACAAGAAGGGGCTTTATTTGATGTATTATTCTGATACAGTCTCGATTTATCCCCATTTAAACAAGCCCGGTCCTCATCTATTGAATCATTCGTGCATGCCTAACTGCTGGATTTCACTCTATCGCGGCCACACGCTTTTTTTTGCGTTGAGAAACATCGTGCCGGGCGAAGAACTCACCATTTCCTATTTACTCGACCCTGACGTGGGTACCTGTAGACCATGTACACACTCATGCAGATGCGAAAGTAAAAACTGTAGTGGCACTATGCATCTACCAAAAGAAAAGTATGAAAAATGGCAAACATTCCAAAATGAAGAAAGGAAAAAGACAAAAAGGGCACGGGTCGTGTTTGGGAAGGATCTTTCCCCGCTCCCCTCTTATCCGAAAACAATTCCATGTAGTCCAATCTATGCAGTGATTATGCAGTGATTATGCAGTGATGACATACTATCTTCACATCATCATATATCCCATCATCTCCCCGAACTTTTCGGGATGTTTCTTATACTGACGTCTATAGGAAAAGAAACGTTTGCTATCACAGGAGGTGCAAAAAGGAAAGATATCGATATGGCTTTTTTGAATGCCATTTTCCAAAGCGAGCTCGTAGTTGAGTCGAGTGAGGTTTAAATGAAACTCACCCCCATGAGGACGAAAAATAAGCTTTTCAAATCGTTCCATTTCTTCCATAAAGAAAACATATCTATCCATATCGACGGTGTAGCAACAGTCACCGATAGCGGGACCAAATGCGAGGCGTATATTCACTGCATGCGCTCCAAGGGATTCCATTTTTTTGATCATGTGCTTCATGAGGTTCTTTGCGGACCCTCTCCATCCGTTGTGTGAGGCTCCGATTATCCCCGCTGAAGGATCGTGAAAAAGTATCGGGACACAATCCGCAACACGTACCGCAAGAAGGGCGCCCTTTTCATTTGTCACCACGCCATCAGACTCTTCCAGTATTTCCACATCTCCCAGATGAAGCGGGTCTGGGACTGAGACATTGACGGAATGGATTTGTTCCAACATCACGATTTTGCGTGGAACGATTTCTCGTTGATGAAAAAAATTCTCAACGACCTGGATTTTGCGCATGTCTCCTGCATCCGAAGTGGTGAAACCGGCGCTCCCCAGCATCAAAGCTGAAGATGAAAGTGTGTTTAGTTCACGATAGAATTGAAACATATTTTTTGACACAATCGATATCGCTCCAAGGATATTCGACTGTTCCTCTACAAAGGCTTTTTTCGTGCCCTTTCCCCGTGACGACAACGATGTCGCCTGGAGCGGCGCTTTTGATTGCAGCCTGGATTGCTATTTCGCGGTCGAGTTCAATAAAGTGTTTTTTTTCACCGAATCCCCCACCGATTGCATCCGCGATTTTTTGAGGGTCCTCTGTCCGATAATCTTCTTCCGTTATATAGGAAATATCCGCCGTTTCCGCACTCGCCTTTCCCATTGCATATCTCTTGGTCGTGTCTCGCAGTCCTGCCGATCCAAAAACATGGATGATCCTTCCCTTCCCCCGTAAATACTGTTTTTTCACCGTCTCCAAAATACGAGCTATCGCATTGGGCGTATGCGCAAAATCGACTATGACCATAAATTTTTTATCGTAAACGATATCGATGCGTCCCGCAGGAAGCTTGAATGTCTTCATTACCGACAGAATCATCTCCTCAGGAATTCCCAGCTCCCGACAGAGCCCATAGGCGCCCAGATAGTTGTAGGCATTGAAATCCGCAAGATCGGGAATGTCTTTCCTGAAATCCCTCGAATAATCCGCCTTATTTATTAGTCCGTATGTTTTGAGGCTTTCGACTTTCGACTTTCGACTATCGACTATCTTTCTTGTCACGTCATCATCGCTATTCACCATCGCAATCCGTGCCATCTCAACCAACATCCATTTTGTCTTCGCATATTCCTCAATTGATTTGTGATAATCAAGATGTTCGTGGGTGATATTCGTCAGCACCGCAGCGTCATAGTGGACTCCCCAAACTCTATTTTGATCTAATGCATGGGATGTCGTTTCGAGGATGAAATACTCATCCCCCTTCTCAACAGCTGAATGGATGAGTTTTTGGACCAAAAAGGGATCGGGAGTGGTCACGTGGAATCCTGTGTCATACTCCCTTCCTCCCACTTTCGCAAAGATGGTGGAAAGCATCGAAACATGTTTACCTGCACTGCTCAATATGTGGTAAAGCAGATGCGTCGTGGTGGTTTTCCCATCCGTTCCCGTCACCCCTATCACTTTTATTTTCCTGCTTGGGAATCCATACCATATATTTGCGGCTATTGCCTGAAGGAGATGGTAGATGTTTTTTAGTTTTTGTATCATAAGTCTATTCCGGAGCTATATTATAATATACTATAAGGTCTTTAGCGATTTCAAAAAAGATTGGTGCTGCAGTCTCGGACCCCCATTGGGATGATTTCGGCTCTTTCACTATGACAAGTCCTATAAACTGTGGATGTTTTATCGGAGAAAAACCGATGAATGAAGCGATGGTTTTCGTCGCATCATAATGGCCTTCTATCGGGATCTGTGCCGTACCCGTCTTTCCCCCTATTTGATATCCCTTCGGCGCAAGATATTTCGTCTCCCCGTTTTCGATTGTGGAGAGCAGCATCTGTTTGAGCAAGTCACTTGTTTTTATGCTTACGAGTTGTCGTACGAAAATAGGCTCGACTTTTTGAATCTTCTCTCCTTTAAGTTCCTTTACCACATAGGGCTTCATGAGTTTCCCTCCATTTATGATGGAGGAAAAGGCTGCTATCATCTGAATGGGCGTAACCGCAAGTCCCTGCCCAAAGGTGGCTGTCGCGTAATCGATTGGGTACCAATCAATCTTGGGCTTCAGATATCCAGGAGCCTCTCCCTCGAGATCGATATTGGTCGTTTTTCCGAATCCATAGTTAAGGATCGTATCATAAAGCCTCGTATTCCCTAGCTTTGACCCCACGAACACCATTCCGACATTGCTGGATTTCTCAAGAACTCTGGTGAGGGTGATTTTCCCCTCGTAGGTATTGTTCCATGTACGAATAGTGTATTCCCCAATTTTAATTGGTCCCGTTTCGTCATATATCGTGTCTGGAGTAATGAGTCCAGCTTCAATACCCGCTGCCATGATGAGCGGTTTGAAGGTGGATCCCGGCTCATACGAATCGGAAATCGCCGCATCCCTGAATACACTATTACTGAATTCGTAATAGGTAGTGGGATCATAATCGGGAAGACAACTGAGCGCCAGGATTTCCATAGTGTTAGGATTCGCGATTATCGCACAGCCCTCCTTGGCATCCGTTTTTTGAAGTCCGGCAAGTAATTTTTCTTTTACCAGCATCTGTACGGATTTATCAATGGTGAGATATATATCCCGCCCATTCTCGGGATCGATCCGTTCCTGCGTGCCCAAGAAAATAGGCCTTCCTTGCAGATCAAGGTCAGAACGGATAAGCCCAGGAAGCCCTCCCAGATCCTTATCATAAAATCCTTCTACTCCCGAGCGACCCACATCTATGCCATCCTCATCTTTTCCCACAAATCCGGCAAGATGAGCTGCAATTGATGCATCTGGATAATACCTGCTCCACTGTTCATCAAAACCCATCCCGAGGAGGTTGAGTTTGAGGATGCCATCCCTATCCTGTTTTGAGATATTTCCCCTCACGGAAGTCCATGTTTTGGACGGATCGATGCGGGCCGCGATACTTGCCTCATCCGTTTTCAGGATTTTTGCGAGGGTGGAAACCGTCTTATCTTTGTCCGTGATAAGCTGAGGCTCAAAAAACAGATGATAGAGGATTTGGTTCATGACGATAGGCTGTCCATTCCGGTCATATATCTTTCCCCGTTCGGGTTGGAGTTTACGCGTGGAAAGATAGTCGTGTTGCTGATCGGGATAAAGGACTTGGATAAAAAAAAGCCGTAAGATGATAATGCAGAAAACCGCGAGGAATCCAAAAAACAAAATGCGCAATTTTGTCATTCTTAAGTTATCTTTTTGTATTTAATGCGATTGGCAAGTCACTTACATAAACAGGTCTTGTGGATCGTTCAAAACCCCATTTGAGCTGATATTCCTTAGCGTGAAGAAAGGAGTCTGTGTCGGCCATTTCCTTTTCAAGTTCGACATTTTCCTGTTTTAAGACAAACGTTTTCTGTTCAAATACGTGAATTTCCGTACTGAGCTTCATGCTCGAAATGAAAATGGTGATATTGCCGACGACCGCAATGATGAATATCCCGATTAGTATTTCTCTGTAATAGTTTTTCATACGTGAAATACGCGCAACACCGCGGACCGCTCAAACCGTAACTCACTGTTTCCGAAAACAGGTTTCTTTCCTTCCTGAACATATCCGTTTTGGCGGATAAAGCGCTTTACGATCCTGTCTTCGAGCGAATGAAAACTGATAACGGCGATTTTCCCATGGAAGTTGAGAAGTTTGACTCCGGCCACAAGTGCCAACTCCAAATTTTCGAATTCATGGTTCACCTCAACGCGCAATGCCTGGAATACTCTCGTTTGCGTGGGACGGGGGTTATTTTTCGCAACGGAATTCACAACCCCTACAAGCCACCCCACGGTGAGCGTTCGCATCCCGACGCGTTGGAGGGCAATTCTTTTCGCCAATTCAACGGCGAGGATTTCCTCAGCATTATGCATGAACATATGGATGAGATCCTTTTCGCTATACTGACGGAGAATCGTCTCCGCATCCATTTCGCAGTCCTCATCAAGTCGCATATCAAGATGTTCATCGAGATTCTTATAGGAAAGCCCCTTGCCTCCGGATCGAAGCTGTTCATTGGATAATCCCAAATCAAGCAGTATGCCATCTACGGGTGCGAAGTTCTCCGCTTTCGCTAGTGCCTCCATATCCTTGAAGTTGCCTTGTTTGAGGGTAAGATTCTTATTCGAATAGGGAGCGAGGATTTGCTTTATGTCTCTGTCGATCGCAAGGACCACAGCTCCTTTTTCAAGGAGTGCCCGCGTGTGCCCACCCTCGCCATATGTCGCATCTATTATCTTGATGCCAGGGGCAGCCCCTAACATTTCCACGACTTCTTTTAATAAAACTGGCGTATGCATAATTCTGTGGCTAGTGGTTAGTGACTAGTGGTTAGTTCTAACTGATATTTTGTCCACTTCTCTGGATTCCAAAGCTCAAAATGATCCCCAACGCCGATGATGAGCACTTTGTCCTTCAGCTCAGCAAACTGCAAAAGCGGCTTCGGTATCACAAAACGTCCTTGCCCATCAATCTCAATATGCATGGTCGATGAAAAAAGGAGTCGGCGCTTATTAATATCGGTTTTATCAAGCAGGGACACGCTGATGAGCTCACGTGACCGGGATTCCCAGTCATCCTTGTCATATCCTGCAAGACAAAAGTCGAATCCTTTTGTTACAATGAAACTATCACCCTTTACTAGTTCACGGATTTTTTTAGGAATGACGACACGGCCTGGGGCGGTAAACGAAACGAGATATTCACCAAAAAAAACCATATATAACCATTTAACGCCAAAGTTTTTGAAAAGTCAACAAGATATTCTCGCAATATGAATAAGCTTATCCAACAAACTCGGAAATTATTTTTAGGAGCACAAGGGGGAATGTTTTCCTCAGCGATGATTCTCAGCCTCATGATTGTCGTATCTCGTATTTTTGGATTCATCCGCTACAGAACATTGGCAGGATACTTCACGAAGGACCAACTTGATATTTTCTTCGCTTCATTCCGCATTCCCGATCTCGTATTCGAGCTGTTGATAACCGGAGCACTGACTTCATCGCTTATCCCTATTTACATCAAATACCAAAAAAACGAAAAGGAGCGGAGAGAAATCACTTCTTCCATATTCAATTTCATATCGATCATCCTTGCGGTGTCCATCGTCATCCTTCTTCCCTTTCTTCATCTCATCATTCCCCTCATAACCCCAGGGTTCCAGGGAGAAAAGTTGGCAGAAGTGGTGACATTCTCTCGGATTCTTCTTCTTGGGCAGCTTCCGTTCTTGGTATTGGGGAATTTCTTCACCGGGATAGCACAAGCACGAAAACTATTTTTGGCGACGGCGATTCCTCCTATCATCTACAATCTTTCGGTTATCGTGGCAACACTGTTTTTTGCCCCGACGTATGGCTTGTACGCTCCCATCATCGGAATCAATGTGGGAGCAGTCCTTTTTGCCCTTATGCAGCTACCTGTGGTATGGGACGAAATAGTAAACTGGCGCCCTGTGTTTATGTTCCATTCGGGAGTGAAAGACTTTTTCAGGATGATAGGACCCCGCCTTCTCACTATACTCGTAGCCCAAATAGATGCGACAATCGACCTAACCCTCACCACTCTCCTGGGCTCTGGGGCATATACCATTTTCTATTTTGCGCAACACCTTCAGTTGCTGCCTGTTTCGGTTATCGGGATGGCATTCGGTCAAGCGTCCTTGCCCTATTTGACGGAGATGATAGAATCGAAGAAGAAGGAAGATTTCGCGCAGATAATCACCGAGTCCCTTCTCAACATCCTTTTCCTGACCGTCCCCATTGCGGTTTATTTCATTTTCGCACGAACTCCTTTGGTCCGTATGTTCTTTGGAGGGGAAAAATTCGATTGGGATGCCACCGTCCAAACCGCATTCCTCCTTTCCTATTTCGCGATTTCCATTCCGCTTCACTCCATATATTATTTGCTTACCCGTTGTTTCTATGCGCTTCTGGATAGCAAAACGCCTTTTTATTCCAGCATAATCAGTGTCGTCGCAAATACGATCCTGTCCCTTATCGCAATCCTCGTTCTCCACTTGCCTGTGTGGTCCTTGGGCATCACGTTTTCACTCTCGATGGCGCTCCAAGTAAGCATTTTGTTTTTCCTCCTGCAAAAGCGGGCCCAATTCAAGCTTCTTCCCTTTGCCGTCTCTTTGGGAAAGATAATTGCCACCGCGATAATCGCGGCTCCTATTCCTTATGTACTCATCAAACTCATGGACAACCTCCTTCTTGACACCACGAGGACGATAAATATTTTTTTCCTCCTTCTTACGAGTGCGTCTGTGTACTTTTTGTTATACTTATTCGTGGCATGGTTCTTAGGTATTACCGAACTCTCCATCATTGCAAAATTAACCTTAAAGGCAAAGGAGTTCCAGAAGAAAATTACCGAAATGTATACCTCATATGACTAGTAATGATAAAAATGGCATAGTCCACTCAATCCAAAAGGAATTGCTCGGAAAGACGTTGAGCTATCGTGAAATTTATAACCTCATGGATAGGATTTCACACAGAAAGTTAAGCGATATCCTTACTACCTACTTCGTAGCGGCATCCTTCAAGCAGGGATATACCCATGAGGATCTTTATCACTTCACCAAGGCGATGGTGGAAACAGGAAAAAGACTCCACTTCAAGGGAATAGTCGCTGATAAGCACTCAGTGGGTGGAGTCGCGGGGACACGCGCCACCATGATACTTGTGCCGATAGTCGCAGCTGCGGGATTCAAGATCCCAAAAATATCCTCGCGTGCGATAACCACTCCCGCTGGCACTGCTGATGTGATGGAAGTATTGGCTGGAGTGGAGTTCACGGGCGAACAGGTGGAAGATATCGTAAATTCAGTCGGAGGATGCATCTGTTGGAACGGAAGATTGGGAATAGCTCCCGCTGATGATGTCCTTATCCACATCGAAGAACCTCTTGCGTTTGAATCCTTTGACAAGATAATCATCTCCATCATGGCGAAAAAGATAGCCGCATCCACAACCCATTTGGTTTTGGATATCCCCATCGGGAAAACGATGAAAATCGTCCATGAAAAGGATGCACAAAAAGTAGCCCATAAATTCGAGATGCTCGGAAAAAAGTTTGGCATGGAAGTGATTGCTACCATCAACAAAACTTCGGAACCTGCAGGTTTTGGCGTGGGGCCAGCCCTTGAGGCCCGGGATGTGCTCAAAGTACTTGAACAGACAGAGGACAGACCAAAGGACTTGGAAGATCGGGCATTGTACCTGGCTGGGATTCTTCTTGATATGTGTTTCAAGGAATCAAAAATAAAAAAACAAGGGATCGAGGAAGCGCGCGCGATCCTTAAGTCGGGGCGGGCATTGGCCAAGTTCAAGGAAATCGTGAAAGCGCAGGGCGGGTCGCCCCTTATCTCATCAAATACCATGAAACTCATGAATAAAAAATACATTATCTACAGCGATAGACCTGGATACGTGAAAGAGATAAACAATCACAACCTCAATAGTATCGCTAAGATGTTGGGGGCTCCTCACGATAAATACGCCGGCATTTACCTATTGAAAAAAATAGGCGATACAGTAGCCTTAAGGGAACCGATAGCTGAATTTTATACAAAGGATACATATCTTCTCAAGGAAGCGGAATCATCATTACAAATGTTTCCAATACACCTATTGGACACCCACCTATGAAAAAAATAAAAATCCTATCACTGCTGACAATCCTCATCCTTCTTGGGATTTATTTTATGTATGCAGAAGGCTCTCTTCCCGTTGACAAAAACAATGCGGGATCGGTGATTTTCATCATCAACAAAGGAGAGGGGCTTAACTCGATCATCAAACGACTGGGAACCGATGACCTCATTCGGAATAAGCTCGTGTTTTTCGCAATAGCTCTTCAAAAGGGTATAGAAAAGAAAGTGCAGGCGGGTGAGTTCAAGTTGTCAAAGAATATGACAGCTGTTGAAGTGGCGGATGCGATCACTCATGGAACAGCTGATGAATGGGTCACTATCGTGGAAGGGCTCCGAAAAGAGGAAGTGGCGCAGAAGCTTACGGAACAGTTTACTTTCTCGGAAATCAGCTTTATCGAACAGGCGAAGGAAGGACAGCTTTTCCCTGATACCTATCTCATTCCCAAGACGGCAACGATGGATGCGATTATCCAGATAATGGAGTCTAATTATCAAAAAAAGATGGCAGAGGCCCGAAAAGAACGGCCTTTCGAAAAAAGGTCTGACCGAGAGATCCTGATTCTCGCCTCCCTTGTCGAACGTGAAGCAAAATTTCCCGATGATCGTCGAGTGGTCGCGAGCATCATCCTTAAGAGAGCCCAGAATGATTGGCCATTGCAGCTTGACGCAACGATTCAATATGGTCTTGGATATCAGCGAGCGGAAAAGACATGGTGGAAACGAGATTTGACTGTCGAAGACCTGAAGGTGGAAAATACCTACAATACCTATGAACGAAAAGGCTTGCCACCTGCCCCTATATGCAATCCCGGACTTGACTCAATCAAAGCGGCATTTGCCGCAGATCCGAATACGCCTTATTGGTACTATGTGAACGACAAGAAGGGACGTATCAGAGTCGCCAAAACGTTGGAAGAACATGATGCGAATATCGTGAATTATGTACAATAAAAATCCCCTTATGGAAGCAGGAGCGTTTAAGATTCTATTCATCCATGGTTGGACCGCTTCCTCAAAGACGGATTTCTATGCTTCTCTTACTCCCCTACTGGATACGGCTGGAATCGATTACGTCATTCCCGACTTGCCAGGAGGAAAGTATCCCCAAGCGAAGGTGTGGCTCCAAAGAATTCATGAAACAATCAAGAACAACAAGAAGCCTCTCATAATCGTGGGGCACAGCTTGGGAACAAGGGCCGCCCAGCTTTATATCGAGAAATACCAACAAAAAGTGGACTACCTATTCCTCATCGCTGCTTTTGCGGACAGGCTTGAAAATGCGAAAAGAAGGGGTGGAGACGCGTATCCGGATTTTTTCATGCACAAAATCGACATGGACAAAGTCAAGCGAATGGTTACTCATCCGTATATACTTCACTCTAAAGATGATAGTTCGATCCCCTTTATGCAGGCTGAAGAAATCGCACAGGACTTAAGCGCTGAGTTGATCGTATCTGAAGATAGGAATCATTTCAGCAATCCCACAAACGCGCCATACATATTTTCCGTTCTCAAAGAGAAAATAGGTTTTTAACTACCACCTCTTTACAATGGCATCTCGCTTGGCACGTCGGGTGAAGTTGTCCGCTTCAATATTTCCCTTGGTTTTCCGCTTCCTGTTGCAGGTCCTATGTATCCAGCCATTTCCATCTCATCGATTATTGCGGCGGCACGTGAATAGCCAATTTTGAGCTTTCTCTGGAGAAATGAAGTCGATGCCTTTCCTGACTGCAAAACGATCTCCAATGCTTGATTGAAAAGTGCATCTTTTCCCGAATCCCCTCCCAAGCTTCCTCCAGGGATTCCTCCAACCGTAATTCCTGGATCGGTCTCCATGATCTCCTCGGTATAATGCACCTCAGGAGATTGTGCACGGATGAACTTGGTAAGCTCTGCAACTTCCCTTTCCGTAATGAATGGGCCTTGGATACGCTTTGGTTTTGCCTGATCTGGAGGCAGGAACAACATATCCCCTTTTCCGAGCAGTTTTTCCGCTCCTGGCATATCGATGATGACGCGTGAATCGATCATGGATGAGACATTGAATGCGAGACGCGCAGGGATATTCGCTTTCATAAGTCCGGTAATGACGTCCACCGACGGCCTTTGCGTGGCAAGTACCAAATGGATTCCCGTTGCCCGGGCGAGTTGTGCGATTCTGGTGATAAGCGTTTCCACATCGTTTCCGGCGAACATCATGAGATCGGCCAACTCATCGATCATGAATACGATATAGGGTTTTTTTTCTATTCCAGGGATGAGGTTGTAGCCATCAAGATTCCGTGCGTGTACAGCCGCGAACTGCTTATAGCGCTCCTGCATCTCATTCACGGTCCAACGAAGTGCGCGAAGCGTCACTTCCGGCTCATTGATGACTGGTGTCAACAAATGAGGGATATTCGTGTATGCAGCCATTTCCACTCGCTTTGGATCGACCAATATGAGTCTCAAATCTTCAGGTCTCGTCCGGAAAAGCATGGTGCTGATCCATGCATTGATGATCACGGACTTTCCAGAACCTGTAGTTCCCGCGATCAAACAGTGAGGCATTTTCCCAATACTGGCCGCAATTGGTTTTCCAGAAACGTCCAGTCCCAAAGGCATAAGGAGCGGATCGGAATTTTTTGTGAAAATGTCATCTTCAAGAAGGCTCTTGAGGGTAACTATCTGACTTCTGACGTTCGGTATCTCGATTCCTACCATCGCCCGTCCTGGAATTGGCGCCTCAATACGGACCTGGCCCGTAGGAGCCGCTATCGCAAGAGCCAGATCATTCGCAAGAGCGGTTATGCGGGAAAGCCGTGTCCCACTTTTGATTTCTATACAATACTGAGTGACCGCCGGGCCTTTGTTCTGTTCTGCAACCCGTGCCGAAATGCCGAAACTATCAAGTGTTTTCTCAATGGTCGCTGCGATGTAGTTCACATCTCCTCGATCTGCCTCAGCTTGTTTCACTGTACTCAGAAGGTTCAATGGAGGGAAAACCCACGTGGAGCCTCCTTGAGTAAGAGGTTTGATATACAGATCCTGACCGGACGCAATTCTACTCACTTCATTACGGCTTGTATTTGGCCTCTCGTTTTTCCTTTTGTCTTCCACATACTCGATGATCGGTTCTTCTTTTTTCTTTGGTTCCACTTTTTTCTCGGTGATGAAATCGCCTTTCTGGGCTGTCGCCTGAGGCCTATGAAGTGCTGGATCGATCGATGCCTTGAGCGAACTGAACATACTTACGATCCCCCCCGTTATGGCTGAAGTGATGAAATCGAATGAGGTATCGAGAAAAAGGATGATTCCGATTCCCAATAAAGTAAGGAGAAAAAGCATAGCTCCTATGAATGAGATATTGTCTTTAAGAATTCCGTGAAGGAACCCACCGAACACTCCCCCTTTGAGAAGCCCTCCTAAGGAAACAGCTATGAAAAGGAGCCCGATGGTGATTGTCGGTCTGATGAGGACTTTCTTGGAGTGGGTGATTACCTGAAGCGCAAACAAGATGATAAGGGCAGGGACAAAATAGGAAACAAAACCAAACTGCTCCAAGAGATACTGCCGAATGCCTGAAAGGAGCTTTCCATCAACTAATGGACCGATGGGAAGGAGAGAAAGAGCAAGGAGAAACCCCCCAAAAAAAAGTATCAATCCAAACAAAAGGAACACTGTACGGGCATTCACCTTTGCTTTGATAAAGGGGATTCTCATGAGTGTTTTTTTTCGTGCCATATCAACTCATTCTAGTACATGGAGTACCCTTGCGTCAACACGGCTTCTCAAAAAGCTTATGTCCCTTAGGACATAAGCTCTTTCAAAAAGTCATCCTCGACGGGAGGTGCTTGTCTTCTGTTATTTCCCATGGGTGGTCGATCGTTTCTGTCACTTCTCGTGTATTGTGGTCGAGGTCTTCCCATCCCTGGCCCTCCTGGTCCTCTATTGTATGATGGGCGTGGTCTTTGTTCATATCGTGGAGCCGCTGCTGGAGCCGCTCCTACCTCTGGCTCTTTCCCATCTTCACCGAACATCTGAAGATTGATTCTTCCCATGTTGTCGATTTCCATGACCTTTACTTTTACTTTTTGGCCAACCGATACCACTTCCGCGGGATCTTTTACGAATCCCCGTCCCATTTTTGAAACGTGGACAAGTCCATCCTTACCGGGAATACATTCGACAAATGCACCAAATGGAGCGATTCGCTTCACTTCTCCTTCGAATATTTCTCCCACTTGGATCTCACGTGTCATGTTCTCGATCATCTTCGCTGCCATATCGACATTCGCTTTGTCGATGCCGCTGATGGTGACTCTTCCGTCATCCCCCACGTTGATGTCGGTGTTTGTTTGGGCGATAAGAGCACGTATGTTCTTTCCTCCGGGCCCTATGATCTCTCCGATTTTATCTGGTGGAGGTGTGATCACGACAACCTTTGGAGCGAATTTGGAGACGGAGTCTCTTGGTTTTTCAATCGCTGACTTCATGTTCGTCAGAATCTTCATGCGTGCAGCTGTTGCCCTGACGATTGCCTCATGCATCATAGGAGTCGTGAGACCCATATTCTTTACGTCAAGCTGGATTGCAGTGACTCCTGTTTCGGTTCCTGCGATTTTGAAGTCCATCTCTCCTGAAAAATCCTCAATTCCTAAGATGTCCGTCAAAACGACGAAATCATCATCGGTCTTTGAAACGATTCCCATTGCGATACCTGCAACGAGTGCCTTGATAGGAACTCCCGCATCCATAAGTGCCAATGTGGAAGCGCATGTTGACGCCTGGGAAGTCGATCCATTTGAGGAAAGGACTTCACTGACGACACGTATTGTGTATGGAAAATCTTTTTGGGAAGGAAGGACTGGCTCAAGCGCTTTTTCAGCAAGTGCCCCATGCCCTATCTCACGACGGGAGGAAAATCCAAATCTTCCTGTTTCTCCCACCGAGTAAGGTGGCATGTTGTAATGATGGATGTATCTTTTTGATTCTTCCCCTTCTGGGCTTTCGATAAGCTGTTCTAAGCTTGGAGCTCCAAGAGTTACGATGGACAGCACCTGTGTGTCTCCTCGTGAGAACAAGGCTGATCCATGGATCCGAGGAAGAATGCTTACTTCTGAAGAAAGTTCACGGACTTCATCGATTCCACGACCATCGACACGTTTTTTTTGTAAGATATTGTCGCGGATGACCTGTTTCGTCATGTAATCGACACCTTTTGCGATTGTCTTCTTGTCGAATTCATCTGCATACTTTTCCGAAACGGCATTCACCACTTCTTCAACAGCAGCTTTATCCTCGAACTCTTTCTTTGCTTTTTGCGCAACGAGCGCTTCGATTTCTTTCTTGAAATCCTGTTTCAAAATGGCAAGTAATTTCTCATCAACAAGAGAATCTGAAGCATCATCTTTCTTGTTACCGACTGCTTTTGCGAATTCATTGATGAAAGCGATAAGTTTTTTATTTTCAACCTTCGCAAGTTCGATTCCCTTTTCGATAAGTTCTTCTTTCAATTCCTCTGCACGTGTCTCGATCATGACGACTTTTTCTTCTGAGGAAGATACAACAAGATCGAGGACCGAGAATTTCTGGTCTTCTTCTGTTGGATTGACGACGAAGGTGACTTCCCCATTTTTTACGGCTCCCACACGGGAAGTCGCAATAGGACCTTTCCAAGGAATCGTCGATGCCTGTAATGCGGCGACTACTGTCAAGGCAGCTAAGATGTCAGGTGAATTGACTCCGTCAATTGACATCAATGTGATGATGATCTGGACATTTTTTTTGTAACCCTTTGGGAAAAGGGGTCGGATAGATCTGTCGATAAGTCTGCCTGTGAGCACGGCTTCATCGGATGGCCTACCTTCTCGTTTAACCCAACGAGAACCTTTTATGATTCCACCCGCGTATAGTTTTTCTGCATACTCCACTTGAAGGGGGAAATAATCCAAATCTTCCCGTTCCGCTCCGGCCACGATAGTGACCAATAAGCTTGTATCGCCCATGCGACCAAGGACCGCGATTGTTGCGGCTTTTGCTAACTTCCCTGTCTGAAATGACAGTGTTCTTTTTGCTTGTTCGTTTCCGAGTTCAAGACTTTTTTCTATGATTTTCATAGT
>CAZKKK010000016.1:0-15593 GCA_964553365.1 uncultured Gammaproteobacteria bacterium
AGAATGAAAGACCTTACAGAAGAACAACTTAAAAAATTAACGTTGATCATCGAAAAGGATTATAGAGTAGAGGGAGACCTTCGTGAAGAAGTAAGCGAGAACATCAAAAGACTTAAAGAAATCACTTCGTATAGAGGAATCAGACACATGAGAGGACTGCCTGTCCGTGGACAAAGAACAAAATCAAACTCTCGTACAAAGAAGGGAAAAAGAAAGACAGTCGGAGCATTGAAGAAAGAAGTGTGGGCAAAGTTAGAGGGTGCAAAAACAGCAGCACCAGCAGCCGCACCAGCAAAAAAATAAGTAATTAAAATATTTATATGAATATACCAACATCATCAAAAAAATCAAAAAACAGGATAGTCGAAAGTGGCAAGATATACGTAACCGCAACATTCAACAACACACTCGTTTCAGTAAGTGATGAAAAAGGCGCCGTTATCGCGACAGGATCCAGCGGAATGCATGGATTTGCAGGAACACGAAAATCTACTCCCTATGCTGCAACAGTCACCACAGAAACCGTTCTTAAGAAAGTCTCAAATGATTTCGGCATGAGAAAAGCGGTCGTATTTATGAAAGGTATCGGACCTGGTCGCGAAGCGGCCCTTCGAGCAATCAAAGCATCAACAGTGGATATTGACTCAATTATTGATGTGACACCAGTCCCACACAATGGGGTGCGTGCACCAAAGGTTCGAAGAGTCTAATACATTATTATGAATTTTAGATGACTATATGAGATATACGGGACCAAAAAATAGAATTGCGCGAAGACAGGGAATAGACCTTGGTTTAAAAACACCAGGTTCTAAATCCCAGGAACGGTTACTTAAAAAAATCGCCATCCCTCCAGGTCAACATGGATTGAACAAACGCCGAAAAGTTTCTGAGCGAGGGAACCAAATTCGCGAAACTCAAAAACTTCGCTACATGTTTGGTGTCACCGCAAAACAACTCAAAAACTACTTCAAAAAAGCAGTATCAACCAAAGGAAACACCGCATTGTATTTATGTGAACTTCTTGAAAGCAGACTAGATAATACAGTCTATCGTTTGGGATTTGCCCCTACAAGAGCAGCCGCTCGACAGATGACGACCCATGGACACATCACCATAAACGGCAAGGTCCTTGATATTGCATCTTATCACGTAGTAGCAGGAGACATCATCACCTTCAAATCATCAAAAACAGAAAAGATTCCAGCCGTTACGAAAATGTTGGAGATAAAGGATCTGATTATCCCTCATTGGCTTGAAAGACAGGCAACTGTCGGGAAACTTCTTGAAAAACCCAATATGGATGCCTTGAAAGATCAAATAGATCTGCGTTTAGTAATTGAATTTTTCTCAAGATAATCATTATTATTTATTTTATTATTGCACTATGTTGACACCACAATTCACAACTAAAACAGGAGAACTTACAGAAAGCTTTGGCATTTTTACTTTTGAGCCATTAGCTCAAAGTTTTGGAGAAAGCATGGGAAATGCTCTTCGCAGAACACTTCTCTCTTCCCTTGAAGGAACTGCGATAGTGGCAGTCAAAATCGAAGGAACACCCCATTTGTTCAGCGTGTTGAAGGGTGTCAAGGAAACAGCCCTTGAACTTACATTGAACTTAAAACAGGTTCATTTCAAAAAAGGCGCAGAAGGAACACACAAAATTGCCTTGAATAAAAAAGGAATCGGAAAAGTATTCGCAAGCGACCTTGAAGGTGATGTGGAAGTGGTGAACAAGGAACTGTATATTGGAGAAATCACTGACGTAAAAGGAAAGATTGAACTTGAAGTGCTTGTCGAAACAGGTCGTGGATATGTTCCTGCAAATGAACAGTCCCCTAAGGAATTCGGATATATTCCCGTCGATTCAGCCTTTTCACCAGTAAAAAAAGTAGTCTACACAGTCGAAGAGGCACGTGTGGGACGAAAGTCAGATGCAGATCGTGTCATCCTTTCCGTTTGGACAGATGGAAGTATCGCTCCAGATGAGGCAGTCAAACAATCTGCCGCAATCTTAAGCGCCCAATTTGCCCATATATTCGCTCAAGTGGAGAACCAAGAAGCAAAAGCGGCGATTTCAGCAGAAGCGACAGGTGTCATCGAAATGAACAAAAAGTTCAATGATCTCATCATCGATGAGCTCAATCTTCCTTCACGAGTCGTGAATGCACTTCTTAGAGAAAACATTGAGACAGTCGCAGACTTAGTGAAAATCGGAGAAGAAAAACTTGTCGCATACAAGGGATTGGGAAGAAAGTCAATTGATCTGATAAAAGATGAGTTAAAAAAGTTAGGATTTGAGTGGAACTAATATGAATCACAGAATGGCAAAAAGAAAGTTCGGATGTGGCTACGACGCCAATAAAATGTTGATGCGTCAGTTATGTCGCAACTTCTTTTTAGAACAAAAATCAACCACAACAAAAGAAAGAGCTAAAGCCATGCAGATGGTGATTGAAAAGCTTGTTTCAAAGTCAAAATCAAGAACAGAGGCCAATAAGAATCACATATTGAGCTATTTTGGAGAACCAGCACTCGTAAAGAGACTTTTCGATACAGTTGGTCCTGCTTTTGAAAAAATCGATGGAGGATACACAAAAGTGACACTCCTTGAACAAAGACAATCGGATGGAGCGATGATGGCTCAAATCACTTGGGCACATCCTTTGACTAAAGAAGTCAAAAAAGAAAAAGCGGAAGTTACAAAAGAAGTTGCAACTAAATAACCATGACGACACTTACTAAGATTACTAAACCAGTTTCCGAGAAAGCAGTAAAACAAGAATGGCACTTGATTGATATGAAAGGAAAAGTGGTGGGAAGAGAACTGCCACGAATTTCAACACTTTTACAAGGAAAACACAAAGTGACTTATGTTCCCCATATCGACAGTGGTGATTTCGTTGTAGTTATCAACGCTTCCCAAATGAGATTTACCGGAGATAAAATGGATACAAAAATGTATGATCATTTCTCTGGATACCCAGGAGGTTTGAAGCGAACAAAAGCAAGCGATCTTTTGAAAAATAATCCTGCACGCATCGTGACTAACGGTGTTGGTGGAATGCTTCCAAAAAACAAATTACGCGACAAGAGATTGGCTCGTTTATTTGTCTTTGGGGATGATAAGCATCCTTATGCAAAAGAGTTTGCTCAAAAGGTCTAAATTATTATTTGACAGTATCTTATGGTGAAAAAAACAAAAAATGTTCTGTTTTACGAAGGAATCGGAAGAAGAAAAACATCCGTCGCGTTAGTACGCCTTTATATTCCTGGTAAAGACAAAACAGTGATGGTTGGCGAAACGAAAATCAAAGAAGGGGAAATGTGGGCCAATAAAAAGAAAATTGAAGAAATGTTTCCAGCTCTTCACCAAAAGGTTCAATATTTAAGACCACTTAAACTCGTAAATGCTGAAGGCAGATTTTGCATATCAATTTCCGTATCAGGTGGTGGATTGAATGGACAACTTGATGCAATCGGCCATGGACTAGCACGAGCACTTGAGAAAACTGACAAAGAAGTAATGAGACCTATCTTGAAAAAGGAAATGCTTCTTAAAAGAGATCCACGTGCACGTCAAAGAAGAAAGGTCGGCACCGGAGGAAAAGCACGCAGAGCAAAACAGTCTCCAAAGCGATAAACGGATATTGTATCATCTATACATATGAAGAAAGATATTTCTGTGGTTATTGTGTCTTATAACACAAAAGACTTGACTCTCCAGTGCATTAAAAAACTCCAAAAAGCACTCCTTAAAAGCTCTCTCGATGTGGAAATAATCGTCGTTGACAATAACTCCCATGACGGTTCGGCAGAAGCCCTCAAACGAATTGCGGATGGAAAAAACATCAAAGTATTTTGTAATACTAACAACAGTGGATATGGAAAAGCCAACAATCTTGGCATCTCTCATGCGGAAGGCAGATTTGTCCTTTATCTCAATTCTGATGTTGAGGTTTCTGAAGACCTTGATTTTGGAGCCCTCATAAAAGAAATGGATACTCATCCTCTCTATGGAGCTCTTACCGTCCGGGTCCAACTTCCTACGGGACAAATTGATCCTGCATCCCATAGAGGGTTTCCGACCGTGTGGAGGGCGTTTTGTTATTACACTGGGCTTGAAAAATTAACGGCAAAGATACCCTTGATGAATAGACTCTTTGGGGGATATCATCTTACCCATTTGTCTCTCGATACGAAACATGAAATAGATTCTCCTACGGGGGCATTTTTTCTTGTGAAAAAGGACATACTTGATACCCTCAAGGGTTTCGATGAAGTTTTTTTCATGTATGGTGAGGACATCGATTTGGCATTCCGCATAAAGCGTCTTGGCTATTCGATCATCTATGATCCTACCTATACCGTCCTTCATCTGAAGTACCAAAGCGGAATCGGAAAGGTAAACGACTCTATCGCTCAAAAAAAAACAAGGACATATTTTTACGAATCTATGGCGATATTCTATAAAAAACACTATGAAAGGAATAATCCTCGATGGATTTCCGCATTAGTATATGCCGCAATCAAGCGGAAGAATTCCTAATATGAAACACATCGGAGTTGATGCGCGATTGATGTTCCAAACCGGAGTCGGCACCTATCTTCAGAATCTTATCCATTATCTTCCCCAGTACGCACCAAATGACACAGTCTTTACATTTTACTGTCTTCCCTCAGATGCGGCATTCATACAACGGGAAATCCCGCATGGCCGAATCCACACAACATCAGCGCTATGGCATTCATGGAGCGAACAGACTGAGTTTTTGAAATGCATCAATGAAGACAATCTTGACCTCATGCATTTTACGTATTTCGGGCATCCGATACTCTATAGACGGAAGTTCATTTCGACAATCCATGACGTGACGCCATTCCTTTTCAAAACGGGAAAAGCGTCCACGAAAAATCCTCTCGTATATTTCCTGAAACAGAATGCCTTTTCATTTGTCTTGCAGAACCAGATAAAGCGCAGCGAGGCGATCATCACCCCTACTTATACCGTAAAGGATCAGCTGGTCACCTTATTTGGGCATCCAGTTGAAGATAAGATAACTCCTATTTATGAGGGAATTTCCTATCGTTTCCTTTCCGAGAAAGAGGAGAGTGTTCCCTTAGAAAAGCCCTATCTGCTCTATGTGGGTAATTTCTATCCCCATAAAAATGTATTGTCCCTCATCCATGCTTTTGCAAAAAGTAAGACACGCTACCAACTTGTTCTCGCAGGTCCTCAGGATTACTTCTTGAAGCGTATGATGAACTCGCTTTCTCCGGAGGAGAAAAAGTGCATCCTCGTGAAAGCCAAATTGTCGTTAGGCGAATTGGCCACACTATACAAGCATGCCGAAGCGCTCATCCATCCATCTGTCTCAGAAGGTTTTGGACTTCCGATCGTGGAAGCGATGCACTTCGGGATTCCCATAATCGCCTCACATATTCCCGTTTTTCAGGAATTACTAGGCACATCTCATTACTCATTCGATCCATTTGAAGAATCTTCGATAGTGCAGGCCATACATACATTTGAAGGCGAAAAAGAAAAAAAGAAGAATGTCCTTGGCAAGGGATTTTCTTTTTCCGAGATGGCAAGAAGAACCATGGATCTCTATCTACGCCATGCTCAATAAAAAAATAAAGGTAGCTATCGTATATGATTGGATTGACAAGTGGGGAGGAGTGGAACGGGTTCTTCTCCATCTCCATTCTCTTTTCCCTCAGGCATATTTCTTCACTTCAGCGGTTAACTTCAAAAATGCACAGTGGGCCCGCGATCTTCGCATCCAATCCTCATTCCTTCAATCTTTTCCGCCTCTGTTACGCTCCAAAAGAGCTCTCTTGACCCCTCTTTTCCCCCTTGCGTTTGAAGGATTTGGATTTGATGGTTACGACTTAGTCATCTCTGTGACCTCTGCATTCGCAAAAGGGATCATTACGAAGCCAGATACGAAACACATATGTTATTTGCTTACCCCACCTCGTTATTTGTGGAGCCATACAGAGGATTATCTATCAGGCGTTGCAGGATTTTTGACAAAGCCTATCGTTAACCATCTGAAACAATGGGATCTCCTCGCTTCCCAACGGCCAGATGGATATATCTCACTATCGAAAACAACGGCGGATAGAGCAAAACGCTGCTATGGTTTTGATACTCCTGTAGTCCATCCACCATTTGATACAGCGTATTGGGACCTCAAAAAAAAACAAATGAAAAAACCAAAATCCACATCGTTTGCAAAGCCGTACTATTTATGGGTTGGCAGGATGGAATCATATAAAAAACCAGGTCTTATCATTGAAGCGGCAAAAAAAGATATCACGCGCAACTTTATATTTGTCGGTACGGGTTCATTGGAAAAGGAATTGAAAAGCAACGCGTCTCAAAATTGCCAATTCGTCGGCCTTATTTCGGACGACGAACTCTCCTACCTCTATTCGCATGCACAGGCCTTTATCATGCCACAGAACGAGGATTTTGGCTATGTTTCACTTGAAGCTCAATACCATGGGTGCCCTGTGATTGCCTATCGGATGGGCGGTGCCTGTGAAACCGTAGTAGAAGGCCAGTCTGGGCTTTTTTTCGATGATCAAACCGTGCCTAGCCTTGTTTCCCAGCTTGAAAGATACGAACAAATATCATACAATCTAATTCACTCAACGAGACAGATAGAACAATCAATCAAGGAAAGGTTTGGGGCCGAGAGGTTTGATGCCCAATTTATTTACCAATTGAAAAACTATATTACTCTATGAAAGCAGTCATTTTTGCAGGTGGTGCAGGAACGCGTTTATGGCCCCTCTCACGGAAGAAATCCCCTAAACAATTTGAGCGGATCATCGGAGACAAATCTACATTACAACTAGCGGTGGAGCGACTCAGACCGGAATTTAAATACGAAGACATCTATATTTCCACCAACAGCGCATATAAGGAAACCATACATAAACAACTTCCCGATATTCCAGACGAAAATTACTTTCTCGAACCTGAAAAGAAGGATGTGGGCCCAGCAATAGCCTTGGTGATGGGTATCTTGCAAAAAAAGCATCCCCATGAACCTTTGGCGATCCTCTGGAGCGACCATCTAGTAAAAGAAGTGCACCTCTTCAAGAAAATATTGAAAGCTGCCGGTGAACATATCCAGAAGAAACCCAATAGTCTTGTTTTCATCGCGCATAAACCTCGGTTCGCGAGTGCGAATCTAGGGTATATTCACATGGGAAAGAAGACACATGAGAATGACATGATATCGTTTTATGCATATGAAGGATGCAAATATCGGCCGGATCAAAAAACGGCAGATTCCTATTTCAAATCGGGAAAGTATGCTTGGAATCTGGGATATTTCGTCACCACACCTCACTTCATTTGGAGAGCATATGAACGATTTACTCCTCAACTGTTCGAAGATGTAAAAAAGATAGTGGATGCATATGAAACGAAGGAATATCCTGTCGTCCTCAAGAAGGTTTACTCATCACTTGAAAAAATTAATTTTGACAATGCCATTCTAGAAAAGTTAGATAAGGAATCTGCCTGCGTGATAGTTGAAGATATCGGATGGAGCGATATTGGCGCATGGGAAGCGGTAAAGGAAGCAATGGAACAGTACCCTTATGAGAATATCATCCGAGGTAGGGTGTATCTGGAACACGTAAGGGACACGCTCATCTATAACTATGAAGATAAAAAATTGATTGTCGGAATCGATTTGGACGAACATATCATTGTGAACACCAAGGATGTCCTCCTCATCGCAAAGAAATCATCGGTCGGAAAAATAAAAACTCTTGTTGAAAATTTTGAGGGAACTGAAAACGAAGACTTAACATAATACTTATGAATTCACTATTTTATGGCGAGGGTTATAATAAATATCTCAAACGATTGACGGATGTCGTGTTGGCAAGTATTTTGCTTCTCATTTTTTCACCGATATGTCTTATCGTGTCAATCGCCATCAAACTTGATTCAGAGGGACCTGTATTTGCAGATGTCCCAGAACGGGTTGGCCAGAATGGAGAGCTTTTCAAGATGTTCAAGTTCCGATCGATGATAAAAAATGCCCATGTATTGCTCCATACCGATTCTCGGTTCAAGACTCTCTTCGAGCAGTATCAAAAAGATAGCTATAAACTGAAAGACGATCCTCGTGTCACCTCAGTGGGAAAGTGGATCCGAAAACATTCTCTCGATGAGATTCCCCAGTTGTTCAATGTCCTCTTAGGTGAAATGAGCATTGTGGGCCCTCGCGCGTACTATCCCGATGAATTGGAAAACCAACAGAAAAAACATCCTGATACGAAGAAATTTGTTGCCGAAGTATTGTCTGTTAAGCCCGGCATTACGGGCCTTTGGCAGGTTTCAGGACGAAGCGAAGTCCACTTCGACAAGAGGATCGCACTGGATGCGGAATACATAAAGGCCATTTCTTTCTTGGAAGATATCCGTATAATATTTAAGACACCCCTTGTCATGATTACAGGTAGGGGAGCAGTGTAATTTATAATTTTTAAAATACCTATGAAAAAACAAACAGGAATAGTGCTTTTTGCACTTTTATTAGCGCTTTGTGCATTTGCGTATTATTCGTTCTATATTCCTTACACACGCATCCAGGCAAAAGGGATGGCTGTAGTGGTGTCGGCAAAAGACCTGAAGGAAGCGTTTTCCAAAAATGACATAGACTTATTGTCAACCAAACTAAAAATAGTCGATGAGAAATACGGGGAACTGGAAAAGGAGTCAAAGACTTTGTATTGGGCAGTGACCATTCCTTACATTTCCGACTTCAAGCTTGCCATAGAAGCGGGACGGTATGGTATCGAAGCTGCAAAAGCAACAGTCGCGTCCATCGCTCCCTATGCGGACCTTATTGGATTCAAAAAAGGGGAGTCCTCATTTGTCGACAAGTCCGCGGAAGGCCGCCTTCAGACTGCCGTACTCACATTGGATAAGGTGTTGAAGAATGTCGACGTGATTTCCGAAAACATCAGCCAGATAGAAACACGATTGGAAAAGATCGATGAAAAAAGATATCCAACTGAAATTGGAGGAAAAAAAGTCAGGTCAACGATTAGCAGCGTAAAGGATCAGTTCAAAGGGGTTGCCACATTATTTGTCGACGCAAAGCCATTGCTGAAAAAACTGCCGGAAATCCTTGGTTCAAAGAAGGAGCAGACATATCTCATATTATTCCAAAACACCGCAGAGAGAAGAGCGACGGGTGGCTTTTTGACCGCGTATGCAGTATTTAAGATAAAGGATGGGAAGATGTCTATCGATAAATCAAGCGATATTTACACACTTGATGCCAGTATTTCATCTCATCCAAGCGCTCCACCGGAGATCGCCACCTATCATAAAGGGGTAAATCAATTTTATATTCGAGACAGCAATTTATCCCCAGATTTCGTGAAGTCGCTTGAACTCTTCAATTCGCTCTACAAAAAAAGCAGCCTTCGTGTTGATTATGATGGTATCATCGCCATGGATTCGAAAATCTTGGTCGACATGCTTACCATCTTCGGGGACGCCCAGGTAAATGGTATCAACTTCAGCGCTAAAATCGATAAGCGCTGTGATTGTGCCCAAGTGATCTATCAACTGTTCTCGGTTGTCGACGAACAGGTAGGATATGTAAAGGAAAACAGAAAGGGAATATTGGGAGATCTCATGTATGAGCTCTTCAATAGAGCTCTTCGTTTCTCGCCGTCCAAATATTGGGGACCACTCGTCCAAGCGATGTTGATCAACATGGATGAAAAACATCTACTTCTTAATTTCGTTGATCCTACAATCCAACAGTCTATCGAAAAGTTGAACTATGCGGGAAAGATCAATGCAAGTAATGGAGATTATTTACACGTGAATAACGTAAACTTTGCGGGAGCGAAGTCAAATTTGTTCACGACCGAGACGATAATTTCCAAAAGCACTAAGGAGGGTGGTACGACAAAAAGAGAAGTGCAGGTAGAGTATAGAAATCCCTATCCAGCTTCCAACTGTAATCTTTTACAGGAGAGAGTGCTTTGTCTGAATGCCCCACTTAGAAATTGGGTACGTATCTATGTGCCAAAAGGTTCGAAGCTCATCGCATTCGATGGATCTTCTATGAAAGTGCAGACCTATGATGATTTGGGAAAGACAGTATTTGAAGGATTCTTAATCGTGAATCCAATGGGGCTTGCAAAGATCAACGTTACCTATACTCTTCCCTCATCGGTCGATGCATCGACACTCATGATCCAAAAACAGTCGGGAGTAGAGGGACAAAAATATGAAGTGTCGCTTAATGGTAGTTCAGTATTTAAGGGAGTCATGAACAAAGACACCGAATTTAAGTAAGGTCATGTCATATCGCACTCATAAGGAGTCGGATGAAGGCATCATTCTCGTAAAGAGGAAGATTCTTCATAGTGACGTCCTTATCATTATCCTTACGCACCATTTCGGCAAGATTGCCTTACTTGCCAAAGGTGTGCAGAAGATAACCAGCAAGCGGATTTCCGCCCTTCAAACGGGGAATATCGTGCGCGTCTTATTTTCCGAAAAACATGACTCATTGCGCTATTTGAGTTCAGTCGAACTCATCTCCCACCTGTCGCCGATTAAAAAAGACCTCACCAAATTACAGCATTTGTTCATCCTTCTTTATATGTTCGAGCGACTTCTCCCCGACAGCCAAAAAGATCCAAGTGTGTATGTTTTGTGTAAGAGTATCATCGTCCGCCTCGCAAAAGCAAAGCCTGATCAATTCCAGATAGCAAGCGCTATGAGCGAAGTCCTTACTATTATGGGGTACGGCTCATGTAAAACCTACGACGAATGCGTCGCGATGACGGAAGAGATAATGGGCAAAAAATTACCCGTTGGTGTTATATAATTTGAGATATGGAAGAACTAGTTGCTCTGGCGAAAAGAAGAGGGTTTATTTATCCTTCGTCCGAAATTTATGGAGGCCTTGCTGCGGTCTATGATTATGGACACTATGGTATTTTATTGAAAAACAATATCCAGAATGCATGGTGGACACACATGGTCTTGACCCGACGGGATGTCGTGGGTCTTGATAGTGCGATTTTCATGCACCCCATGACGTGGAAGGCGAGTGGGCATGTAGACAGCTTTAGTGACCCTCTTATCGATTGCCGAGACTGCAAATTTAGGATGAGAGCGGACCACTTGCTAGAGAAATTCGGATATGATGTCGATCGTTGGCCTCTTGAAAAGATCAACGAAATCATGGAGACATTGAGGAAAGAAGGCAAACTTGTCTGCGAACATTGTGGAAGGAAAAACCTCACCGATGCGCGAGACTTCAATCTCCTCATCAAAACAAATTTTGGATCACCCGTGGGAAGCCTTAAGGATCTTGCAGATGAAGATGTCGTCTATCCCAGAGGCGAGACCTGTCAGGGAATCTATCTCCAGTTCAAGAATATCATCGATACAATGCGGGTCAAACTGCCTTTTGGCATCGCACAGATTGGAAAGGCATTCCGGAATGAAATCGTCGCCAAACAATTCATTTTCCGCACGCGCGAGTTCGAACAGATGGAAATGCAGTTTTTCCTGCATCCAGATGACATGGACAGTAAGTTCGAATTCTGGAAAGAGGAACGGATGAAATGGTATCTTACTGTTTTGGGAATAAGTCCGGAAAAACTTCGTTTCAAAAAACATGAAAAACTTGCGCATTATGCTAAGGCAGCTTTTGACATTGAATATAACTACTCCTGTCTTGGAAAATTTGCGGAAGTTGAAGGGATACACCAAAGAGGCGATTGGGATTTGACTCGTCATGCACAGTTTTCCGGTGTAAAACTTGATTATTTTGACCAAGTGAGGAATATACGGTTTGTCCCCCACATCATGGAAACATCGGTCGGTTTAAACAGATTGGTCCTCATGATTCTCGACAATGCCTTGACAACTGAAAAACTTGAAAATGGCAAAACGAGGACGGTATTACGGATAAAACCATCCTTGGCACCGGTAAAAGTGGCTATTTTTCCTCTCCAGAAAGACGAAAAACTGAAAGATGCAGCTGAAAAACTTTATAATGATGTTAAAATATCATTTGTTTCCGAATTCGATGATGCGGGAAACATCGGTAAAATGTATCGCAGACAGGATGAAATAGGGACACCTTATTGCGTGACAGTTGACTATCAAACGTTAGAAGATAATACGGTGACGATACGGGACCGTGATACGATGAAGCAGGAGAGGATCCAATTGAGTGCCGTAAAAGAAACAATAGCAAAACGCATTACCAATTCTTAAAAATATATATGAAAAAAAAGGTGATCATGATTGTGGCCGGGATAGTGGTTTTAGGCGGTATCGGTTTAGCATTTTATTTTTCCCAACAGAAACCTAAAGTGTCAGAACAACCGACCAAAAAAGAGGAACTGGGAGCGATTCCTACAGTAGACTCTTCAACGACAGCCACTCTTTCGGCATTGCCTGGGAACAAGGAGATCATACTGAAAAGTTCGGGGATTCCCAATGGGACATCATCCGTGGATTATGAGCTTTCCTATGACACCAAGGCACAAGGAAAACAGGGCGTGATCGGGACCATTTCCAGCATCAGCGGGAACAGTTTTGAAAAACAAATGACATTAGGGACGTGCTCTTCCGGCAAATGTGTATATCACGAAGTTGTGGGCGCAATCCAAGTGACGTTAAAATTTACTGGAGAATACGGAGAGAAGGTTCTGTCAAAAGAATTCACTTTATAAGTGTGTTTCTTCCTAGAGAGCTATTGGGATAATAGGTCTTGTTTATGGGTTTGATTTTAGGATATACTGTTATTAATGATACAAATGAAAAGGGGGTGATTTTATTATGCCAAATATACAATCTGCAAAAAAGAAAATGCGCAAAGACGTGACAAGAACAAAAAGCAATGCTGTTTATTTACACGCAATCGAAAATGCAATCAAAGGACTTTTTAAGCTGAAAGGAGTAAAAGACGATGAAAAGGTTCGTAAAACAGTTTCACTTATAGATAAAGCTGCAAAACGAAAGGTTTTTCATAAAAACAAAGCATCACGTCTTAAATCTCGCATTACTAAGTTGGGTTCAAAGAAGAAATGAAATATAAAATCAATCTTCTCCCAGAAAAAGAGCGAGATTTTTTGGACAAGAGCATTTATTTCGTACTGCATTATTTGCGGTATGTGCTTGTTATAACACAAATAGTCGTTATCTCTGTCTTTTTTTATCGGTTCAAGATCGATCAGGAAATTATCGATCTAAAAGATGAATTGCAGCAAAAACAGGAAATAGTTGCGGTATCGGATCCGTTATTAAAACAGGCAGAGATAGTTGACCTTAAGACTAAGCAAATTCGTGAGGTGTTGGTGAACCAAGCCCAATTTTCGGAGTCATTGACCTATTTCCTGGATTCGTTCCCTCTCCATTTAACTATACGACGACTTGATATACGGGAAGGTACCTTTAAGTTCGATGTCACCACGACAGATCCAGAGACAATTCGTTCGTATCTTGCCCGACTTAAAAAAGAGAAGCGATTCAAAGTGGTTACGCTTGGGAGCATCAAGCGGACCGAAATGGAATTTTTTGTTCCCTTTACTCTGACCGGTTTTCAATTAGCGAGCGCAAAAAAATGAACAAATCTGTTATAAAACGAAATTTACTTGTAAAGAAGGCAACTGATTATAGCTATACTATATTGTTCTTCATATCGTTTGCCTTTTTCACATTCTTCGTGATCCGTCCGAACGTCCTTACGATACTTTCCCTCCAGGAGGAGTCTGGCAAACTGCACATATTGGACACAGGGTACGAAAACGTCATAAAAAAAATCGTCGATATCCAATCATTCCTGCAGGACAACGGACAGGATTTATATTTATTGGATGAGGCTATCCCCACCCTTCCTCGGATAAGCAAACTTGTCGTAGACACGCAGAACTCTGCGTCAAGTTCCGGAATGGACCTGAAAACGATGTCGATTAATAAGGTAGACTTAAGGGATGTGCAAAAGAAGTTGGTGAGAAGGCAAATAAGCATCACCTTGGATGGAGCGTCAAACTTCATCCAATCGAAGGAGTTCATAACCCAAATAATGAACGATAGGCGTCTGAAAACGATCAAGCAAATTACGTTCGATCAGGATGAAAAAAGCGGGTCGGCAAGTGGCGGCCTAAAACTATTGTTAGAAGTTGAAGGTTATTACCTGTGAAAGGCAAAGAACTACTGGTTTTATCTCTGGGGGTTTTCCTGACCATCATCGCATGGATGATGTTGGATATATATCATATACAGACAAAGATAAATGAACAGATAAACATTCAGCCAGCTCAAGTTCCAGAGTACGTGATGGATAAAACGATCATTGATATATTGAAACTAAAAAAGGAATAGGGATATGTCATATAGTACGCTGTATATAAAAAGTAGTCGGAAAACCCTTACCTATTTGGGTATGGTGGCTTTTGTGTCTTTCTTGGTAGGGGGGCTTTTTTTAATAAATCAGCTGGGACGGAAAAATGGGTGGCAAAAGACTCAGGGGATAGAGAGAATTGCAGTAGTGAACAGGAATCCACATGGATTTGAGATTGTCTGGACGACCAAAGCCCCAGTGAAAGAGGATCAATGGGTAGAGGCTGGGTCTGACAAGGGATCCTATCACATTATCGGAAGATTGGATGTGAATGACAAGATATATCATGCGACTGTGAATGGATTGAACGCAGACACGATGTATCGCTTCCGTATCCGTGTCGGGAACAAAACCTACATCCTTCCCACGTTGCTTTCTGATGAAGTCCGCACGCCAAAAGAAGTGAAAGAACAGCCGATGTCACCCGCTTACGGAAAAGTTGTCCTACCCTCAACGAGACCCTATGTGAACGGACTTCTGACATACGAGGTGGATGGCTATTATCCCCTAGCAGTATTCACGAAAGAAACGGGGGAGTGGCTTCTCCCATTGACGGGATTGATCGAAAAGAAAAACAATACCATAACTTCAATTACGGATCAGATCCCCGTTTCCATAAAATTATTCACCTTCCCACAAGGGAATGTGCGAACCACTGTCGGGCAGACACGCCCTATGAGAAATGCTATAATGGCAGGAGCGACTGTATATCTTGCGCAATCCACAAAGGGGAAAGGGGAGTCTGTATTGGGTACGACATCCCAGAATTCCTCACCGCAAGAACAAGGTTCCGCAAGCATCATATATCCACGAGAAAGTGCACTTATACCCGGAAATACTCCTCTCATCCGTGGCACCGCACCCGCGGATAGGGATGTGACTGTCCTTATCCAAGCGCCATCAAAACAGTTCAGTTATCGGACAAAGTCTGACGAAAAAGGGGAGTGGATCATCCAGTCGCCTTTGGTTTTGGGACCGGCAAAATATAAGATAACGGCAACCATCGACAACGGGAACGGGATGCCTACAATCCTACAAAGGACATTCACCATCATAAAAAGCGGGGAACAGGTATTGGGAATAGCGACAGGAACTCCCACTCTCATTCCTACAGCCCCGATAGTACCCACCTATGCAAATCCGACAACTGCCGTTACCCCCGTC
>CAZKKK010000017.1:0-15319 GCA_964553365.1 uncultured Gammaproteobacteria bacterium
CTAGGACGACAGATTCTCATTCTGTAAACACGGGTTCGAATCCCGTTAGCGACACTTTCTTGTAGGTTTAATTAGTGGTAGTCGTAGTAAAAGAACGACTAATTGATGCAGTATTCCCTGTTTGATCTTTTGCCTCTACGTAAAAAGTGTGATTACCTACTGCTACATTCTGGAAACAAGGATTTGACTGGGTTGATCCAGCACCCCATTCTGTCCAATTACTGTTATCGAGCTTGTTTCGTGCAGTCATATAAGTATTGTTATCAGATACCTGGATGACAAAACAAAAGCTGACAGAAGCAAGGGTTAATCCCTCACTCGGCCCACTTATTATCTTTATTGTTGGTGCAATTGTGTCTGCGGGCGGTGCTGGTGTATTAAGCGGAATGATTATTCTTTCTATTGGGATGCTTGTCGGTGGCGTTTGAGTTGGTGCAGTAGTGGCAGTGGGAATAACTACCTGAGTAACCATAGAAGTTGGATAGAGCGTAGGTACTGATGTTATTGTGGGTGATGTTTTTACTTCAGTTTTAATTTCAGTATTTACTTTTTTCTGTGCGCTTTTTTCTATTTGTTTATTTGACCAGACGAAAATTCCGACAACTACAAATATAATTGCAACAGCACTTAAGAGAACGAGTCTATTTTTTCCCATAATATCAAAAGAATTGTAGCACAGTGAAACTACTTCATCAAACTTAGTAAATGTATGTGGTAAAAAGTTCCAACCTGGTGCCACGCTCTACACAAATAGCCTCATTTTTTAGAATTGATAGAATAATTCACGTAATACTTAATGTCTTTTCTTAAAAGAAAAAAATTCTTTCTAAATCCTTCGTAAAAGAACTGAAAACTTATGTGTTCAAATATTTTCTTCAACAAGAATATCTTTACCTCTTTTGGAAGTGACAAGAAATTTGGAACAGTTTGAAAGTCGAATGATTCAATAATATGTTTAACTGAAGGATTTGAACTTGCAATAAATATATTTAAATCTTTATTATCATCTATTATCTTTTGAAGAAGGACCCTTCCTATTCCTTTTCCATGGTAGAGCCTTAATACTTCTAACGGTCCAAGTTTTACCCATTTGTCAAAATAATATACTGCACAAATTCCTGCAAATATACCATCAACTTCAACAATATATGGACGAGAAAAACTCTGCCACCTCGACTTACTGACATAGGCTACATGAGGAAACAATTTACCGTCTAGCATTAAAGATGCTATCTCCGATTCTGTTAATTTTCGTTGCTTAATTGATACCGCCATATTATATTTAAATCATTATACTTTAGCTGTCAAATATGTTCCAACATCATTCCAAGCTCTACATACGAGTTGTTCGGCTTTTGATATAATTTCTTCATATGAAAAAAGTCATTCTCATAACAGGCGCCTCAAGTGGGATTGGTAAGGAAATCGCAAAATTATTTCTTGCAAAAGGATACTTCCTTATCCTTTCGGGAAGAAACAAAGATAGTTTTGATTATGTTGAAGGGAACAAAAATGTTGATATTGTTTTGGGTGATATCACCAAAGTAGAAACAAGAACAATAATAAAAGACTTAATAACTAGAAAATACAAAAAACTGGATATTCTTGTAAATAATGCCGGGATAACCTATATCCAACCATTCGAAAACAATACAGAAGAACAATTGGAAACTATTTACTCCACAAACTTAAAAGCTCCTATTCTTCTAACTCACGATTTTTACGAAACAATGAAGGCCCAGAAAAAGGGAACTATTGTATTTATTAATTCTGCGGCAGGCAAACAAGGATATCCAAATCACACAATGTACTCGACAATGAAGTTTGGCTTAAATGGATTCTCACAAAGTTTGAGACAGGAAGCAAAAAAATACGGAATAAGAGTTATTAGTATTCATCCTGGTGGAGTCAATACTGGACTCTATGATGAATTGAAAGATAAGCCAGATGTAAATCAGTATATGAGCTCTACAAAGGTTGCAGAAATCGTAGTCTACTTATCAGAAACAACCGAGTTGTCGCCAGACGAAATCTCAATTAGTAGAACGTCAAAGTGAGGTTGAATTAAGCGTAAAATAGTTTCCAATTTCATTCCAAGCTCTACACACCTATTTTTTAGCTTCATTTTTCATGAGAGGTAATGGTACTTCAGAGCTTTTGCTATAATTTCTTCATATGAAAAAAGTAGTTGTTGCGTCTATAGGCATAGTATCTTTTATATACCTGCTTAATCCTGGAATTGGAATATTTGAAATAATTCCTGACAATTTTCCTCTTATTGGAAATTTAGATGAGAGTACAGCAACCTTTTTTGTACTATCTGCACTTGCCTATTTTGGCTTGGACTTGAGGGACGTATTTGGCGGGTGGTGGAAAAGAAAGTAAAAATACTACATGCACAACTGCGGAATGTGTGCGAACCCCATATGACCTTAAATTGAGTCATAAAAAGTTCCAACCTAGTACCAAACTCTGCACATATCAGCCCTATAGGAACTTCTGCTGATATCGTAAAGAATAACCTTACTTAAACACATATATACCGCCTTGAGAGTGAAGCCGTTTCTGTCTGCTAAAATATAAACATGAACAACGTCCCAGTTGATATTCATGCAAAAAGGAGTTTACAAGAAACTGCAGGGAAGCAAGAGCCAAAAATGTCATTCTTTTCTGAAGTACTTACTCCTGAGCAACAAACATTGATTCAGAAGGAAAGAGATATCGGGGCAATCATATTATCAGATAAAGGGGAACTATTGACGACTCAGGGAACGATCGGGACTGATAATCGTACAGAAGAATGGTCGAAGAAAAAAGGCGTGCTTTCTACTGGTATTGTAAATGATACTTTGACCGTCGTTTACAATGCTGACATCGCTACACCAGAGGGACTTCCCGATATACGAGAAGATGGAAGGGCTGGAGAATTTGACCCTGAAAAGATGATGACGTATACAGACGTAAGTGGCACATATAGCTACTTGGAAGATAAATATAAGCCAACATGGGTTCAGCAAAATGTTCGTCATGAACTTCGACATGCATTAGTTGCCCAACAAGATGAACTGTTTAGTAAGGAGCATGGTGGAAAGCATAAAAGATTGCTGGATGCAGATATATTAAAGACAGAACATCCTGAAGAATTACGTGAATTGGCGTATTTGGATGAATTACATTCCAAATTTTTAGACGTTGCTGAAGGTGAAGTTAAAGGACATACTTCATTTAGGACCCCTGAGTCTAGATTCTATTCTACAGAGGCAGAAGGAAAACATCCTGATGTTGCCTCATCAACGCCCGTGGGTAAAGCAGAGGCAGTTCGGCTTTTTCATAGACTCCAAGGAATGTTGCTCCTTCAAAGGATGGGCGATGCTGGACACATGGAGAGTGAAAATATAAGCACTTGTGTTTATGCGGCCGGTGTCGTTTTAGCAACTGAAAGAGACATATTAGCTGCAAGGGGTAAGATTGACGCACTGTGGGAGATAATAATGAAAAATGAGGGAATAAACAAAGATTTCACAACTTTCATGGCAAGCTATCAACCTACTGAATCGGAAAATACTCCGGAAGTTACCCCCGAGCTGAAACAGATTTTATATCTTTCAAATTAGTTTCAAAAAGTCGTCAACTTCCTTCTTAGCTTTACACTTCGACAAGCTCGGTACAAGTATCTCAATTAACCGCTTCCCAAATTAAAGAAAAGCCAGTAATATTAAGAGGTATGCCAACATCAATGTTGTGGTATTTACTTGTGTTTGCACTAATTGCACTCGTTGTATTATTAAAACAAGTAAAAATCAAGGGAAAATTGCATAATAATTCATACGAATATCGTAAGAAAGAGTTTCTCCTTACTCGCTCAGAGCATGAATTTTATGACTCATTAATACAGGCAGTTGGACATAAATTCTATGTTTTTCCTCAAATACACCTCGATGCTTTAGCAAATCATAAAATTAAGGGACAAAATTGGCTCGCTGCATTTCGACATATAAATGAAAAATCGGTCGACTATGTACTTTGCGACAAATCATATATCTCACCAAGATTGGTAATTGAGTTAGACGATAGTAGCCATGATGATCTTGATAGGCAGGAACGGGATGAAGTTGTTGAAGGAATATTAGCTGAGATAAATCTTCCACTTCTTCGTATCCGTAATTATGGAAATTTCAATTCTTCTGAACTGGCCCGACAAATTAAAACAAAACTTTCGATTTTAAACCTATGAGATTCAACAATATCCTCCCCGAACTATATGTCATCGACTTCAAAAAAAGCCTGCATTTTTATACTGATATACTTGGATTTAAACTCGAATATCAACGCCCCTCCCCGCTTTTCGCCTTCCTTTCCTATCAGGGAAGCCAACTGATGATACAGCAAGAGGATGCAGACGAAGAATGGCATAATGGAAAGCCTGAATACCCCTTTGGGAGAGGAATAAACTTCCAGATTGAAACTGATGATGTGCAAAAAATAATCGATTCACTTGCCAAGAATAATTACCCGCTTAAACGCGGAGTGAAGGATAGTTGGTATAAAGTGAAAGACACGCTCCATGGTTGCCGGGAAATTCTTGTAATGGATCCAAGTGGGTATTTGCTGCGATTCTCCCAAGGACTTGGGGTAAGGAAGGCTTGACATATCTCATACCTTTTTAGTAATATATAAATATATTTTTATCATTATCAATTTACTGTGAAATACTATGGCCAAAGTCAACACATACCTAAACTTTCCCGATACTACAGAGGAGGCTTTTAATTTCTATAAATCAGTGTTCGGTGGCGAATTTATCGGAGGAATCCAACGAATGAAGGATGCCCCGCCCCAAGCCGGGCAATCCCCTCTTGATGAGAAGACCAAAAACCTTGTGATGCACGCAGAACTCGAACTCCTTGGAGGCCATCATCTCATGGGTACGGATGCGCCGGAGTCGATGGGGTTTACGGTAAAGGTAGGCAACAATGTCCATATAAGTCTGGAGCCAGATACACGGGAAGAAGCAAAAAGACTTTTCGATGCGCTTTCTGAAGGCGGGAAGATAACGATGCCGCTCCAGAATATGTTTTGGGGAGCCTACTATGGTTCATGCACGGATAAATATGGAGTTCAATGGATGGTGAATGTTAATGATTCCCCAAAAAAGCAATAATTTGCTAACTGCAAAAAGCATATGACTCAGATAACGGTTGAAATAATCGTAAACAAAAATGTCGAGACCGTCTGGAAACAATGGACAGATACGGACAGTATCGTGCAGTGGAACCATGCAAGCGATGACTGGTATTGCCCAAAAGCGGTCAACAACCTTAAGGTGGGAGGAACCTTTTCATATATCATGGCCGCACGCGACAAAAGTACGCAGTTTGACTTTAACGGCATATATACCAATATCGTTCCCTACAAACTCATCGAATATACCATTGAGGGCGGGCGCGAAGTCAAGGTCACGTTCGACAAAATAGATGCCACTACCACGAAGGTTGCGGAAACGTTCGAAATCGAAATGGTCTATTCCCCAGAAAAACAACAGGAAGGTTGGAGCGCGATTCTCGGTAACTTCAAACGGCACTGCGAAAAATCCAAGTGAGCCGCGTCCATGTTGTTGTTAGCGGGGTTATGTACGTTTTCCTCTATCTAAGCTGAATTGTTGAATCTCCCGAGTGCTTGGATGTATACTACCTACTGAAGATGCCTAACCGAACGCTGGAATATTTTATCGATTTCGTAAAAGCAACCCATAAGCTAAAACCTAAGGAGGCCGAGGTCTTGGCTCTCCGTTTGAAAAGGAAAAAACTGAAATCCATAGGGCGTAAATATAATGTGTCTTACGAAAGGATCCGTCAGATAGAGAAAACATCCCTCATAAAATTAGGCAATAAGTCGTATCAAGAAAAACTTTTTTGACATATATTATAATGAAGGTATGAATACTATTACCTATCTGCTCCAACAACCACAGTTATATATCCCCTTTTTGCTCTGGTCACTTATCTGGAAAGGATCCGCACTGTGGAAGGCGGCAAACAAAAGACAGCTACTTTGGTTCATACTTCTTCTTGTCATAAATACCATGGGACTTTTTGAAATCCTTTATATTTTCTTTCTCAACCGCTGGGACATCGACAACGGAAAGATCCTCAGCCTCTTGGAAAAAAAACGGAAACACACCTCCAAGTAACACACTCATTCTTAAGATTTAGATATATACTATTACGTATGAGTGATATAAATGAATCCATCCAACAAAGGACAAAGAGGATAATCGATTTGTTGAAATCGAAATATCCGGGAAAAAAATCGTTCGACCTTGATGGGAGAAGTCTCCACTTTGTCTGCGAAGTGGACCCGACCCAAGACCATCCGGAGTTCGACCGGGCCATCGAAGTGATTATCTCAAGCAAGCCCCATAAACACATAAAGATGACCCAGTATTACACCATCCTCGAAGGAGTCCTTGAACTGCATATGGGAGATAAGACAATCCATCTGAAACCAGGGGACAAATATGTGGTAGAACCAAACATGGTGCATTGGGCAAAAAGCGATGGCGAATGTTGGGTGCAGATCTTATCGAAACCAGGGTGGACTGCAGAGGATCATATTACCGTTTGACAGATCGGAATGAAGATGTAAAATGTTCCAATAGGGTAAAACACTTTTCAATTCAATCAGAATATGAAAAAAGTAAGAAAGTGTCACTTGATGGAAAAAACTCCCACCGTGGAAAGACTTCGCGAAGCGCGAAGAGAGTTCAAGTTAATTAAAGCTCTCGTAGAGGAAACCCATCTCTTCAAACGGATCCTCAAATGCAACAAGTGCGGACAGATATATCTCTATGTGTATTTCGAAACCATAGATTGGGAACGGCCCAATGAACCGCAATTCACCACCTTCATACCCGTAAAGAACATAAAAGAAGCGGAAGAGCTCAATAATAGGACCGTATTCGAATTGAACTACATGATTCCTCGATTACAATATCGTACCCTTCATGATGACCCCGGTACTATCGAATGGGTAATCTGAAATAGATTGATATAATTGAGTCATGGAAAGCAAAAAAATAAAATGGTTCTTGTTTGATGTCACCGGCGTTATCGTCAACTTAAGCCTCCTCAATCCTGAGGGGTATTCCATTGGGAGCCGATTCTTCAACCAGGTGGATCTCTATGGCGTTTTTTTGACGAAAGAATATCAAAGTTATATGCTGGGTACCCTTTCGCATGAACAATGCTTCGGCCGGTATCTCCGCAAAAGGAAGCTTGACTTAAGTGTGGAGGAGCTTGATGAAATAATAAAAAAAGATATCGTCCCCACCGATGGCATGGAGACACTTGTCTCGAAACTTGAGAAAAAATATAAGATAGCGCTTGCGACCAATGAAGGGAAATTGATCGCGAAGTATAAGATCGAAGGATCCCGCTTACTTCCCCATCTCTCAAAGGTCGTCGCTTCCTATTTATTGAGGGAAGTGAAACCGTCACACGCATTTTATAAAAAATTATTGGAAATAATCGGCGCCCAGCCGGAGGAATGCGTATTCATTGACGACAAGGAAGCGAATGTGAATGCGGCAATTGCGCTTGGTATGAGGGGATTCGTATTCAAGAATACTCCCCTCCTTGAAAAGGAGCTTGACACATTACAATTACTCTAACTATCCCAATGAAAAAAATACAGTTAACCCAAGACGGATTCAACAATCTTCAGGATGAATTGAAGGAACTGCAATCGGTGAAACGGCCAGCAACGGTCGATAGATTGCAGAAGGCGCGCTCGATGGGCGACCTGAAGGAAAACAATGCATACCAATCCGCAAAAGAGGAATTAGGAGAACTTGATGGACGGATCATGGAAGTTGAATATATCCTGAACAATGCAGAAATCGTCACCACATCCACATCGGATCTCGTAATCTCATTGGGGAAAAAAGTGACGGTGGATATAAAGGGAACACAAAAAACCATATCGATCGTGGGGGAATTCGAAAGCGATCCCATGAATGGAAAGATCTCAGCCACATCACCCATCGGTCTCGCATTATTGAGTAAAAAAGTGGGAGAGACGGTGAACGTAATTACCCCAGGAGGAACGGTTCCCTACCTCATTCTTTCAATAGCGTAAAGGCACGGTCTACCTCACTCTCCGAAAGCAATACGGTGAACTCCGTCAGGGTCGAGACGATATCGATGATGTTTATGTTTTCCCATGCGAGCTTTTGCAGGAACCGATGATATACGCCAGGAACCACTACGTTATTGGTAGGAAGCCGCAGAGTGATCGTCGAAATATTTTCTTGTCGCGCTGTTATTCTTTCTTTCTTGAATATATTCTCAGCGATATGCTCATATTGTTTACTCATGATGACAGCCACTTCAAACACACCCTCGGTTACGACGGAAAAATATTTCTTTTCCTTTGCCGTGGCGTGAAGGAATGATGCGACAGCTGTCGAAATCGTTTCGGACTTTTCAAAGGTGTATTCTACAATACCCGAACGGACTATCACTTCCTCAGGGCGGATTATCGGATGGGCGCCTCTTTTCTTTTTGATGTTTTTTGCGGCCCTGCGGAGTGCCATTCCCACGGCAGATACTTCAATCCGTTTCATAAGCTCTTTCTCGAACTGTGGTTTTATCTGACGTGCGAGAGAAGAATAGTTTATGAGATCATCCTCGACTGCCTGTTCGATGAAGGGATGGTTGCGTAGATATGTTTCGACGAGCTCTCCGATTGTGACCATGATGATTACACCGCGTAGCTCAAATGGGTAATAGTGAGCGAAGTGGTGTTAATATTTTAACATATTATTCGTAATTTGGTAATATATTTAAAAAAATTGTTTTTTTGGGATTCCCTCCTATACTGATGCCTTATGGCTATTCAATTGATCGAAGCGGGTGCGTCAAACGGCGGCGATGCCCCAATTCACGTAAAAGGACAACCGGGCGAAACAAGCAGCCTTGGCCTTTTTTGGCCACCAAAAGAAACGGACTTCCATCGCGTAAAGGGTTTTTATCGGAAAGCCATCCTTAATCCTACTGATTTTGATGCTTTTAGGCAGACCTGGGATGGGTATCTGAATTCGCCGCGATTCACGACCGATGGCGTAGAATCAGGTACCGGAACCGAAACGAATTTCTCACGCCTTACCATGAGAGCCGTCGTATCTGATGACTTTCTTTGGACAAATGCCGCAGAATTGAGAGAGTCGGTTGAGGCCATCATCCCTCTTGAGGAAGGTTCTCCTTTTGCGGGCACATCGCTTGTCTATTTTGGAGCGAACCAAGCCGACCGGAAATCCGATGAGAATACTATGGCGACCTGCGAAGGCAACCTGCGGACTGCACTGGGCGAATCCCCTAGGACTCCTCAACAGATGCTTGCCAGGGCTCAACTGAATGGCTATGACGTTGCCCTTACCCAAGCGGACCATACGTATTCATTGGATGACAAGGTTGCGGGGGACCTGTATAAGCTCTACAAACCATTCGGATGGACTCCAGACCAAGTATTGGAACTGCTCAATTCGCCGCAACGGATGCTTGCGACTGCATCAAAGGAGGGGGAGGTGGTAAGTGCGGGCATTGCGGAAATGGGAAGTGTCGCGATAGAGTTTGGATCAGACCAACAATATCCTCTTGATATCGTGGAGTTGACCGATGCAGCCACCCTTGTGGAACATGAAGGAAGAGGGCTGTATAGTGCGGTCTCAACCGAACTCCTCAAGCAGCTTGCACAACAGTATAAGGGCTCTCCTTCAAGCCTTATCATTCTGGGAGAGAGCAATGCGAGCGCCCTTGGCGTATTGAAGACCGCACGCCACCAAGGAAGGACGTTTGCCACGGAAGTCGGCACTGCATACGGATATAATCAAAGCGGGATGCTCCACCAACATGTCCCCATCCTGGATCGCGGGGAGTCGTTGGCGAATGCGACCCATCAATACAATAATTTTTTCCCGACATTTATAAATTCACAAACACTCTATGGAACATACCTCAGCGATTGAACAGCTGTTAAAAAGGCTTGTCGCAATTTCCTCATCCTATCCCCATGAAGAGAAAATCATCGACTTCCTCTATTCCTATCTGAAAGAGAAAGGATGCTCTGTGGTGACGCAGCTCGTGGAGAATAACCGATACAATCTTTTGATCGATAAAGGATCCGGAACGAAAAGCATACTTCTCTATGCCCATGCCGATACCGTAGGAGTTGTCGAGGGCTGGAATACGGATCCCCATGTATTAAAAATTGAGGGAGACCGTGCGACAGGTCTGGGGACGTGGGATATGAAGGCAGGAATTGTCGCAAATATCCTCGCCTTCCTTCATTCGAACCCAAAAAACAGTAAGTTGAAACTTGCGTTCTGTATCGATGAAGAATATATATCGAAAGGCGGACATCAATTGATGAAGTCAAATTTCATGGATGATGTGGTGAACGTAGTTTCGACCGAACCGGCGTTTAGTCATGGCCTTCAAGGAATTGTCACCGGACGGATCGGGCGAGCGGTGTATACGATAACCATAAAGGGACCATCAAAACACTATGCGCTCTATGAACCTTCATGGGATATCAACTATGCATTGAGCGACTTGATTGCGGGTTTGAAGAAAAAATATAAAAAGACGAGCGATCGAAAACAATTCGTATTCGTACGGAAAATCGAATCGAAGGTTGTGGGCATGTCGATACCGGAGCGCATAACCTGTGAATTGGATAGCGCGATTCTCCCTCCTATGACCCATGCCACGCTCTTGAGCGACCTGAGGAAAGATGCAGCATCGATAGAAAAGAAATACAAAGGACAGATCTCGATTGGTGTGAATTTCGTCGATCGGAAGACGCCTTTCCTTGAACCATACGGAGTCGCAAAAAATGATATCTATCTTGGCACCATGAAAAAAAGCATACAGAGGATCACGAGGAAAAGGGCAGTTCCCTACTTCCGTTCATCGGTCGCCGATGAGAATATATTCGGCGCATCGGGAATCCCCACTCTGGGGATTGGGCCCACTGGCGGAAATGCACATGGGGCGAATGAATGGGTGTCCTTATCATCCATCCAAAAAGTCACCGATGTGCTTTGTGACTATATCAAGCGAGTGGATAATATAAAATAAGATGTATTTCTTGATATAATTGCCCTAATATGTCAACCGCACAAAACCTGAGAGACGAACGACTGAAGAAGCTGGAAAAAATACGTGAAATCGGCTGGAATCCCTACCCTTCCTCATATGAAAAGAAACAGATGATAAAGGAAACGCGGGAAATGGAAGGGAAAGAAGTGAAGACTGCGGGCAAGCTTTTTTCGTTCCGTACTCATGGGAACATCGCGTTCGCGGATTTGAAAGATGAGAGCGGAAAGATCCAACTTTTCTTCAAAAAGGACACTCTTGGTGTCGAGGAATACAAACGGCTTTCCCTTCTTGATATCGGAGATTATATCGGAGTCGAAGGATCCGTCATGAAAACGACAGCTGGCGAGCTATCCATTGTCCCCACGAAATACACACTCCTCAGCAAATCATTGCAACAACTTCCCCATGAATGGTTCGGGATTAAGGATACCGAGCAACGATTTCGACAACGCTATCTTGATCTGTTATTGAATCCCGAAGTGCGGGAACGATTCAACACGCGAACGAAGATCCTCCGCTACATGCGCGAGTATCTGGACGGACTGAATTTCTGGGAAGTTGAGACTCCTATTTTCCATCCCCAATATGGAGGAGCAAATGCGAAACCATTCGTCACTCACTACAATGCCCTTGGGCAGGATATGTATCTGCGCATCGCATTCGAGCTCTATCTGAAACGACTTATTTCCGGTGGATATGAACGGGTATACGAAATAGGGCGGGACTTCCGCAACGAAGGCTTCGATCGCTCGCACAGCCCGGAGTTCACCATGATCGAATGGTATGAAGCATATGCAGATTATCATCGCGTCATGGATGTCACAGAGGGTTTATTCAAGCATCTCGCAGACCGATTGAACGGCTCCCCGAAAATGAAGATCGATGACAAGGAAATAGACCTTTCCGGCAAATGGCCACGAGTGACCATGGCGGATATCATGAAGAAAGAATTGGGGCTCGATGTCGAAACCACCTCTATTGATGAGCTTCTTGGATATTGCAAAGAACATAAGATAGAGATGATCGGTGGAGAGACGAAAGGGCAAATCATCTTCGCGATTTTTGAACATACGATTCCTGAAAAACTCATAGAACCCATTTGGATCATCGACTATCCGGAAGATGTATCTCCCCTTTCCAAAAACCATCGTTCGAAACCCGGGTGGGTGGAACGATTCGAGGGATATATAGCCGGCAAGGAAATCTGTGATGGATGGAGTGAGCTTACCGACCCTATCATCCAAAGACAGCGATTCGAAAACGACCAAAAAGCTTCCCGAAAGGATAAAGCTGAAGCGCAACAAGTGGATGAGGATTTCATAACATCAATGGAGTTCGGCATGCCCCCTATGGGAGGTATCGGTATCGGGATCGAACGGCTCACGATGTTTTTCACGAACACATGGGCTATCAGGGAAGTGATGTTATTCCCCACATTGAAAAAATTGGGGTCAGAACTTCCTGTGCAATCTACTCCAAAAGTGCAGGTAAAACAAAATCCCTATTCGATACCACGTGACGTTGCGATGAAGCTCGTAAATGAAAAACTGACAAGTCCTCACTTAAGGAAGCACTCGCTTGCCGTCGAAGCCGCGATGAAAGGACTTGCAAAACATTTCGGAGGGGATGAAAGCCGTTGGGGAATGGTGGGCTTGTTGCATGATATCGATTGGGATGCAACGAAAGATCTGCACGACCAACATACAAGGAAAACAGTGGAATGGTTGAAGGAAGTGGGGAACAATGATGCCGAACTGCATGAAGCGATCTTGTCCCACAATCATTCGAATAGTGGAGAAAGGGAACCCAAATCCCCTATGGAATGGGCGCTCTACACATGTGACGAACTTACCGGATTCATCGTTGCCCGGACACTGGTGTTACCCACCAAAAAATTGGCGGATGTGACGGCGGAGTCCGTCATCAAGAAATTCCCTTCCAAATCATTCGCAGCTGCGGTCAATAGAGAACAGATAAAGATGTGTGAGGAAAAATTGGGAATAACCCTGAACGATTTCGTCGGCATTGTCCTGAAGTCGATGCAGGAAATCGCAACGGATTTATCTTTGTAAATGACACCAAAACAATTACTCATCGCCACCCACAACCCTGCGAAAAAGCAGGAGTTGAAGGAGGGGTTTTCTTCGCTGATCAAATTCGGTACAGAGCTTTTATCTTTGGATGAACTCCATATCATGGACGATCCGGAAGAAACCGGCAAGACGTTCCTCGAGAACGCCCAATTGAAAGCGAATTTCTTTTCGCGTCTATCCGGCCTTCCCACTGTAGCGGATGATGGGGGAATCGAAATCGATGTGCTTGATGGGGAACCTGGAGTCCATTCCAAACGATGGCTCGGGCGCGATGCGACCGATGAAGAGATGGTTACCTACACATTGGAGAGACTGAAGGGCGTCCCCCAGGAAAAACGTACAGCACAGTTCACCGTCTGCCTTTTCTACAAAGATCCCATTACCGGATTCAAAAAAAGCGTCACGAAATCCATTAAGGGACATATATCTTTCGTTCCCAGCGGAAGAGCAGTCAAAGGATATCCCTATCGCTCCCTTTTCATTGTGGATGCATACGACAAGTTCTATGACGAATTGACCGAGCTGGAACATAGAGCGGTTAATCACAGATTGAACGCGGTGCAGGAACTTATAAAAAGAATATGACCCTATTTCTCATTTCACTTCTCTATTTCGCGACGCGCCTTCCCTTCCTTCGTACCTATCCTGTCTTCTATGATTCCTTCGAATATGTGCGGGTGATCGAAAAGCTGAACTGGAGCACTATGACTTCCGTCATTTCTTCCGCTCACCAGACCATCCATACTTTTTACTTCGTCACCTGCCTCATATTCAAATCCATTTTTTTCCGTGCACCGACTGAACTCGCGATGGTCCTCGTTTCGCTTCTGTTCGGATACGGGACCTGTGTCGTATGGTATCTGCTCGTAAAAAATATCCTAAACAAAAAAACAGCATTGTTCTCGACGATCATCCTTCTGCTCTTTCCTTATTTCTTCATCGCAAATACCAATATCCTCTATGAGACTGAGCTTGTCTTTTTCCAGATACTCAGTTTTTATCTGCTCATCATAGGTATCGATCGGAAAAGACCGGTCTTGATATTCATATCCGGGATAGCCTTGGGGTTCGCCCACCTTATCTTTGTGGGAACCCTCATAGTTCTCCCCCTTTATTTTTTCTTGCTGTTGTATAAGTTCAAAAAAAGAAAGTTCAATATAATCCTTTTTTGTATGTTCTTTTTAATTGGATATATTGATTCAGGGATTGTTTTGGACTTAGCACTTCTTCAATCCCCTTCGGTTCTCCTAGCAAAATATATCAGCCACGTCGGTGACATCGTTTCACCTAATCAAGGATTGTTTGTCTTTCTCGCGCGGATGGCAAGGAATTGTTTTGTCCAGATGACCGCCATCCTTTCATATGGAGGGGCAACACTTCTTTTGGCATCCGTCTCAATACTCATCATCCTATCCAAAAAGAAACGATTCATACTTATGGCGATTACAATCATGTTCATTCCCTTTTTCATCTTGATGCAATATTGGTATGGAGGATTCTTTGGACGGTTGGCTTTAGGACTCATATTTCCTGCAGCATTTTGTATCGCATTGGTGTTCGATTCGATACCGGCGCAGATCATCAAAATCATAGTTCTATCGCTGTTTTTCGTATGGGTTCCCTATAGACAGCTTGATCCACCCCCCTTATATAATTACTATTATCTTATACAGAATGATGAGGACATTGCCATAATAACCTCTGACAGCAATCGATTGTTATATGAGAAATACAGTATACCCCACTTCACGATACACGGAGGGACAGTGAAGGGACAAATAAAAAAATATATCGATGATAACCTTCAGAAGAGAAGGGTCCTTATCGACTCCGCTGCACTACGGTACCCCTACTTCCAATACGACGGCGACACCTATCATATCCTCTCAAAACGCACCGATGGAAGCCCCCTTATAGGAAACCTTCTTGATGGATATGTGTACAAGGAATATAGGAAAGAACCCTACTCCGATATTTTTTTCCTGCAGATAGAGAGAAAAAATAGCAAGTGAAGTGTATTAGTCAAATAGTACTGCTGTTTAACTGACTATAAGACTTTCAATTACT
>CAZKKK010000018.1:0-15241 GCA_964553365.1 uncultured Gammaproteobacteria bacterium
AGGCACGGGGATTCGAACCCCGGATTAACGGGCTGAAAACCCGCTGTCCTAGGCCGCTAGACGATGCCTCCTTTCTTCTACGACAAGAGTATATTATAGTTAACGATGGCCTATTTCGCAAGCTTCTTCTTAAGTGCGTCGAGAATCTCCCGAGCATGGTCCTTTCCTCCGAGCCCAAAGGCAAGGCCTCCCGCGATGGCTAACATAGCTACGATTCCTGTGAAAAATATACGAATGAGGTCTTGAGCGACACCCAGCTGGTTAAGCATGATGAGAATGGTAAAGAACAGGATCGTCGAGCGGGCAAATACCGCCAATGAGCCCGCAGCAGAGTCGCCAGCACTCTTTGACCCTTGGCGAACGAGGTCTGAGGCAAGATTTGAAATGATGATTCCGACAAATCCAATCACCACGGCGACCAATACGTTTGGTATGTAAAAGACGAATTGATTGAGCACTTCTGTCGCTCGCGAAAGCCCCCAACTTTCCAGAGTGGGAATTAGAAAGAGGATTATGACAGTCCATTTTACAAGTTCGGCAAGAACCCCTTCCCAAAGCCGTACTTCTCTTAGGGAAATGAGCTTCGTCCTGTTTAGTATCGCGTCAATGCGTGAAAAGGCCAAAATGGCGAGGAGAAGCTTCTTAAGTATGAGGGCAACGATGTATCCCGTGATGACGATCAACAATCCTCCGAAAAAATCAGGCAAATAATTTATGAACTTACTCCAGAATTGCACGAAGACAAAATTTGTTGTGTCGAACATAGGAATTGAGTAAATTGTTAAATTACTTCATACATCTTTATCTTCTCCATCGTATGGTCCGGTAAAAGCGTGATTGAGATGACTTGTACGCTTAGTTTACTGTTTTTTATATCATTCTGCAATACATATGCCTGGGCCACTCTATAGATATGTTGGAGCTTCCTGGAGGTCACCGCTTCGTATGGTTTCCCATGCAAATCGCCAACCCGAGCCTTCACTTCACAGAAATAATAAATGCCGTTTTTTGTGGCGATTATATCCATTTCGCCCAGCTTAGTTCGAAAGTTATGTTCTTTAATTGAATAGCCAAGTGAGATAAGGTAGTGTGCGGCGAGGTCTTCCCCTCTTTTTCCGAGTGCTTGGAGAGACATTACTTAGATTATACAGTCTTTTCTATTGGAGCTGCTTTCTTCATTTTTCGTGTATTTTTGATGCTGTAGAGCTTGTTTCGTGTTTCTCCTTCAGTATAGTCACGGATAAAGAAAAGTTTTGCCTTGTTGTAGCTACTTCGTTTGTCAACGGTCAGTGAAACGATGTTTGGTGAGGCTAAAGGAATGATTCTTTCCACTCCGATCCCTATTTTGGAGATCTTACGAATGGTGATATTTCGGGTTACTGGAGTGTTTCCCTTGACCATAAGGAGGATTCCTTTGAAAAGCTGTGTTCTTTCCTTTTCTCCGTCCTTAATCTTATATTCAAGGCTGATTGTATCGCCGACCTTGATAACCTTTTTGTTGAATTCAAATGAGTTTGCCATAGATGTGAAAACGTAATTATACCTTGTATGTTTATTTTTTACAAGCCTTTATGAAACCGACAAATATTGGGTGTGGTTTCCCTGGATAACTCTTGTATTCCGGATGGCCCTGAGTACCCATGTAGAATGGGTGAACGGAGCGGTCAAGCTCGATAATCTCCACTAATCCTTCTTGTTTTGAGCGTGCACTGATGATGAGCCCCATCTTTTCCAGCTTCTCTGTGTAATCGTCATTGAACTCATAGCGATGCCTATGTCGTTCACTCGTATCCTCAGCCCCATACAGTTCATAGGCCATCGTTCCCTTCTTCACGAGCGCATCCCAGCCTCCCAGGCGCATGGTGCCTCCATAGGCTCGTTTCTCAAGTATTTTCTGTTGTTCGGGAATAAGGTGGATAACGGGATCTTTTGTATCAGGATCGTTCTCATAGGTGTTAGCCAGTGGGATACCTGCTACGTTTCGTGCGAATGCGATGACCGCAAGTTGCATTCCATAGCAGAGACCCAAATAAGGGATTTTCTGTTCCCGTGCATAGTTTGCGGCAGAAATCATACCCTCGGCTCCTCGCTGTCCCCAACCGATAGGAACGATTATACCATCGGGCTTTCCGATGATTTCAACTCCTTGTTTTTCGATCTTTTCAGCATCGACCCAGTGGGTTTCCAGTTTCACTTTTTGGTCCCAACATGCATGATCTAATGCATCGAATAATGCAGCATATGAATCACGAAGCTGGTAATCGCCAGTCCCAAAATATTTTCCGATGATAGCAACCTTCACGGTTTTTTCCTTTTTCTCCTTTATCGAGGCAATAAGTGTGTCGAAACGGGAAAGGTCTGGCTCCACAAAGGGAAGCTGTAATTTCTTGAGTATTTTCTTGTCGAAGTCCTGCTTTTTCAGGATAAGGGGAATTTCATACACGCTCTCCACATCCGGATTGGAGATGATATCATCTCCATGCACGTTGCAGAAAAGGGCAAATCTATCCCTTCTTCGCTGATCGAGATATTTCTCGGATCGTGCGACGATGAAGTTTGGCTGAATGCCCATCGAGTTCAAAGTACGCACTGATAGTTGGGTCGGTTTTGTCTTTGGCTCTCCAAGATGTTTTGGGGTCGGGACATAGCTTACATGGACATGGATGACATCGTTGGGTTTCTGGAGTGTAAGCATACGGGAAGCTTCGTAGTAGAAAACGTTTTGGTATTCCCCCGCCGTTCCGCCGAGTTCGATGACCATGATGTCTGCATTATGGTTTTTTGCTGCGGCATGTATTCTGTCGACTATTTCATTCGTGATATGGGGAATTGCCTCTACGTCTTCACCGTTGTATTCGAATCGTCTTTCACGATCGATGACTGTCTTATATATTTTTCCGATAGTGACGAAGTTATCGCTCCCCATTTCCTGCTCAAGGAATTTTTCGTAGGTACCGATATCCATGTCTGCCTCTGTTCCGTCTTCACAGAGATAGGGATCACCATGCTCGATAGGGTTGATTGTCCCTGCATCTATGTTGAGGTAGTTTTCGAACTTGATCGGAACGACATTGTAACCTGCGGATTTCAAGAGATAGGAGATGGAAGCGGAGGTTATCCCTTTGCCGATACCGGAAATAACGCCCCCAGAAATAAAAATGTATTTAAGCGGATGGTTTCTTTTCATCTGGTGTAACAGGTGCTGGAATTTTATTTAATGCCCACGCTGAAAAATCACACTTTGGATAATTCGAACACCCATAGAACTTTTTTCTCGACTTGGTAAATTTTACCACAATATCACCATTACATTTTGGGCATTTTCTGTTTTTTACTACGAACAAGAATGGTTTCGTTGTTTTGCATTCTGGATAGCCGCTGCAGGCATAGAATTTACCGAATTTCGAGAAACGTATTATCATCGGTTTTCCGCACTTCGGACACACCTCGTTTGTTTCCTCTTTGATTTGGATCATGCCCACTTCCTTTTTTTGGATATCAAGTTCTCCTGTGAATGGTTTGTAGAACTCATCTAATACCGTTACCACATCTTGCTTTCCTTCTGCTATTTCATCAAACTTATTTTCCATATCAGAAGTAAATTCAAGTTCAAAAATCTTTGAAAAACTTTTACTTAAGTAGTCTGAAATTGCCGTCCCGATTACTGTAGGGATGAAGTATCTTCCGTCTTTTTCCACGTATCCTTTTACTTGTATAAGGGAAATGATGGCAGCGTATGTGGAAGGTCGACCAATACCTTCTTCTTCCATGGTCCGAATGAGCGACGCTTCGTTATAGCGGGGAGGAGGTGACGTTTGCTGTTCTTTTACTTCAATATCTTTAATATCTGCTTTTGTGCCATCGGTGACTTTTGCGAGTTCTCTGTTTTCTTGCTTTGTCGCTTCCATGAGCTTAAGAAATCCATCGAACATGACCTTTGTCGCTGATGCTTCAAATACATGGACTTCTGGAGAGACCAAATCGAAAGTGACCGTCTTCAATTCCGCTTCTTTCATCTGTGTAGCGACAGCGCGATCAAAAATAAGTTTATACAACTTTTTATGATTTACAGTAAGAGATTCTTTTTTCTTTCCCAAATCATCTACTTCAATGAGTTTTGTAGGGCGAATTGCTTCGTGGGCTTCCTGGGCACTGCGGCTTTTTGTGCGATATCCTCGTGGCTTCTCGAGCGCATATTCTTTACCATATTTTTCAATAATATAATCTTTTGCTTTGAAGACAAACTGAGTGGATAAATTGAATGAATCTGTTCTGTGATAGGTGATAAATCCCTTTTCGTACAATGACTGAGCCAAGCTCATGACTTGACGAGATGAAAATCCACATTTAAAGAACGCATCTTGTTGCAACGATGAGGTGGTGTAGGGAGGTGTGGGATATCTGTTTGTCACTGTCTCTTTCATATCCGCTACTGCATAGGTCGTGCCGATGAGTGATTTTTTTGTTGCCTCTGCAGTTTCTAGCGTTATCGAAGTCTTAGTGAACGTATATTCACCTGCATAGAGTTTTATGGTTTTACTGATTTCAACCACTTCCCCTTTTATTTTTTTTAGCTTGGCGGTGACTTCATTCCCTTCGATCGTAAACATACCGGTCATAAGGATATAGGGCTCTTTTCCAAAGGCAGTTCTTTCCTTTTCCCTTTCTACGACCAAGCGCACTCCCACAGTCTGCACACGTCCTGCCGAAAGCCAATTCTTTCCCGTTTTTTTCCAAAGAAGAGGCGATAGTTCATAACCGACAATACGGTCGAGAATTCTTCTTGCCTGTTGCGCTTTTACGAGGTTTATACGGAGCTCCGATGGATTCGCAAGCGCTTCATTAAGTGCAGATGCGGTGATTTCATGAAAGACAATCCTTTTTATTTTTTTTGAAACGTCGGCAAACTCTATATTGGGCCAGTTTTCCTTGATGAGACCTAATATGAATGCGACGTGATAGGAAATACTTTCCCCTTCACGGTCCAAATCGGTGGCGAGAATAATCTCATCATGTTCCTTAGCTTTCTCAATCATTTCATCAATGAGTTTTCTTCGTTTCTCAATGAATTCATATTTGGGACGAAAGTGATCTTTAAAGTCAATAGCCATCTCACTGCCCGGAAGGTCACGGATATGCCCCATGGTTGCCATTACATAATATTTATCACCTTTACCATCCATTTTTAAGATGCGATTAAACGTGCGTGCTTTGGTTGGAGATTCTACGATTATTAAGGCCATAAAGTTTTATTATACAGGCTAATCTAACTAAAATCGAAGGGGAAATCATACTTTTTCATTAAGAAGTTCTCTGTCTTCTCTTCTTTTTGAGGAGTTTTGAATCCACCACCGAGCGGCGAAGTAATGACGCGACTTCCCTTTGCGCATCTACTGTTTTTGCGTTTTTCATCCTCTCTTTTGCATCAACCAATGCTTTTTGGGTCTGTTCCTCATTGATAGTATCCTGGCCATAAGCTCTGGAAACAAGGAGACGAACCGTTTCTCCATCTGTCTCCACATAACCGCCTCCGATAGCTAGATATTCGCTATCCTCCCCATTCCAATAATGGACAACTCCTTCGTCCAACAATGAAAAAAGGTTTATATGACGAGGCAGAATAGTCATCTCCCCTTGAGAAGATGGCAACGTCACCCCATCGATCTCTTTTTCAAGAGCTATCTTCTTTGGAGTGATGATGATCAGTTTTAATTTTGACATATATTCTAAAGACTGTCTTCAATTAATCTTAGGCTTTTTTTACTTCCTCGATCGTGCCAACCATATAAAATGCTGTTTCTGGTTTATCATCATGTTTTCCCTCAAGTATTTCTTTAAAACCACGCACTGTTTCTTTTAATGCGACGTATTTTCCTGGTCTACCTGTATATGGTTCTGCAACGAACATAGGTTGAGTAAGGAATCTTTGGATTTTTCGCGCTCTTGATACTACTAATTTGTCGCTATCCGAAAGTTCTTCCATGCCAAGAATTGCGATAATGTCTTGCAAATCCTTGTATCTTTGTAACGTCTTTACGACATCTCTTGCAACTTGATAATGTTCCGCTCCCACAACCTCAGGATCAAGTGCACGTGAATTTGAAGATGATGGATCAATTGCAGGGAAAAGTCCTTGTTCTGCAAGTGTTCTTTCCAAATTAAGCGATGCATCCAAATGGGAAAACGTTGCAACAGGAGCAGGATCAGTGTAATCATCCGCAGGTACGTAAACTGCCTCAATCGATGTGATTGACCCTTTTTTTGTTGAGGTAATTCTTTCTTGTAGTGCTGCCATTTCACTTGCGAGTGTTGGCTGATATCCTACAGCCGAAGGAATTCGCCCCAAAAGTGCTGAGACTTCACTCCCTGCTTGTGCAAAACGGAAGATGTTATCGATGAAGAGAAGAACATCCATGTTTTTCTTATCGCGGAAATGCTCTGCCATCGTTACCCCAGTAAGTGCAACACGAAGTCTGTTTCCTGGGCTTTCGTTCATTTGACCAAATACCAATGTTGTCTTATCGATTACTTTTGAGTCTTTCATCTCTCTCCACAAATCGTTACCTTCTCGACTTCGTTCTCCTACTCCTGTAAATACTGAGACTCCTGCGTGTTCTTTTGCTACGTTATGAATGAGTTCTTGAATAATAACTGTCTTACCTACTCCCGCTCCTCCAAATACTCCCACTTTTCCTCCCTTGGTAAATGGTGCGATCAGATCAATTACCTTAATGCCTGTTTCAAATATTTCCTGTTCTACTGCCTGTTCGGCAAGTGAGGGAGCTGCTCGGTGAATTGGCATTTTATCTGATGTCTTGATTGGCTCTCCTTCATCGATCACTTCCCCAAGGACGTTAAAAATACGACCAAGTGTTTCATCTCCCACGGGGACTTCAATTGGTTTTCCTGTATTCGTTACTTCCATACCACGACTAATTCCAAATACGTTTCCCATAGCTACCGCACGAACGAGACCTGGTTCCACAACAGCTTCGACCTCAAACACTGTGCGCCCTAATTTTTTGTCGTCAAGTACAAGAGCGTCATAAATGCCAGGTGTTGCATTTTCTGGAAACTGGACATCTACCACGACTCCTCGGACCGCCGAAATAATTCCTTTTATCATATTCGTATATTAAATATTTAATTATTAATTTGAAATTTCAAATTTAAAATCAATTTAAAAATTGATCAAAAATTAAAAATCTCTAATTGGAAATTCAGCTTGCTTCAACCGATTCTTTCGCCGTGATCATATCCAGCAATTCGCTGGTGATCTTTTCCTGCCTCAATTTATTTCCCAACAATGTTAAATTGTAAATAACGTCATTTGCGTTATCAGTTGCATTTTTCATCGCGATCATACGAGCAGAATGCTCTCCCGCTTCAGATTGGATGATCGCATTGCGGACCTTCTCTTCCACAAAACTGCGCAAAATCCTCTCTATCATTTCGGTAGGGGATGGTTCAATGACATACTCGATGAACTCCTTTTCCTCGATTTTCTGATCCAGTTCCAATTTATATGGCAAAATCTGCGCCAGAACCTGTTCCGTTTTGAGGGTCGATATAAAGCTGTTGTAAAGAATGAACACTCGCTTATACATACCTTCCAAAAATGTCTCTAAGGCGAATTGGATAACCGCAGAGACATTGTTAAGAGGTGCTGTGTGGGAATAATCCGCGAGGATATCTCCTCCGGTCTTCGACAAAAACTGTGCGCCTTTCTTTCCGATAGTGATGAACTTGCTGTTTTCGATATCTATATTACTGGCGATATAGCGGAATAAATCGATATTGAACGATCCACAAAGCCCTTTGTTTCCGGTAAGGACAATGACGAGGTCCGGACTTGTATCGGATGCGTGCGTCACCAAAAGGGGCGAATTGAGTACATTCACCTTTGTCATCACCTTCTTGATAACTATCTCCAACTCCTTTTGGTATGGTCGTGCTTCAAGTGCTGCCTGTTGGCTTTTTTTCATCTTGATTGCAGATACCAACTGCATAGAACGAGTTATCTTCTTTACGTTCGATACTGACTTCGTCTTTTTTCTTACCTGTCTGACATTCATAAGATTAGGCTTCTACAAATCCATCGGCAATATTTTTTACAAATGGTGCCAATAGCTCCTCAATATGGGGAGTAATGACTTTTTCCTTCTCTATGAGGTGAACTATTTTTTCACCTTGTAAGCGTAATGACTTTATCAATTCGTTTTCAAAATCTGTCACCTTAGCGACAGGGACAGAATCGATATATCCCTTGTTTGCGGCCCAAAGGACAACGATTTCTTCACCTAATCGGTATGGTCTGTTCTTATCTTGCTTCATGAGTTGTGTAACTTTCGCTCCACGATTGAGAAGCTTCTTCGTGTCTTCATCCAAATCACTTTCGAACTGTGAAAATGCCGCCATCTCTCGATATTGGGCAAGATCAAGTTTGAGTCTTCCTGCAACCTGTTTCATTGCCTTTGTCTGTGCATTTCCTCCTACGCGTGAAACGGAAATACCGATGTTGATGGCTGGGCGGATACCCGCATTGAATAAATCTGTCTCCAAAAATATTTGTCCATCGGTAATCGAAATCACGTTTGTGGGAATATAGGCTGACACGTCTCCTTCCAATGTTTCAATGACCGGAAGAGCCGTAATCGATCCACCTCCGGAAGAATCTTCCAATCTACATGCACGCTCTAAGAGTCGTGAATGAAGGTAGAAAATATCTCCTGGATATGCTTCGCGTCCTGCTGGTCTTCGTAAAATAAGGGAGACCTGTCTATATGCCCATGCATGTTTGGACAAATCATCGTAAATCACTAAGACATCCTTACCTTTAGCCATGAAGAATTCTGCGATTGCACTTGCGGAGTAAGGAGCAAGATATTGCAAAGCTGCTGGGTCTGAAGACGAAGCGCTTACAATGATCGTGTAATCCAGCGCTCCTTGTTTTCTGAGCAATTCAGAAACAAGTGCTATCTTGGAATTCTTCTGTCCAATTCCACAATAAATACATATCACATCCTGTCCTTTTTGATTGATTATCGTGTCTAGGGCTATGGTTGACTTGCCAGTTCCTCGATCTCCAATGATCAGTTCTCGTTGTCCTCTTCCAATGGGAAAGAGGGCATCGATACTTTTGATTCCTGTTTGCAGAGGAACGTTCACTGGTTTTCGATACACGACTGATGGGGCGACCTTTTCCACTGGATTCCATGCATCAGCAGGAATCGCTTCACCACCATCTATCGGCTGACCTAAGGGATCAACTGTCCTACCGATCAGTTTTTCACTTACCGGCACGGAAAGTGTATATTTCAGTGCTTTCACTTGCTCACCGCTCTTTATCGTAAGGTAATCACCGAGAACGATTATTCCGACTGCATCTTCCATCATATCGATAATGTAGCCCTTCACTCCACTCTCAAACTCCACGACTTCTCCATATCCAGCTTTGTCCAAGCCTTGTGCCAACGCAACTCCGTCACGAATTTCTTGAACTATTCCGACCTCATCGGTCTTGTAGTCCAGCTTACTATTTTTAATTTCGCGCTCAATTTGTTCAAGATACTGATCAATTGCTTTCATAGAGCTGTTTTTTTAATAAATGTAACGCGTTGCGTATGGACAAATCGATGTTCTGGGACCCGGATTGGATAATAAACCCTCCAATAAGTGAGGGATCAATCTTATTCTCTACCTTGCTTGCTCCATACTGGGGAAACTGGGATAGTATTTTCTGCAGTTCGTCTTGTGACAGACTATATGCAGAAATAACCCTTACCAATTCCTTTTGGGCAGTAAGTTCAGCGGCGAATGTTTTTTTTAGTCGTTCTTTTACTTGTGGATCAAGGCGCATACGATTACTTTTGGTCTAAATTACTAAGTACTCGTGCATTAACCTGCTTTTGCATATCCTCTGTAAGAAAATCTTTGAGGACATGTTCAACGGTCATGACGCTCACTTTAGCTAGGGTCTCTTTGTATTGTCTTTCCATCTGCTTTTTCTCATCTTCAATCTGCTTTACTGCTCGTGCTACGATACCTTTCGATTCCTCTTGGGCTTTTGCGATTAAAGCTGTGCGTTCAAGCTCAGCTGCGTGTCGCACTGCCTTGAGGCTTTCTTCTGTCTTCATGTGTATCTCTTCCTTAGATGCTTTTTCTTGTTGAGCCAAAACCTCGCGGCTTCGTTCTACTTCCTCATTCATCCTCTTTCGTTCTGCATCTTTCATCTTTTCGCTCTTCATGAGTGACACGAAAGGTCCCGCTATGAATTTCTTATAGATGAAAAAGAACAGCCCAAAGTTGATGAGCTGAGCCAACAATAATTTAATATCAATTCCAAGATTTTCCATATTTTTTCAATACCTCAAATTACGTAAATTTGAGAATAAGTGCAACAACAAGTGCGTAAATAGCAAGAGCTTCTGCAAATGCCAAGCCAAGAATCATGGCTGTTCTAATGGATGATTCTGCTTCTGGGTTTCTTCCTAAAGCTTCAACTGCTTTTGAGGCAATATTTCCAATTGCAAATGCTGGTCCGATTGAACCGATTGCGATTGTGAAAGCGATAGCCGCGATTTTCATTGTTTCTGAATTCATATATGTATGCACCCCCTTCTCTTATGAGAATTTATAAATTAAAATCCCAAAGTTACATTTGAACTGCTTAATGATGGCTTACCGACAAACTTAGGAAAACCGATGTCAACATGGAAAAGACCAGAGCCTGGACGAACCCGACAAAGACCTCAAGGATAAGGAATGGGAATGAGGCTAAAACAGGCACCAAGAATGCCACAATAGTAAGAAGCACCTCTCCTGCGAATATGTTGCCGAATAAACGGAAAGCGAATGAAAGGACTTTTGATACCTCAGAAATAGCTTCCAGGATGCCTAAGACGAAATAAATGGGATCCTTGAAGTTTAGGAACTTGGAAATATAGGTCTTGAATCCAAGGAATTGGATACCATATACCTGGATCATCACGACAGATATTATGGCTAGTGCAAGTGTTGCATTCAAGTCTGCGTTGTTGCCTCTAAAAAGGGGGATCGTCATTATTTCTTCTTCTTCTTTTTCCGCTATCTCTGCCTTTGCATCGGCCTTTGGCTCATGTTCCAACTTCACCTCGGGAGCCACGACATGAGGCTTGAGAATGGTGCCGTGCACAACTGCTGCAGGTACCTTCATGGTGATACTTCCTACTCCAGGAAGAAGACCACTCCAGTTTTGGAAGAGGATATACAGAAACAAGGCTGAAAGAAGAGGAAAGAATACGTCTATTTTGTCATGGACAATTGATGTGAAAAGATCGTAAAGAGTGCGAAGGATAAGATTAAGTGTATAGTAAAGGCCATTTTTGCTGTTTTTCTTTGATTCTTTGAAATACGAGTAGCCCAAGAACAGAAAAAGGATGAAGACGAGCGATGAAAGGACCATGGAGTTTTTTACAGCGAAGGAGCCTATGTAAAAAAGTGTTTCTGCTTTTATGCTAATTTCGGGCATTCTTAGAGAATTGTCGGACAATTTTAATTAAATTAAAAAAGGATCCCATCGCCCCCAACAATAATCCTGATAAGATGCAAATAGGTCTTGTTCCCAACTTTGTATCGAGAACAATGCCGATTCCAATCCCAACAAGTAGCGGAACAACCAAATATACACCGAGATCGAGAACGTCTATCAGTCGGAACTCTTCCTTTTTCTTTTCGATCTTCTTTCTTCGAAAGGGTTCTATGATAAACGAACTGTTCACTCGACTTGTAGGTGACCGCGAATATTGTACCATGTGATGATAATCTTTGTCAAATTTTCCTATCCTAACTTCACTGCATTATCTATAAGGAAACTCATGGAATCCTCCCTTTCCGCGACGGTTCCCTTAGCAAGGATTACCTGATTGACCGCTATGATAGACTTCAACTTTTCGAATGATTTAGGGAAGAAAACAGCCTCAATAGTGCCGGTGTCGTCGTACATGGTGATGAAGGCCATCTCCTTGTTGTCCTTCTTTGTCCGTATGATTTTCTTTCCGCTGATGACTCCCACCAATACCATGCTTTTCTTGTCATCAGTTTTTACGATCTCCCCTATGTGTTTTGTGGCCTTTTCCTCGATAATCGCGGCAAATCGGGCGAGGGGGTTGCGACTGATGAGGAATCCGATGACCTCCTTTTCCATCATGGAAAGCTCATCTTCAGGATATTCCGGGATGTGTTCGAAGGTGTCCTTGACCTCTTTTTTTTCTACATGACCAGCAAAAAGACCGAACTGCCCTTTTGACTCACTATCCTTTGAAGCTGCTAGATCCTTGACCATTTCAGGATAAGCAGTAAGGATAGTGGCACAGTTTGCAAATTCCTTGAATGCCCCTGCCTTCGTCAGACTTTCGATCGTCCTTTTATTTACTTTACGTAATTCGACTCGCGTGAGGAAGTCCTTGAAGCCGGTGAAGGGACCGTGAGAGCGTGCTTCCATGATGGAATCTATCGCTGCGCTTCCTACATTCTTCAAAGCGGACAGACCAAAACGGATACTGTCACCCTCAATGGTGAATTCATTTCCACTTTTGTTTATATCGGGAACCAGGACCGGGATTTCCATCCTGCGACATTCCTCAATAGCCTGGGCCATCTTTATTTCGCGCATCGGCCCCGCAACTCCCTGAAGTTCGGCAGTAAGAAGGGCAGCCATATACTCTACTGGAAAATTTGCTTTCATATAGCCAGTCCAATAGGCGATGAGTCCGTAGGATGCGGAATGGGGTTTGTTGAATCCGTAAGCAGCAAATTTCTCCATGAACGCGAACAGTTTTTCGGCCATGGTCTTTGAATATTTATTTTTCACGCATCCGTCGATGAATTTTTTGTGTTCCACGTCCATGAGGGATTTCTTTTTCTTTCCCATGGCCATGCGGAGGTTGTCTGCTTCACTCATCGAGTATCCGGCGAGGATATGCGCGATTTCCATCACTTGCTCCTGATACACGAGGACGCCATATGTTTCTCCCATGATTTTTTTGAGGTCAGGGTGTAGATATTTGACGGTTTCCGGATTATTTTTTCCCGCGATAAAGGAGGGAATAAGGTCCATAGGACCTGGGCGGTAAAGCGCTACCATAGCGGTAATATCGCTCATTTTATTGGGTTTCAAATCTCGGGCAAGCCTCCGCATCCCAGCCGACTCAAGTTGGAAAACACCGATCGTATTCCCTGCGGAGATGAGATCATACGTTTTTTTATCATCAATACGGATATCATGGATATCGATTTTCGCACCGGTGGTCCGCGTGGCAAGCTGGATTGCCTTGTCGAGAATGGTGAGATTGCGAAGGCCGAGGATATCGATCTTAAGCAACCCTACTGCCTTGTTGTTTTGGACCGCATTCAAATCGAGACAGTACATATCATATTGCGTGATGACTCTTCCCTGCTTGGATTCGGTTTGGATCGGAACGAAGTTGGTAAGATCGTCGGCCGCAATGATAACTCCGGCAGCATGGACAGATGAGTGACGAGGAAGGCTTTCCAGGCGGAGCGCCACGTCAAGTACCCGTTTCGTTTCTGGCTCGTTATCATAAGCATATTTAAGAGGTGGGGCATCGGCCATTGCCTGGGATAATTTCATCTGGAACCCTTGTTTTCCTTGGGGAATCATCTTCGCCAATCGGTCGCCTTGGGCATAGGACATACCAAGAGCACGTCCTACATCACGGACAACAAGACGGGCTTCCATCGTCCCGAAAGTGATGATCTGCGCTACCTTCTCGCTCCCGTATTTATCCGTCACATAGGCAAGGACATCATCCCGCTGCACATCGGCAAAATCGATATCGATATCGGGAGGGGTAGGACGCTCTGGATTCAAGAAGCGCTCGAAGGGCAGATTGTGCTCAAGTGGATTGATGTCAGTGATACGCAAAACATATGCTACGAGAGAGCCTGCGACCGATCCGCGGCCCGGACCTACTCCAATCCCATTGTTTTTGGACCAGTTTATGAAATCCTGAACGATGAGGAAGTACGTCGCATAACCCTTGGTGATGATGATCTGCAGTTCGTAGTCAAGCCGTCTTATAACCTCTTCTGGAGTGAAATCAGTCACTCTCCCCTTCATTTCATAGGTAAGTTCCCTAAGATACTCTTCAGGGGGCATGTTATTCGGCGTTTCGAATTTAGGGAGGATCCATTTACCATGAGGTATTTCAAGATTGCACATGTTTGCTATCTTATTCGTGTTCTCTATCGCTTCGGGAAGATCTGAAAAGGCGACGCGCATCTGATCCTCAGTCTTGAAATAATAATCCGGAACATCGATCATCGACATGGGCCTATTTTTCTCGAAGATCGTGCGTTGTGTCTGAATGCAAAGGAGAACCTCGTGTGCATATGCATCTGCTTCACTCATGTAGTGGATATCATTTGTCGCGACAAGTGGTACGCTGAATTTCCTGCTTAATTTCACAAGTTCTTCATTTATGGTGTCCTGTTGTGGTACGTTTGGATGTCGTTGCAACTCCAGATAGAAATCCTCTTTAAATATGGACAGATACTTCTGCAATATCTTCTCCGCCTGGGTTTGCTGGCCCTCTTGGATAAGTTGTGAAATCTCACCCTCCATGCAACCGGAAAGCGCAATGACTCCTTCGTGATATTTTTCAAGCGTTTCAAAATCGACTCGTGGCTTATAATGCATTCCTTCAAGATGTGCATTACTCACCAACTTCATGAGATTTCGGTAGCCGATAAGATCTTTTGCGAGAAGAACAAGATGGTATCGGTCGGTGCCATCAACCGAGTCTTTATCAAGTCGAGAACCCTTTGCTTTATACACTTCTACTCCGATAATGGGCTTTATTCCCAAGTCTTTTGCCTTAATATAAAATTTGAAGGCTCCATACAGAGCGCCATGGTCAGTGATTGCGAGAGAGGTCATCCCCAAATCCTTTGCTTTTTGCAGTACCTCCCCGATACGACACATACCATCAAGAAGCGAATATTCAGTATGAAGATGAAGATGTGTAAAGGCCATAATATGACAATAGTATATAAAGTGGAGCTTATAGATACAACTGAATACCAAAGACATACTTGTTTTTCGGCACATGTAGGAATCAATTGTCCATTGCTACGTTAGAGGGCTACCGATTTATAGATTAAATTGGAGATTTTCTGGATTACCTTTTCGAGATTGGGCAATGACTCACCTCTGGTCATTACGCAAACGATATATGGGTTC
>CAZKKK010000019.1:0-14792 GCA_964553365.1 uncultured Gammaproteobacteria bacterium
CATGAGCATGTCGACGGATGCGAGGGCTTCGTCGATAGCCCTGTCGTCTGCCCTTTCCATCTTGACCACTTCTTCAACCGTGATGGGAACATGCGACACAGCAAGGCCGGCTTTCTGTGGTATGTATCCTATTTTATCCCAATCCGTGAATTTTTTTATGGGGATGCCAAATAAATGCACTGAGCCTTTATGCGGATGAAGCGCCCCGAGAATAATTTTGAGGAGGGTAGATTTCCCCGTACCGTTATGTCCAACGAGTCCCACAAAATCCCCTTTCATGATATCGGTATTAAGACCCTCCAAAACATTAGAGCCTCCATAGCTGAACGTTATGTTTCTTAAGCTAATTACGGGGGATGATGTCATGGATATTGACAACCTAATGCAATTTGTAAATTCTTGAGGTTTTCCTTTTGAATGCTGAAATATGTTTTTCCCGCTGCCTCACTATCTTTTGTAAGTCCTTCAAGGGGACTTAAGACGAGCGTCTTCGCTCCTACTTCCTGTGCAATTGTATCTGCAATCGCAGGATTCACAAGCTCCTCAAAAAAAATATATCCAATTTTTTTTTCTTTTGCAAATGCTGCCACTTGTGCTAGTGTTTTTGAAGATGGCTCTTGCTCGGGAGATAAACCAGAAAGGGCTATCTGGCGTAATCCATAACGGGCGGCAAGATAATTAAATGCATTATGGGAAGTGATTATGTCTTTTTGGCTGCAAATACGAAGACCTTCCCTGAATTCTACATCAAGTACATCTAATTCCTGAACGATACGTCTCATGTTTTCTGTATATCGCTTTTCATGAAGGGGATCCTTGCTAATAAACGCTTTCGTTATCGTCTCTGCTTCCTTTTTGAAGAGGATTGGATCAAGCCATATATGAGTGTCTTTTACGTTATTCATCAGGGGTTGTCCCACAAGGATAATGCTTGTCTTTTTTGTATCAATATTCGCCTGTATCTTGTTTGTATATCCTTCCATCCCTCCTCCATTCAGCAGAATAATGTCCTGTTTCTCTAGCTCCGCAACGTCGCGTGTACTTGGTTCAAAGTCGTGTGGTTCCGCACCGACTGGAGTAAGGTTCTTTGCAATAACTAACTCACCACCGATAGCCTTTGCTAAAAAAAATAATGGATAGAATGACGTGGTGACTTTAAGTTTTTTTATACCTACTTGTTCCGGTGATTGTCTATTAAGGAGAAGAACAAAGATAATAATGAAGGCAACGATCCCTCCCAATACTAGCAGAATTCGACTTATTGACATTTTTTGCATGTCCCAAAAAATTCTAATGAGTGACTCTTGATTTTGAAGGACGATTGTTCTTGAACCTCATCAAGGAGTGCTTTTTCACATAATGATATATCCTTTATATCTCCACAACTTTCGCACACGAGGTGATGATGATGTTCGGAATCTGAAAGTTCATAGCGAGCTTCTCGATCTCCAAAATGGATTTCACGTACCACCTGCAGCTCCATAAAACTCGTAAGGATACGATAGACCGTCGCCTTGTCGATGATGCTTTTTTTCGACTTCACTGCTGAAAATATTTCCAAAACGGTTTGAGGTTTTTGTTTAAGAGCACAAAATACATCCCTCTTTTGAGCCGTAAATCGTTGGCCCTTTTCCTTCATTATGCGTATAACTTTGTCCATACGGTTATATTATTGCAAATCGTTTGCAATAAGTCAAGGGGAAGGATAGGGGAGTGGTGCCGATTCTTGGGATTAGTTAATGGAACCGTTGTTTATAGACTTGGATATGTGGGTATGTACGTTCTCTACTAACTCATGTACACCCACACATTGCTTGGAATAGTATGCCAATGCTCCAAGGTTCATGAATGTGTCTATGTCTTCTTGTTGAATAAGTGAAGAATATACAACAACGTCAATCTTCTTGTGACGTTCATGACTTTTTATTTCCTGTAAGATCACGAATCCGTCCTTATTGGGTAAAATAATATCAAGGACAATCAAATGTGGATCAAACATATTCACGCTTTGGATTGCCAGATTCCCATCATGTACCATATCAACTGAATATCCTTTTTTAAGCAGATTAACCTTGCATAGATTGGCAAGAACTATATTGTCCTCAACGATGAGTACCCGTTTCATACGCATATGATACATACATGTTTTTTATATTGCAATCATTATTTCATACATATATGTCCAAAAGTGGTACCATGGAATATGCAGGATCATTATCCTATTCCGCAATCTTCTTTTTCTGAGGAAGAGAGACCTATTCGTCACAACATCATTTCCTTGATTCTCTTGTTTGTATTGATTTGCATGCCTATTGGATTTTATTTCTTTTTTTATAAACCCGCGTCTATCGCGAAGGTTATCCAACCAATCCTTACTTCGTATGGGAAAAGACAGCCACAGGAGGCGATCGTAACCGTCAAAAGGGAAAAAATTGGGTTTCTGCCCTCATGGTCCATCTCTACTGGATATGATGTGGACCTGCAACCTTTTACCCAAATAATATTTTTTGGCTTAGGCATGAACAAAAATGGGACCCTTATCAAATTCGATTCTGATGGAAATAAAGTCCTTGAATGGGATCGCTTTACCTCCCCTCTTTTTTCGTCACTTCGAGATGAAGCAAAAAAAAGAGGGATTAAAATGCTCATTTGTATAAAAAATTTTGATAATGCAACTATAGACAGTGTCATAAGCAATCCCAGCGCCACAAACTTATTTATACGACAGGTAGGTGATCTTATCACGAACTATCAATTGGATGGGGTAAATATCGATTTCGAATATGTGAGTGATACGGATTTTCCAACTCGAACATACCTAGGTCCATTCCTCAATCGTCTAAGCAGCGAACTAAAAAACAGGAACAAAGAGATTCTCGTATCTTTTGACATAAACAGCACGTCAATTTTGGATGACGAGGCATATAATATCTCCGCGATTGGGAAAGCCGTCGACCAGATTATTTTTATGGGATACGATTATCATCGTATCGATTCTACCCACTCAGGACCGGTTGCTCCCCTTTATGCGCCCAGTAACGAACACTCCATCGATAGATCTATTCTTTATCTAAGCAATGAAGTCGACATAAAAAAAATAATTTTGGCTGTCCCGCTGTATGGATATGAATGGCAGACAGTTGGCACAGCATCTCAAAGTTCCACATTCGCCTCCTCGGGCGCACTTGCCAGTTACAAAAGAGTGAATAGATTATTAGTTGAGAACCCAGCAATTCAGGTGAACTTCGATACCACTTCGAAGTCTTCTTGGTTGAGCTATAGACAAGATGGAGCACTCAAGCAAATATGGTTTGAGGATGAAAAATCCCTTAGTGCAAAGAATGACTATATGAAGGATAAGAATTTAGGCGGTCTTGCCTTTTGGGCACTTGGATACGAAGGAGATAATGCTGAGATATGGAAAACCTTCGAATAATCCCCCTACAACTTTACCACTACACACTGGTCGCAAAGCGGCAGTTCGATTATGATTTCTGGCTTATCCTCAAAGAATTCGTCAAATGCTTTTTTTACCCCAACCGCGTCTGGATAATCATGGGAAACAATGACCCCTCCCCTACTCATCCTCGGATAAAAAAATGTAAGACAGCTTAAAGTTGATTCATAAATATCAACATCGAGATGAACGAGTGAAAATTTCTTATTTTTTACCGGCCCTGAAGTTGCGGGGAAAAAACCTTTATAGAAAAAAACATTGGAATATTTTTCAAGTGATTCTTTCACCATTTCAAGCTGTGCGGAATATTCACCTTTATTGAATTGTTTATTACTGTCATGTCTCGTTAAGTCGGGTAATCCTTCGAATGTATCGAATAGATGCAATTTCTTTTTCTTCGTGGTCTCGCAAATGAGTTTTGCAGATCCCCCTTTATAAACTCCGACCTCCGCAATTTCTCCCTCGATTTTTTCAGTTTTTTTCACTGCTAAATGGATTTGATATGCCTGTAAATCATCTAAGAGCATCTCTGTGCTTTCTTTTACAGACTTAATTGACGCGCGCGCTTGTGCTCTTGCTGGATTGTCATAATGATGCATGAGCCTTTTATTGGTTATGATATGGGTAATGACCCTTCCTAGGTACTTTCTTGGGATCGTTGCGATTCGTGCTGTAGTGAGCCACTTTAAGGTTTTTTTTATGGTGTTTTTCATAGACTGTGCGATATATTATTCAAACCTAATACTAGACACCTCTTCAATCAAGGTCCTCTATCTTACCATCCTCATATACAACAAAACCCATCAATGGTTTGAATGTTTTTTCTGCTTTATCAAGAGACATATTCTTCAACAGTCTTTCAGCAGTAACCATTACTCCATCATGTGAAATGATGAGCGCTTTCCCATTTTTAGGAAGCTTCCTTAATACTTCATGGATAAGAAATCCTAAACTTTCCCCTTTTGCTTTAATCATTATTCTGTATTCCGGATTATCGAGGATGACACCAGCAATTCCAAAAGGGTGGCTTTGTCCAAGTTCATGAAGTTGCTTTTCTTGTTCGGGGCTAAAGGGAGGAGTTCCCGCTCTTTTATCAATGGTTGGATGTATGCCGGTAATTAAAAATGCCGTTTCAACGGCTCGAGGTTTATCTGAAGAAATAATCAAATCGTATTTGCTTAATTTCGTTTTAAAATCTTGAGCGAGTTTTTTTCCATCCTCTGTAAGATCGCCACTTGAATGTTTGGGAGCATGACGCCTAATATGGACTTGTTTCATATGCAAGATTATATCAAACACTCAAAGAAACCAGCGAAGTATACCAAAGGTCCAATATCCTCAGCGGAAAGTTGAGGATAAATATCAACATATTTAATTTGACATATCTACTCCAACTATATACACTTTACGGCGTTATGGAAGGACGTACAAAAAACTCCCTTGCGCTTACTGTCGCTGCGACTGGACTCGTTACCTCTGCATCTTTTTTTGATGCATTTATCCATACATTTCCCAAACATCGGTTTATGCTGGGGGAAACCATCGGTAATCATATCGGAAATACAATGTATTCGGCGGCCCCCATCATTCTTACTACTTATATCGGAGATATTATTTCTCAAGAAGGAGCGCGGAGAGACAGCAGGATTCTTGAAATATGCGGAAAGGCGTTGCCTATTGTCGCCATAGGCGTAATGGCAGTTGCCAACTTCCAAGCAGAAAATTTTCCCGGCAATTTCCAATTTGCAGGAGACTTGACGGATGGGCTTCTCACCATTCCTCTTGCATTTATGGCGACACGGATGGTGATTGATCGCTATAGAAATGTTTCAAGACAAGTTGCAAAATGAATTATTGAATATCCTGAGTCAAATATACTCAGGTACTAAATGAGATAATATAAAGATGAAAGATGCTTTAATAAGTCGTATTCGAAAATATTACGCATTTCAGTTCTTCAACAGCCTTGGCTTTTTCTTCCCTGTAATCGTATTGTTTTGGCAGTCACATGGCCTTACCATGACGCAGATCATGCTCTTGCAGTCCATTTATTCAATTGGGGTAATAATTCTCGAGCTGCCTACGGGTGCATTTGCCGATTATTTCGGCAAGAGGAAATCTCTTATTCTGGGGGCGGCTTTTTGGTCAGTGGGTTTTATATGGTATGGCGCAAGCACTCATTTTTGGCAGTTTGTTGTCGGCGAACTAGTTGTGGGGATTGGTTCGGCATTTATTTCAGGAGCTGATAGAGTATATATTCACGAACTTCTGAAGGAAGAAAATAAGGAACATGAATTTAAAAAAACAGAAGGTAAAGCGCGAGGAATAATTCAGATTGCCTCTGCTATCGCAAGTATTGGCGGGGGTATTATTGGATCGATATCGCTCGCATTCACTCTTTTTGCGACCGGCATAGCAACTTTTGTGAGCCTGATTGTCGGTCTGAGCTTTCCCGGGATCAAAGAAGATAAAAAGACTCAAAAAAGGATTGGATTTGTACAAACAATCAAAGAAAGTGTTTTATTAATACGATCTCACAAACGATTATTATGGCTCACACTTTTTTTTGCCTGTTTTTACGGTCTTTTATGGCCACTCAATCTCTACACTCAGCCCTTTTTGAAACTTTTGGGTGTTCCAGTGCTTTATTTTGGTTTTGCTTTTTTTGTGATCAATCTCATTGTGGGAGTTGGATCGGCCTTCACCCATCAATTTGAACTTTTCACTAAAAAGTATGTTTTCATCATCATGAGCGCCATCGTTGTGTTTTCTCTTTTTTTAATCGTCCTCACCAAAAATATTTTTGTTTTCCCCTTGTGGTCATTGTTCCTTACTTTCATTTTTATGAATCAGACGATCATTTCTGACAAAGTGCTCCAGATTGTTCCGGCGCAACAAGCAACAACGGTTTTGTCATTTCAGAGTTTACTCAGGAGATTGGTCTATGCTATGGTTGGACCTATACTGGGAATAGCGACGGATATGTTTGGTATCCAAACGGCCTTATTTTATTATGCTATTTTTCTTGCATGTATTTTAGGTAGTTTGCTTGTTTCAGAGGGAAAATTTAAAGCTTAGACGGAGCACTCGGGTCTGGAACAAAACCATTATTTAGTTGATATCAGCCACAAATGTTTTTAATATTTCTTCTGCGTGTGTTTTTGCTATGAGATGCCCTTCATGGGGATAAATGATTAATGTGCTGTTTTTTATTTGTGAATGGTAATATTTCCCCATAGCTATGGGTACATTTTGATCTGCTTCTCCGAAAAATAGAAAAACTTTTGCTTTTATATCAGTCAATTTAAAACCCCAATCGCTTGTATACAACTCTAAATCTTGTTCAGCACCTTTATATCCAGTTCTAAAGGTCTCTTTATATCCTCTTCTTATTCCTTCTCGTATTTTAGGATCGGATAACGCTTGTCTATCTTTTTTTGCCCCAAACATAAATCTATGAAGGCCAAATGACGGACCATATTTTGCATTTACATAATGCAGTAATGTCGCTCCTTTTCTTAAAAGGGGATATTTTGCGTAATGTGTCCAACCAAACTTAGTCAAGAAAGGCATTCCCTCAAGTAATTTTGGAACATATGTGGGAGCGAGTCCAACCACTATTGCAGTTTTGGTGAGTCTTAGAGGAATTTTATATGCACAAGCCGCTGCATAAGGCCCCCCTCCTGAAACTCCCATTACCCCAAACGTTTTTATATGTAATTGATCTGCAAGCTCAATTACATCATCTGACCAGTCAAGAAGCGTTCTTTTCTTTTTAAAATCAGAGAGTCCTATTCCTGGTCTATCAATAGAGATAAGTTTGATATGAAGTTTTTTAGCAAGAGTATTTAAATCAGCTGCATGAAAACGCGATGTTGGCCAACCATGGAAGTAAAAAATGGGTTTACCTTTTATATCTCCATAAATAGCGTAACCTAATTTTCTTCCATTTTTTAAAAGGATTATGCTGTTTTCTTTACTTTTCATAGGGATATAGTCTTGTTCCCCAGGATGCGGAGAGCATGGGCCACTATTGGAACTTTTTATTCTTATTTTTTATCAGAGAATCTTTCCCAAATTTTTCTAAACGCCGGTAGTGAAAGTGTTGATAAATAAAACCCAAGGGACGGAATTATTGCATTAAGCCAAGGATTTGTATTTAATACAAACTTCATATAAATCCCTATAGTCAGATAGGTAAAAAGTACTAAAAGTAGCCGCCTTAATAGTGAAGTTTCCCATGCCTTATCTTGTTCCACTTGTTTATTTCTTCTTTCAATCTCAACAATTCGTTTTTCAAGTTCAATTATTTTTTCCATTTATTTATTATATCAAAGTATAATAAACTGGTGCGGAGAGGGAGGGGTTTCCCCCAAGGGGACTAGCTTTTCACCTTGTTCAAAGCGGCGCGTTCCTCACCCCTCATTCATCATCAAAAATCAATGACCTTCTGTCATAGATTTTTAATGGCGGAGAGCGTGGGCCACTATTGGAACTTTCTACTCACACACTACTTCTCTTTCTGGATGCTTAACGACTTTATCGATTTCTGTTCCATTGTTTTTAAAAAATATATCCTCTTTTGAGCCCTTATAACACTTCGTGCGTATACCAATGCACTCACTGACAATTCCAAAGCTTTGACTTTTTTTTATCCCTAGACAATCACATGAAGTAAATACGTTCTCAGTTTTTGATTTAGTCTCACATGGATGGGATGGGAGTGTGGTAAAAAGAACTATATAAAAAATACCTAAGCAAACCCCACCCACTATCCATTTAGGCATCCACTTATAAACAAAAAGAAGAGATAAAATAGCATTTATAATAATCAGAAATATTGATAAATCTGTATATTTCAGCATATAGAAAACTATTCCGGCCAAAGCGAGAATCATAAAGAAGAGTATCTTTAGAAGAATTGACGCTATTTTAAATAAAGTCGAAGTACCTTTTCGCATATACTGTATTAAGTATATACGTATTACATGGAAAAAAGTAGGATTTAGTAAATTTATATTACTAAGAAAGAATTTTATAAGCAAAATCGCATTGTATATTAGCCAACAAATGAATGCGGAGAGCGTGGATCAATGTTGGAATATATTTCAATATCCAAACTGCCTAATATTTAAGAAAAAGAAAACGATAAATAAAAGTATATGAATTGGTGCAGTAAATAAACCAGGGACATATTTCTTTTCCCACATAAACCAAACAATGTGTTCAATACCATTCGCAAACATTAGTAATGCGAAAATGCCTAACAATTGAAGTTTAAATGGAAAAAAAGGAATAAAGATAACCAATCCCCAAAAGGTATTATGGACAATTTCAAATGTTAAAAAAGATTTAAAGGAAATCCTTCTGAAAAACCATCTTTTATGAAAGTTATTTAATAATTCTTCCAAAGAGTGGAGCAGCTGAACAAAATACATTATCTGAGCAAGAAAAAGAAGACTCATCATTAGATCAGTATAGCAAAGTTCAAAAACCCCTGGGCGGAGAGGGAGGGGTTCGAACCCTCGATGACATTGCTGCCATACAGGTTTTCGAAACCTGCGCGATCAACCACTCTGCCACCTCTCCAAAGCTGTTCCAGCCTCACTAAAGTATATCACAGCAAATCCCAAAACCTCATTCCCCACAATCCCTATTAGGAATGAAATAGTGTAGAATGACATCACCATGAATCCCCGCGTAAATGTCTTAAACAACTACTCCCCCCAACTTTAACCACCCTTAGTGGTCTTGAGTTCATCCTTTTTTAAAAATTACGTATTTTCATATGAAAACATCAACCAATAGATTAGATTTCCTTATTTCCCTATATGTATTTTGTATCGTCACCGCTGAAGTCATGGGAGGAAAGACATTCCCTCTTCTCAATTCCCCGTTCATCAAACTCAATGCGAGTGTCGCAATTTTTTTGATGCCGCTTATTTTTTCGATTAATGACATTGTCACTGAAGTTTATGGAGCAGAGAGAACGAGGAGCATCGTTCGATCTGGAATAGTAATTGTCTTTTTGCTGTTCTTGTTTTCGCTATTTGCCACTTCCCTCCCTGCCTCCAAGCGATTCCTTAAAATGGAACCCGCATATGACCTTATTTTCAAACAATCCGCCAGGATTTCCCTCGCAAGCTTGATTGCATTTGGGGTGGCGGATCTTATGGATGTGCTTATATTTGTCCGTATACGAAAAGCATTCGGCAGGAAAGCATTATGGTTCAGGAATAATGCTTCAAATTTCATTTCCCAATTCTTGGATACATTCATATTCATGACTCTTGCTTTTTATGAGCTCAGTCAACCGTTTCATACCAATTTTGTTTTCTTGGTCAGTCTGATTTTGCCCTATTGGCTGCTTAAATGCGCTATGTCAGTCATTGAGACGCCTTTAGTATATCGAGGGATTAAATGGCTCAATGAGTAACTAATACTATTTTTGAATATGTTTCTTTTGCATTTTCCGTTCGCAGGGGTATAATCACAATACACCAATGGAAAATAACCATATTATCGAGGTAGAACATCTCATTAAACGATATAAGAAGTCGGAAAGGAATTCCGTTGACGATGTTTCTTTTTACGTGGAGAGGGGTTCCTTTTTTTCCCTGCTGGGGCCCAACGGCGCAGGCAAGACAACTATTATCTCTATTTTGACTTCCTTGCTTTCAGTTACCAGCGGATCTGTCAGGATAGCCGGTTTCGATATTGAGAAAGAGGCCCATAAAGTCCGACAGAACATCGGCGTCATATTCCAGAATCCAAGCCTCGACCTTAATCTGACTGCCGAAGAGAACATTCGTTTCCATGCGATACTCTATAACCTTTTTCCCTTCAGTCCCAGCTACTCACTCATGCCAAAAAAATATAAGAACAAGGTCGATGAATTGGCAGAACTTGTGGGAATTCAGAATGAATTAAATAAGCCGGTAAAAACTTTTTCCGGTGGGATGAAACGTAAACTTGAAATTGTGAGAAGTCTCATTCATAAACCAAAAGTTCTTTTCCTTGATGAACCAACGACCGGTCTAGACCCCATTAGCCGACACAATTTATGGCAGTACCTTCAGGATATCCGCAAGAAAGAGGATGTCACGATATTCCTCACGACCCATTATCTTGATGAAGCCGAAGGGTCTGACTACATATGTATTATCGATGACGGGAAGATAATCAATGAAGGAAAACCCCAAGATATAAAGGAAAAGCTCATAAAAAAATATATTGTCCTTGACGCAACGGACAGAAATGCCTTGAGAATAGAACTTGAAAGCCATAAATGGAAAGTTGAGGGATCAGGACCATTCAAGATCACGATAAATAAGACTGGTCAGGAACATATAAAAAAACTAAATACTACCCTCACCTACCTGGATATCCATAATCCAACCTTGGAAGATGCATATGTAGAAATTATCACAAAAAATAACAATCATGATTAACGCCATCTTGACAATTGCATTCCGGGATATCACTAAACTCTTAAGGGATCGTGCTCGCATTATGGGAAGCTTCATTTTTCCCATCATATTTATAGGAGTCTTGGGAACGAGCTTGCAACAGAACCTCGGAAAGGGTTTGGGATATAACTTCCTTGTATTTGTATTTATTGGAGTTTTGGCGCAAACCCTTTTCCAGTCTACTGCGGCCGGGATCATCTCTCTCGTCGAAGACAGGCAAAATGATTTTTCCCAGGAAATGTTCATCGCCCCTATATCACGATATGCGATTCTTTTGGGGAAAATACTGGGAGAAACATTGGTGTCGGTCGTTCAGATAGGAGGTGTCCTTATATTTGCATTTATAATCGGCATTCCTCTCCAGATAAGTGGGTTGCTCAAGCTTATTCCTTTTGTCTTTGTCATCAGTTTTTTTGGAGGAGCTTTTGGAGTTATGGTGATGTCTAATCTATCCGACCAAAAAGCCGCAAGTCAGATATTCCCCTTCCTTCTTTTCCCACAATTTTTTCTTGCGGGTGTTTTTAATCCCATATTCAATTTGCCTCTTCCCATTCTTATTGCGTCTCGGATCGCACCCATGACTTACGCCGTCGATTTATTGAGAAGTGTCTATTACTGGGGAACGCCAGAATATGCAAAAGTCGTACTTTTCTCGCCCCTCCTTGATTTAGTAGTCGTTGTCGGAGCTGGATTGATATTCTTGACCATCGGTACATACATCTTCGTTCGGAATGAACGTAATCGCTAGAATATTCGACAGTGTTCTGAAGCTGCTATAATAATCTTTATATGACTACAACAGAGACCGTCTCAACCTCTTGGTTTTCACGTCTTGGTAATTCATTTAAAAATATTCTTATCGGAATTATTTTGGTGATTGGTTCAGTCGTCCTCCTATTCTGGAATGAGGGGCGGGCGGTTAAAACAGAACAAAGCCTAGCTGAGGGACTCTCTGTTGTTGTTTCCGTTCCCTCAGATAAAAAAGATATGACGAATGAAGGTAAGCTTATTCACTTTTCAGGAGTAGCTACCGTACCAGGTATTTTGACAGATACGGAGTTTGGAGTGAAAGGAAGCGCACTTAAGATGAAACGGATTGTAGAGGTATATCAATGGAAAGAGAAATCCACCAGTAAAACGACGGAAAAACTAGGGGGAGGGACGGATACAACCACCACCTATACCTATTCCAAAGAATGGTCAAATACACTTAACGATTCATCCAGTTTTAGGGAAGTGGATATACACCAGAATCCCACCTCAAAACTTTTTTCTGATAAGGAATGGCTTGCTCAGGGAGTCACGGTAGGAGCATATGCAATTTCGGAAGACATGTTGTCTGCCCTTTCCGGATACCAACCTCTCACAGTCACTCAAGATATGCTCAATGTACAAAATACGACCTCACCCGCACAGTTGCAGTTAGTGGGAAGCACTATTTATTATCAGACTAAAGATGTGGCTGTCCCTGAAATCGGGAATACACGAATTCTTTATGAGGCAGTTGCCCCACAGGACGTAAGCGTTATCTACAAGCAGTCGGGAGAAATGCTCGTCCCCTATTCCACGAAGAATGGCGAGACGATCAGCATGATCCAATTGGGCAAACGCACTGCAGAAGAGATGTTTAAAAATGCACAAGATTCGAACAAGACGATGACGTGGATTTTAAGAGTGGTGGGGGTAATTCTCATGTTTATTGGTTTTCAGCTTATCCTTGGGGTGCTGCCGGTTATCGGAAGCGTTGTTCCTTTCATCGGTAGTATTATAGGCGCAGGGGTAGGAGTCGTGTCCTTTCTCTTGACGCTTTGCCTAGGGAGCATCACCATTGCTATTGCTTGGATAACCTATCGACCAATGATAGGTATTGCTTTGCTCGTAATTGCAATTGGAGGATTTTGGTTTCTCATCAAGAAATCAAGAAAGAAAGAATAATTGCCTAAATCTACTATAGGCTCATTATTCAGTTCAAATCAGGGTAATTTGTGGTAAAATGGAAGCTCTGGAAACCATAATAAAGTTCTCTCAAGTCTCCTTTGACTTTGGGCACGACAAATCAATCATCGACGAAGTGAGCTTCTCTGTCCGTAAGGGCATGAAGGTTGCTCTGATGGGTCAGAATGGAGCGGGTAAAAGTACTCTTTTCAAGTTGATTACCAGGAAAATCGAGCCCACATCAGGCGAAATTTCTATCGATAGACGTCTTATCATTGCCACGGCCCACCAAGTAATAGCGCCTGCAGATATGAACCTAACAGTGGAAGCATATTTTCAGAAATGGCTAGGAGGAGTTGAAAATCACGAATTGCAGAGAAAGTTGAGCAATGTTCTGGATGTAGTAAACCTCAAAGCACCCCTCGACAAGGTCATTAAATCCTTCTCTGGAGGCCAACAAGCTCGCCTCCTTCTTGCCTCCGCCCTTATCCAGGACCCAGATCTACTCCTCCTTGATGAACCTACGAACAACCTTGATCATACAGGCATCAATCACCTTACCAACTTCCTCATGAACTATAAAAAAAGCGTTATCGTGATTTCTCATGATGCGGAGTTCCTCAATGCTTTTACCGAAGGAGTTCTTTATCTTGATAATTTCACGAAGAAAATCGAACAATACGCGGGGAATTATACGGATGTGGTAGAACAAATTGCGGAACGGATAGAAAGGGAACATAGACAAAATGCGCAAATGGAAAGAGGAATCCAGGAAAATAAGGACCGCTCGAACTTCTTTGCCCATAAAGGAGGAAAAATGCGCCTTGTCGCAAAAAAAATGCGAGAAAAGGCAGAAAAAATGGAAAGTGAGAAAGTAGCCGTACGTCGAGAAGATAAAACTATCCGCCAATTCATTATCCCCACGCAAGATGGATTGGTTAATGAAGACATGAAAATATCATCTTTCACCATCATGAAGGATCATAAAGAAATCACAAAACAATCACGAATATTCCTTGTTAAAAATAAGCATCTACTCATCAAGGGTCCCAATGGCATCGGCAAAAGCACACTCATAGAATCCCTTGCAAAGGGAACGGCTCAAGGAGTCGCACTCTCTCCTGGCATTCGCATCGGATATTATCGACAAGACTTCTCAACACTAGACTTTAACGATACGGTTTACGAATCGTTCACAAAAGCTGTCAAGGAAACCGGTGGGCCGATTTACGAACAACAGATCCGTTCTGTTGCAGCGGGGTTCCTTATCACTAACGAACATGTATATTCAAAGATTGGCACGCTTTCCGAAGGACAAAAAGGTTTGGTGTCGTTTGCTCGCTTAGTACTCCTTAAACCAGGCCTCCTTATTCTGGACGAACCTACAAATCATATTAATTTCCGCCATCTTCCTCGCATCGCAGAAGCACTCAGTACCTATCAAGGAATGATGATCCTTGTCTCCCACGTCCCGGAATTCGTTTCCCAGATACGGATCGATGAGGTTCTTGACCTCGAAAAGTAAAATGCTCAACTATTACAAAAAAAGTGTGATATAATGTATATAGATTTAGTTAGGATAATAAACCTGCTTGAATTTAGTTCGGTTGAGTAAAACTACTTTTTAAAAGATAGACACTACAAAAGAACTTGTCCCCAGAGACAAAAAATAGGTCGCAAAAAAATTTTAATAATGGCCTTATTTTTGGAAAGCCTCATATATACATATTGTTATATGACAGTAATCACCTCCAGACACCTATTCGAGCAGTTTTATTCTTCATAGCTGATACATTAGTATGTTATTTTGTGCCTATTTTTGATAAAATCAAGCATGACGCACGAAAAAATCTCGGATGAAGACCAGTACATCGTCAACGAAAGCTCTGAGATAAGTGTAGGAGAATCTCCTTCATGGACAGATAAACTCC
>CAZKKK010000020.1:0-14682 GCA_964553365.1 uncultured Gammaproteobacteria bacterium
TTGCAGCAAGTTTCAGCTGTTCTTTTGCATATCGGATCCTATTGTATCCAAAACCGAAAAGCGGTTTTTCCTGCCAGATCTTCAATCCCAGCTTATAATCGAACATTCGGGACGTAATCGAGGAAGTGCGAAGCAAGTTCACCCCTTCCCCAAATGGCTTAGGAACGAATATGATGAGGATGACGAACAAAGAAAGGGCGATGAGTATTTCCTTCCATTTCCTTTGCACGATGAAAAAATAGGCAAGACTCAACGCGAAAGCGATATAGGCGGAACGGGAAAATGATAGAGCCAGCGCGCCTATGAATAAGAATGACAAAAGGTATTGCTTCTTTGAAAACCAATAGAATGAAAGCATACCGTAGATTGCTGCAGCAACATAGATATCAAAATATGCCGCGGATGCCCTAAACATGTGAGGATCCCACCCAAGCGGTTTCAACACCCAAAAATTGGGATAGAACACATATTGGATTATGGTCGCGACAAGAAGAAGAAAACTGAAATTATAAATGAGATTGTAGAGAAATATCCCTCTTTTCTTTTGTCTTTTGATGTAGTTGAACAGGTAAATGCCAAATAATGAATAGAGGACTAATCGCCCCAAATAAAGGAAAGACAATATATTCTGGACAAAGGTGAATCCAAATAGCGAAAGCATGAATGAAAATAGGAGAACAGAAAAAAATACTAGTATGCTTCTCGATCTGAAGAAGTTCTTTACCGGCACGATTCCAAACTGCATACTGGATACGATGACAAAAACGAGGAGTAATAACTCCTGGATATAAAGATTTAACTGCCCATTGAAAAGCTCAATACGGGCGAACTGCCCCGCGAGAAGCGAGATAAAGATGCCATTGAGAATGAGTTGTTCAAACATAAGATTGGGTTGCTAATTTCGCACGAACTAAAAATGAGTGGAATGACATGACAAATGAATATACGAACCCCGCAGCACCATCCAGAAATCCTCCAAGGAGAAAGTACGTATAAAGAAATTTGCCGAAGGGAACGAAGACAAGCTCAATTGCCGATACTTTTCTTCCCTCCTTCGCCAGCTCGATCGCACGGATAGTGGAGTAAAAGTTTATATCCTGGACGAATGAAGATACAGAATCGTGTGAATAATGATTGAGGAACTCGTTGAGTTTCCCCACATTTCGCGATGCAATGAAGGTCTCATGCACGGCGCCAGCCCATACGCCACTCCCTTTCCGTATCAGACGGACAATGCCGTTTGTGCGGGCTTTCTTGGTTTCCCCATGCTTCATTTCTGCATCCCAAAAATAATCCCTCCGAGGGATGGCATAGGCAACTACATCACCCAGCAATCTCAGACTCTGGATTTCCTGTTTCAATTTTTCCGACACTTCCTCATCAGCATCGATGAAGAGAATCCAATCGTTCTTTGCCCTTTCCATTGCCCAGTTGCGTTGGCCGGAAAACTCATTCTTTTTTGAGTGGATGAGCACCTTTGCCCCTGCTTTTTCGGCTATCTTTGCGGTATTGTCGAACGATTCATCATCGATAACTAATACCTCGTCGCAAAAGAGGAGCGACTTCACCGCTTTCTCTATTTTCTTTTCTTCGTTTCTCGCTAGTATTATTGCTGTAATTTTCATAGTTGTATATACATTTCCCTTATCTTTTGAGCTGTTTTTTTGCAGTCATATAATCGCTCTGCTCGCTCTCTCCCTATTGTACCAATTTTGGAGCTCATCTGCCTATCAGTGTATAAACTATTTAATGAACGAATGATATGGCCCCGGTCTCCGCTTTCCCCGAGTAGACCTGCATTTTGTACAAGGCTGGGAATCGACCCGGTTTTTGTGGATATGATAGGTACGCCACTTGCCATAGCTTCGATAAACACCATCCCATATTGTTCTTCCCATGTAGCTGTCTTCTTTGAAGGAACGCAAAGTACATCCGCCTTTTGGAAAAGAGCCGGCATTTCGTTGTAAGATTTTTCCTCAATTGACACTTTCTCCTGTAAGTTGTCTTTTTTAATCATGGATGTTAATTCATTCTTCAATGGGCCATTTCCCACAATAAGTAATCTACTATTCTTATTTTTTGAAGAAAAGTCCTTGAACGCTTCATACAAATCCAAAATTCCCTTTTCTTCAACTAATCGCCCGACGAAAAGGATGGTAAAGATTTTGGATTTTATCTGAGTAGTTGGGCGGAAACGGGAAAGGTCGACACCTAAGGGAATTGTCTCAATCTTATCCTTCGTTACTCCCTCGTGGAGCAAACACTCCCTTGCCATTTCCGAATAACAAAGAAACATGTCCACTTGGCTCATCACGTAATTTTTTATCAATTTTTTTGCCCGAGTGGTTTCATTGTTGAAAGGAATCGTCTCCCACCAAGTAGAGACGAGCTTTCTTATCAATCCTTTTTCCTTGAGCCGTGCTGCCTGGTAGGCGTAATAATAATGGGGATCCCCCACATGGACGATGTCGGAATTGATTATGTATTTTTCCAATCCGAAAAGAATTTGGGAGTCACCCAAAGTCCTGTTCGCGATATATTTGATTGGCTTCTTGAGAAGGGGAACTTTTTGCAGATCTGCGATACTGGGCAATTTGACTAAGGGAAATGGGACATGAACATCCAAGGGAAATAGGGACGAATAACCGCTAATCGGCAAATCATAGTTCTGTCCTTCGTAATTATTCAGATAGGCTCCTCGCACGAAAGATATTTTCATTGGTGAGTAAGTGTTTTTGGTAATCTCAACAGTTCTCTCATTCTCTGAATCCCGTTTGCATATTTCCAAAAAAATTTCCATCTGCTGCTTGCTATCCATTTCTTCTTTTCAACGTTTATTTTTGAAACTTCAAAATGCTCATATATTACATCTGAGTCTATCCCGACAGAATACCCGGCACGCTTTGCCCGTTCGCAAAAATCGACATCCTCATAGTACATAAAATATGACTCATCCCACAACCCGATTTCCTGGACAACATGTTTTGAGAAACCCAAAATAGATCCGCTCACGAAATCCACTTCTGCAAATCGATGAGGTGGCTTGGTTTTTACAAGGCCTCCACTGAGTCGCCATTGGTCGATTTCACCGCCATAGTAGGTAAACTTATCCTGCTTCATCCCAAAACCCCAGACATCAAACTCATGAGAAATAGTATCTATCGCATTTGCAGTAACATTTTTTAAGGATATGTCCGGATTGAGGGCGACAAACAACTCGCATTTATCCATCAAGCCCTTGCGTATCCCTTCATTTATGCCAGCTGCATACCCCTTGCTATTTGTGGAGTTGTCTATCCAATAGAGTTCATATGATTTCAAGCCAATACCCTTAATCTCCTGCTCAAGCCTTTTTATCTCTCTAGTCGGTGTCTTATAAAGCACTCCGATAAACGCCACCTTCCTGCCAATATTTTCATCATTTAGCCTTGGCAGATGCGTCGTCTGCCAAAGGGCCTCAATATGCTCCTTAAATGATTTCCATGTGTATGGATGATTATGATTCGTGCCTGTTCTTGACTTGAAACTTTGTAATTCTTTCTTCATCTCCTCATCTGTTTTGACCAAGGTCAAATGAGGGAAGTACTTTTGGTACCAGCGGAAAATAGGAAGATCGAACGCTATCACGGGAAGTCCAAGAGTAAGAGCTTCTAGGACAGGATAACAGAATCCTTCGTGCTCGGATGTATATACCATTACATCAGCGTTCTTATATAGCCATTTCAATTGCCCGTCACTGAAGTTTTGGATGAACTGCACATTCTGTGTCTTTCCTATTTGTAAGCTTTTTGTATATTCCTTTTCTTGCGGCCCCGCGATGACACAGTGCCTATCTCCTATAACGGAAAGTATTTTGTCTATTCGTTTGACGGCCTTGACGACGCCGACATAAAGAATATATGGTTTTTTTGATTCGATACGAATTGGTTCCTCCGAGATATCCTCCAAATGATCCGCACCTGCTGGTATTACTTCGGCCTTGTAGGTGTACTGCGGATATCTTTTTATGAATTCTTGATATATCGCTTCGTGAAAAACCACGATTTTGTCTGCTCTGCGAATCGAACCTTCAGTCTGGTCCTGCAACCTCTTTGCCGATGAGTCATACTTATCTGGAGAAGTGAAAAAACCGAAGTCGTGCAGAAACAGGATTTTTTTGACAGGGAAGAACCCTAAAAGTACGGGGATATTTCCCGCCATCCCCAAAAAAATTTCTGAGCGTCGTAAGATAGTGATGAGGGGGAGCCAAAGTTGGGAGTAAAAACGAATGGGTAACCTATTTTTTGAAGCGTGATTGAAACTAAACCAATGATAGTCAAATTCCTTCGATGCATGTGTATATATTCCTTGGATCAATCTATCGATGCCGCCTTGCACAATCCCTCCAACTGAATATGAGCCGCAATCTACACTAATCCTTTTTTTTGTTTTCACAAAGGGGATAAGCAAATAAGAGAGGAATTCCATATGTGCGAACTGGTAATCCAAAAACAACCTACCCCACCCATCTTTATATCCCTCATCTTTGATGAAACGGGCATAGAACATGTGTGCGGGGTTCAAGACAAGTTCACGAAGGCCATACTTCTTACTTACTTTCTTATACTGCCTTGCTTGAAGGGTGGAATAGCGAAAAAACTTTCGTATGATCTGCCCTATCGACCTATATGAATAATGGAGAACCTCCGATGGCAGCTCACCTACTTTTCCCTTCACATCATAGTGTTCATGAATATCTTTTGAAGATATGTGGGCATTTTGCGTCTTGAACAAGACAAGTTTTTTATGCAGTTCCCCATGGCAAAGTTTTTTTCCAAATAGGTGATTACGAAATGTCAGGGAATATCCGTCATATTCTTGGGTTCCTATAGCTGATTTGATTTCCTGCTTGTTTTGCGCCGTAAGCACCTCATCGCAATCCAATACGAGAGTCCATTTTGTCTTTACTTGCGTGAGGGCAAACGCACGCTGCCCTCCGAAGTTTCCTGCGTCGTGGTTGAAAACTGAACAACCAAACTTCCTTGCTATGCTTTTGGTTTTATCTCGTGAATACTCGTCGACAACTACGATTCTGCTTTGCAATCCATCGACACTTTTCAATGTCCGCTCAAGAGTATCTTGTGCGTTTTTGGTAATAATTAAAATAGTGAGGTCCATGATTATCTTTTTATGCTCCAAAGTGCTAAATGAAGGCCACCGTATCCGAAACGCCATATAAATCTTCTGAACAAAAAGTAAAAGGGGATAAACAACCCTAAATAGAGGGCTTTACTTGCTTTATCTGTAAAGTTTCCATCAAGATTTTTCTTGAAATCTGCCCACTCTTCATACGTGCTCTGGAACCTTTTCTCCCACTTGTTTTTTTTGAACAAAAGATCTAAAGATTTCCTTGAAAAAAAATAGCGATGATCTTCCATCATCCACCATGACCAATTGCGTACTATCCTTGCCATAAGACTCAGATAATTCGGGGTTTGTATCAGGACCACTCCCCTTTTGTCCAATAAATTTTCCAATTGCTTTATAGTTTCCTGTGGATTGTCTACATGCTCAAGGACGTCATACAGTATGATTACATCATACGTTGTTCTCGCTTCTTTTGAGTAGTTTTCTAGTGTGCTTTTGTATATTCGGGCATTCAGCCCTTTCAGATATTCCGGATTGACGCCTGGCTCCAAGACATCAACTTCGAATCCTTCATGGATAAGCATGCTACTAAGAAGCCCAAACCCTGCGCCAACCTCAAGTGCTTTTTTTCCGTATGCGAATGTTTTTATGATGCTGACAGTGCCTTGATAGCGCTTTTTGAATTGCGCTTCCCTTTTCTGGTAATCCGAAAATGAGTATATTTCTGATGTCATCTTGCGGGGAGTTTTCGAATCTACGAACCCGAGTTTACATCGTTGACACTGGTAAATGGGCACGCCTGCAACGACCTTATATTCCCTGATTTCCTTTGATTTGCATATCTGACACTCCATAGGAGAAAGTATACATCACTCCTCAGCTTCGTTCCTAATTGTTTTTGCCTTTGGCAGACGACGCAACTGCCAAGGCTAACTGATACCGCTAATGGCACTATTTGGCCCCTTGCATTGCCCTTTATATATCAAAAAGCGGCTTATAAGCAGCTGTGTATTTTTTAACGGTGGTTTATAGTCCCCCTATGATTTGTCCCATCTGCTTTTCAAAACATGCACGATTCTTCGCAAAAATGAAGATATATGTTTTTTATCGTTGTATCGACTGTAAAACTATTTTTCTTTCGTCTCTTCCTTCGAAGAAGTCATTGGATTCATATTACAAACAAGCGTTTTCCTACAAGGATGGATTACTCAATGAAAATATTATTCGAAAAAGAAGCGGCACAATTCTGCGTACTATTCGAGGTTTGGCTCCTCAAGCAAAAACCATCTGCGATGTGGGAAGCGGCTATGGATATTTTTTAGACGAAGCGCAGCATGTTGGATATAAAGTTCAGGGTATTGAACCATCCCAACAACTTGCAAATCATGCAACAAACCATTTTAAAATGGCTATCCATACCGGTAAACTGAAGGATTATTCTGAAAAGATACATAAGCGATTCGATGTCGTGACATGCATTCATGTCATTGAACACATCACTGATCCGTATGAATTCATCGCACAACTTTGGAAACTAGCGAAGCCCGGAGGCCTGCTCTATCTTGAGACACCAAACAGCGATAGTCATCTTCTGTACACAGAAAAGGAAAACTATACGTTCCTCATTCCTCCAGAACACTTATGGATATTTTCGAGATTCTCTATAAGCCGGCTTCTTCCTAAAAATATAACCTCTTTACTAATGAATACATACAGTTATCCAGAGCATTTTATGGGAATAGTGAAAATATTAATACATCCAAAAAACAAAAACAGAATAACCTATCGAACGCATAAAACGATTGACCTTCAGAAAGTACCGCTCAGAAAAATGCTCTCTTACTTTCTCTTTGACCGGCTGTTAGCACCGCTTTTTACAGGCATATTGAACCTAAACCATAAAGGCAGTATTTTGGAGCTTTATATTAAGAAAAAAGAAGATAAAAGCGGCTTATAAGCCGTTGTGCTTTTTTAGCAACTCATACAAAGTAGAAGAATATGATACAAATCATCATTCTTCTAACCCTTTTTATAACTTCATTCCCTGTTTCTGCTCAAGAATTCACGACATACAAGGAAAACCCAGTACTTTCCGTGGGAGGAGGATTATATCAACCTTCACTCCTCAAGGAACAAAATGGTTATAGTGTTTGGTTTACAGAAGGCAAGGATGGGCATGCTGTAATCTCTCGTATGAGATCTGCAAACGGCATCGATTGGTATGATAAGAAAACGCTCAGTCTATCCGCAAGCAAAAATAACCACGATTCATTCATGTTCCAAAACAATGAACAATATGATTTGTACTTCGCTTCCTCGAACCTTGACTATTCAGATATGTCCTTATGGAAAGCGACGAGCACTGATGGCGTGACGTTTGTTTCGGGAAGTGAAAAGCGGATAGTGAGCCCAGCACTCCCCTGGGAAGGAGGAGCTGTTTCGAGCCCCTCAGTAATTCAAGACAGTGGTGTCACATATCTTTTTTATGCCGGAAACGGGAACGACTGGGGTGTGGGTTTAGCTACTTCAGCGGATGGAGAAACATGGCAGAAGTGCGGAAACGGAGCCATCGTCCCAAATGCATCCGGTCCCCATATCGTAAAGTTCAATTCCATTTTTTATCTTTTTTTCCATACAACGGCTGGGACCTTGGGATTTAAAAAAACATCAGTACTTGATGGCTGCAATACCATTTGGTCAGGTAATAACCAACTTCCCTTTTCTTTCAATGATCCCTCGGCAATAGTAGTCGACTCAAACATGTGGCTCTATGGGACAGCACAATCTTCAGCTGGTTCTTCTCTATTCCTTGCGGGAGGTGCTCCCATTTCTCCCCCCTCTTATCCGATCGTGCTAATTCCTGGAATGTTCGCCTCATGGAACAAGGATGCACTATTGCATAATGCATCTGTCGACAGCTCGACGTGGAAACTTAACCCGAACATATCCGAATATGATGCAATCATTGCAACATTAGAAAATAAAGGAAGAATTCGAAATAAAGATTTGTACATCTTCCCCTACGACTGGCGCAAATCCATAACAGAAACGACACAAAACTTAAGCTCATTCCTCAACACTTCAATTTGGAATATGAACCCCTATCAACCGATACAGATTATAGGACACTCGTTAGGTGGGGTTGTGGCAAGGATATATTCCGATCAAAATCCCACGAAGCCAATAAAAAAAAGTGTTTCGGCAGAAGCCCCGCTTTTGGGGGCAGTGCAAGCTTATAAACCGCTTTCTACCGGAGAAATCGACCGCGAGAATACATTGATATGGATGGCGGAAAAACTCATTGTACTCCTGAACAAATCTGGTCTGCAAAGCGACAAGGAAACCATTACCCAAAAACTTCCTGTTTTATATGATATTCTTCCGGCATTCTCTTTCCTTAAAAATGAAAGTGGGGGCGAGGTGCTCAGTACGCTTACTAACTCACTTTACTCTCAATATCCCATCAATTCCTCACCTCCTGTCTCCCAACTTTATATTGGTGGGACTGGACGGCAAGTCCTTGCAGGATATACGATCGGCTCATATGACGGCCGGTCCATCTCGTCTTGGACGGAAGATGGGGATGGAGTCGTTTTGGGCAAAAGCATGAGAAATCAAATTGTTCCCGCTCCAACCCAAAATCATGGGGAAATAATATATGAGAAAGAAAACATAAAGACCATTCTTTCGAAATTGAACGTTCCCGTTCAAGATGGCGATATTCCCCCAGGAAAAGCTACATCGATTTTCCCCGCGATCCTTACTTTCCTTCAGTCTCCTGCAACGATGCAGATTATCCATAATGGAATTGCAACGTCCGAAAGTGAAGGAATGATCCACATACAGAATGCCGAAAATGGGACCTATGCTTTGGAGGTTACCGGCCAAACTTCGGGAGAATATATGCTGAGCGTCTGGCTCATCGGGGAATCGGACGATAAATGGTTTCAGTTTAAAAAAACTGCTAAAAACGGAGGTATCGACACCTACCAAATTTCATTTGAAGGGACGACAGGAGGGACAGCGAAAGAATATGTAGCACCGACAAGCACTCCAGCGCCAACCTTAAAACCAACAGCAAAGCCTACGTATAAACCGGAACCGACGAGGAGGCCAAGCCCTACAAAAAAACCTACTCCAACACCAAAGTCACACAGTAATGAAGAGTGGAAGGATAAGAAAGAAAAGGTGTTTGAAAAAATTTGGAAAGAGTTTTTTAAAAGATGCTGGCAGTTTTGGCAGTTGCGTCGTCTGCCAAGGCTGGCTCACTGAGAAAAGCTGGCGGCGTCGGCCAGGTTCTTATCTAGATCCGCGGAGATTGAAGAAAAGTCGGTATCATCAAGAACGCCTTGCTGAACGACGAGGTCTTCTGGGGATTGGACTACTGCGGGAGTAACCTTCACTTTGGCTGTTATCGGTTCGGGAGTGATTATTATCACTTCCTGCGCTGTTGGTTGCGGGATTATTTTTGCAGGATTCGATTTGGCTAGGTTAGCTGTGGAATCAAGCTTCATCTTGTAGTACATACCCCCTACGATACCAAGGGCGACGATAAAGCCAATGATAACCCCTATTCCTACATAATTTGGTGCATTCTCCTTATGTAAAGAAAGTGATGGTTGCGCTACTTCAACTGGTTTTTGCGTGAACTTCAGTGGCAGTGGTGTTGCGTTTTTCATATGTATCACAGACTACTCTTAGGTGTAATTGTCGGGATCTTTATTCCCTTAATGGCCTCTATCAATGTATGTATCGCTGTCCGATACTCATGTAGAGTATCAAGTACAGCCTGCATATCATCTTTATACTTCTTGAGCTGTAGAGATGGATTTTCTCCAGTGCAGGAGAAATTCGTCACATCCGCCTTGGCTATCACGATGAGTGAGGCTAGGGAAGCTTTTTTCGTATCAAGTGAAGAAACGAGTTTATCATATGATGCCAAAGTAAGTTTTTTGCTAACATAGTATGCTTTCACTGTCTCCGCGACAGTTGAAAACTTTGCCTCTGCGCTGCTTACCATTTCGATCATTTGGGTAGAACGCATCAGTATCAGCTTTGATCGTTCCTGGCACATCTTGAGTTTTTGGGCGTCAAGCTTCGCTTTAAATGCATTCAAAGTGCCACTTGGCGTTGCGTTGGGCTTTTTTTCACTCGATGCTGTGCTCGCTTTGAGCTTATCGAGCAGTCCACTCGTATTCGGATTTGCGTTCTTTCGCGCAGCTTCGGTAAGATGAGGAGTGGGTATCTTCACTCCCTCAGTAAGCCGCATTTTTATATATTCCGTAGGATTGATCGTAGGGATGGAAGCTTCACCCAACACTTGTCCAGAATCGACGGAAAATCTGATGATTACCGTACTCACCAACAAAATCGTGACAAAAGCGATACTTAGAGCCCAATATTTCTTCATACGTAATATGCACAACGCGTGCTCCCCTAAGTATGGACTATTTATTATCTTCTGTCAAGAATTCCTTTCCTCTAAAATCAGTGAAATGGGAGTAGTCCACTTCCCACGCCCCACCCTCGGGAACAGGAATCTTTCCATAACCGAAAGGAACGTCAATGACGAATCGGGCAGTTGCTGCCACACCTGAAAGCCGTGGACGAAGCTTTTCCCAGATTTTTATTGCCCGTTTGATGGGTACCGTAAAATGCGCGGCCCAATAGACGGGGTCGTTCTGGAACAGATAATAGGGGCGGATGCCATTTTTAGCCAATGTGGTGAATAATGTATAGAGTGTTTCCACTGAATCGTTCACTCCTTTCAAGAAAACCGTTTGGGTACATACTGTTGCCATCGCAATTTTCCTGAAATTGTATAAGACAGCAAGCGTCTCATCGGTAAGTTCGAATGGATGATTCACATGTACCATAAGATAGGGATTTCGGATGAGGGATAACAACTCGTAGTGCCATTGTTGGATGGATACGGGGTTGTGCACTGGTAAACGGGTACCTACCCGTACGATATCGAGGTATCCTTCTTTTTGCAATTTAGCTAGAACCTCGATTATTTTGGTAATATAGGGCCGCGGCGCGGTAAGAGGATCTCCACCAGAAAGAATAACCTCGTTGACTTCCTTGTGCTTTTTCAGAAAAGAAACTACCTGCGCGATTTCGGCATCATCTAAATAGGGTTTTTGAGCAATGGCCGCTTTTGTATGTGCCTTTACATAAGCGGGGATCCCCACTTCCCGGCCCCGCGTGCAGAATCTGCAATAGGTGGCGCAGAAGCGAGTGACGGTCCAAAGGACACGTCCATAGGTGACGACTTTCCCACTCTTGTCGAGCTTTCCATGATATTTGTAGACAACACCCGGAGCCACTTCATTGTGGTCTTCGATAAGCGGATCTTCAGACTTGATGAGATGATACTTCTTTTCGAGTGCAGGCTGGGCAATAAATTGTTTTCCGAGCGGGCCCGTCTTTCCTCCGGTCTTTTCAATGAGCTTGAGCATATAAAGGGAAACTACTTCCGGCAAACCTCCATGAGGGAGCATAGCCTTTGCGCCCTGGGGAATGTATGTTTTTTGTGTGGTGTCCATTTGTTTTTAGAAATAAATAATAAAATGATAATGGGGGTAAAATCGCGGAAAAAACTATCAAATGCCAGTGGAGTGGAAAAAAGGAAGAAAGTTTGAAAGTTCAAACATTTTGTACATAGTAATAAAGTACTAGGATATTTTTTAATTGTCAATGAGCATTTTTAAATGGAGATAAAACGGTTAAGCGATGATTCCAATACAGGGGAATTAGTGTAAGGACTATTTTGCTATTTAACACCCTATAGTATATAATATACCATGGAAAAAAAGGGTGGTCAGATGAGCCGAAGTACTTTTTTGAACCTATTTACTCCCCTTGGGCCGCTCCGCGTAGCGGCAGCTGTGGCACGGGGAGAAAAACCCCCTCATACTGCTTTGGTAGGCACAGGCCTTCAAGCAGGCGTTGTGCTTGGACTTATGGGTTTGTCAGGCTGTAAACCCAACACTCCAGATACTGCTCCCCAGCCTCCTGTTGTGCCTACCTCCACAGAAGTGGACATATCTTCCCTCCGACCTTTTATCCAAGAGGGGTTTAATCTCAGAAGCGAGGCTGATTCAGCCATGTTAAGTGGAAGGCCATGGCGAGACCTTACCTACTTTGAGAACCCGGCTGTCAAAACAATTAGGGCTGTACCGGATAAAACAGAGCGATTCATGAAAGCCATCGGTTGGCTTGATGTGATGAGATCAAAACGATATAACGACCCAGAGCTCTACACCTGCAATATCTATACGCTCGACCTTCTCAGGCTCCTTCTGGGCAATGAAGTAATCGGATCGATTTATAACGAATCCAACGGAAACCCGGGCGTTTTTGGGCCTGATATGTTGGAATTCCCCGCCGGATACCTTTCTTTCAATTCGAACAACCTTGATGGATGGATGAAACAGCATGGAAGCAAAAGATACGGATGGAGACAAGTGGGAACGCAGGATGCATTGAAACAATCGCTCAAGGCTGGTGCAGTTGCGCTTGGAGTAAGCTCAAAAGAATATATCGATGCCGAACGCGCAAAGCTGAGGAAGCAAGAAATCGATAAAGGACTTGGTGCCTATTCCCTTCCCGACTTCACGGGGCACGCATTTACATTAGTGGATGGAAAAGGTTGTTTTGTACTTTCCCAATCTACGGAGAATATTCAAGCAAGGGGATATCGTTATGATACGAAAAATCAACCAAAAGTGTTGCCGGAAGACGGCGCCCATACCTATAATTTCTGGGTCCACGACGTGCCGACTGTATAGAATTAAGCATGTCGACCCACTGGCATTGAACCTTTCGAAGGAGAAAACCCTCGCCCTACATTTGCAAATATCCTTCCCTGAGGAGGAAGGAGAAAACTTTGAGGAGTGGGAATTGGGGTATGGCGAGGCATCGGGAAATCCTCCCACATGGCTTGGGGATCAAGGCCAACACATATCTTTTTCCCTGATGCCCTGTCCAGTCCATGATAATCTGGATTGTAGATTTGCCCAAGAGGAATATTTTCTGCCCCTTCAACACTGATATACACTGGTTTTCCGTTGATCTTGAGAGGAGGAGTCTTGGGAGCATACATTTTCGCGACCAACCCAGATACCGTGCCATCAGGTGAATTATTGACATTATCACATTTGGGGAACGTGGCTGGGTCCATGGTTTCCATGGGAGTTGGTATGGGCGTTTCTGTGAGAACTGGAGTGAAAGTTGCAGTAGCTGCTTGCACGGGAAGGGCGGTGGGCAACTCGACTGCAGGAGCGCAAGCTGATGTAGCGCCCAAAACAAGAAGGAATGCGGCGACTAATTGTATTTGTGTTTTAGGAGGGAGCTTACCAAATGCCTCAAGAGGATTCATAAGAGAGCATTATACTATAAGATATTGTTATTAGCTATGACAGTATTCCGACTGGGGTGTTTAAGGAAGATTAGACCACAATACTTCTGCTTTTTCTCCACTTCTTATATCCAAACCATCCAGCAGGAAGCAGCAGAAGGAACAACCATGACCACCACGGTAGATTCTTCCCATTTTTGGTCGCTTCTCCAAGTACTGCTCCAGTTGGTGATAATTGTGGGGTTGGTGTCAATGTATTCGCTCCCAATACCTGGGACGCGAATCCTTGTGCAGGTGCATTTTCCGCAACTCCTGGCGCACCGGCGATTGCTCCAGTCGATACTTCATTGCTGTTTCCGCTTTGGTTGCCCGATGGGTCTACTGCCTTTACGATGAAGTAGTATGAGCCGGCTCCAAGCCCTTGTACTGTATAGCTTTGCGTATCCCCCACTTTAGCTCCAAATTGATATGAGCCATGGTTTCTTCCGTACCAGATGATGTAGTTATTCGCTCCGTCAATTTTGCTCCAACTGAGGGACACAGATCCAGGGCCAGTTCCGAATATGGATAATGTGGGCGCAGAGGGGGCTGTTCTATCAACCGTCAAATCTGTTGAAGCGCTTTTTGAGTTGCCACTTGCATCAAATGCAGTCACTTTCACTTCCCATATTCCTTCTGTCAGGTTATCCACCGTGTATTCACGTATCCCGTTACCTACGCTTGCTGTGTATGTCTTATCTCCACCTGACTTCAATTTCCATTGTATTTCATATTTATCAATTCCGATAGATTCCGATGCAGCAGCCTCCCATTTCACCTTAGAGGTAGATTCGCTTGTGGGATTAGGAGATACATTCACGTTCAGTGGACCTTCTTTAAGGTCTGTCTTATTCCAGTTGATGTTTTTTACACCAACACTTGAGTAGTTGCCTGCCTTATCAATCGCTCGATAGTACAAAACATGGGCTCCTTCTGTGCCAGGCTTGAATGGAGCTGAATATACGGTCCAAGCTCCTGTTTGAGAATCCCATTGATACTCTATGCTATCGGTAAGAATATCATCAGTAGCGGTGAGTGTTGCTTCAGGCTGTGTTTTGTACCATCCATTTGATGCATCGGCCACTGCTGGATTAAGTGAGATTACAACTTCAGGAATTGTTTTGTCAAGAATGATTATCAAAGTATAAGTACTC
>CAZKKK010000021.1:0-14464 GCA_964553365.1 uncultured Gammaproteobacteria bacterium
CGGCGGATTTTTAAGCTCTAAAAGAACTCCCGATTTTTTCGAGAATCTTCTAGTTTCAGAGCCAATTTAATAGCTCTTACTTTCTTTTTTTACCATTTATTTTGTTTCTATGTTTAATTCACGTTCTCGTTCTACTCGTCCTTCATTTAATTCTGGTCGTTCATCTGGCGGCGGATCCCGCTCAGGCGGTTATCGCGGCGGTGGCGGCGGAGGTTTTAGGGGAGGTCGTGGTGGAGGTCCAAAACGCGTAAGTGATAGTACGATCCATTCATATATAAGTAGAGCCAGCATCAAACCAAATTCTGCTCCAATTGTAGCTACGGTCGTTGATGACGTCCATTTCGACAGTCTCAACCTTCCTGCACAACTCATGCAAAACATCAGTCGACATGGATATCTTAATCTTACCCCCATTCAGATACAGGGAATACCCGCTGTCCGAGAAGGTAAGGATGTTATCGGAATCGCAAATACAGGAACCGGAAAGACAGCCGCATTCCTTATCCCACTCGTAGAAAAAATCCTGAAAGACAGGAACTATAAAGCATTGATCGTAGCTCCAACCCGTGAGCTTGCGCTTCAAATCCAGGATGAACTCAGAAAGTTCACCACCGGTATGCCGGTCTATAGCTCATTCTGTATCGGAAAATCATCCATGTATACCCAGATCCGTGAATTGCAACGCAATCCTCACGTAGTTGTCGGTACTCCAGGACGATTGAAGGATCTGATCGACCGAAGGGCATTGAAACTTGAAAGATTCAGTATGGTCATCTTGGATGAGGCGGATCTTATGCTTGACATGGGATTCATCAATGACATCAAGGAAATCATTTCCTATCTTCCAAAAGAACGCCAAAGCCTCTTTTTCTCAGCGACACTGTCTGGAAACATTGATGGACTCATCAAGTCATTCGTAACGAACCCAGTAACCATTTCGGTGAAGACATCCGAAACAACAAGCCACATAACCCAAGAGGTAGTGAGCGTTGAGCCAACGGTCATGAAGATCGAAAAGCTTGCATCATTACTGCGCCAAGAAGACTTCAAGAAAGTCCTTGTCTTTGGTCGCACGAAAATGGGAGTGGAACGGATTTCACAGGACCTGTATGCAAAAGGATTCAAGGTAACTTCCATCCATGGTGACAAGGCCCAGTTCCAAAGACAACAGAGTCTTCGCATGTTTAAGGAAGATGTCGTGAATATCATGATTGCAACAGACGTTGCGGCTCGTGGACTCGATATTCCCAATGTGTCCCATGTAATCAACTTTGACGTGCCACAGACATACGAGGACTACATCCATCGTATTGGAAGAACAGGACGTGCAAATAAGACAGGAATAGCATTGACCTTCATCCAGGAAAATGCTCGTCCCCTAAAGACACAGTCATTTTCTTCATTCAGAAGATAATTCATTTTTTAGTTTTTCATAGTGCGTCTTCGCAGAAATGCAAGACGCACTTTTGAAATATGTAATATTCATATTTCTTTTGTTATAATTTAGGTATGGAAAAACTCAAAACCTTTTGGAATTCGTTCCAGAAATCACTTCTAGACTATACGTACTATAAAGACATCGCGAAAGCCTCCTATTGGTTTTCGTTCAAGTATCTCCTCTTCCTTCTTATCTGTCTTTCTCTTGTCCGTGCCGTCCAGGTCGGTATTGGCTATTCTGCGATACGAAAAAACATCCCTTCCTATCTTGCCATGGGGCAAAAGGAAGTCGCTGCATTTTATCCGAAAGGCCTTGAGCTACGCGTTTCGAATGGAAATCTCTACACCAACGTTCAGGAGCCGTATACAATAGAATTCCCCAAAATTTTCGGCGATGCGAAAGGATATCACTTGATCGTGATTGACACGAAAGGTGTCGCCGATGATTACCCAAAATATAATACCGTCATCCTCGCGACTAAAAAGGCCCTTGTCTATCCAGACAAACAGCAAGGAAATAGGACCACGACACAACTTTACTATTTTGCGGATCTCAAAAAAAGCATCTATATGGATCAAACGGAATATTCAAAGATCGTGAAAAGCTTCAATCCATTTATCGCAAAGCTCCCCAATCTCATCGATAAGCTTGTCATCATCGGGCTTATACTCCTTCCCTTCCTCGGTGGGCTTTTATGGACTTCAGGCACCCTGTTCGGCCTCATATTCTTGACGATATTCATTTGGCTTGTCGAAAAAATCGCGAAAACCTCAACATACGGGTATAAGACCTTGTTCCGCATGGGAATGCATGGAGCGACTTGGAGCATCCTCTTCACGTTTTTGCTCGCGATAACGAATCAAAAGGTGGATTTCCTTTACAATCTCATATTCATCGCGTGGATGACTTTCGTGCTTGTCAAGAACAAGGATGCAAAAGTAGTCGTTTGACAGCGGTTTTTCATGATATAATGGAGCTAGCAATGAGTAGTACACACGGTTCGAACAATTTTTTCTTTTTCTATTTTACCCGTAACGCGGGCTGATTTTTCGTATAGAGAAAAGAAAATCACCCCGCCAAAAGCGGGGCTTTTTAGTATTTGGGGTCAAGAGATATGAAAAAAAACAGTGTCAGACAATTTAACTTTTATTTTTATCCCACGTGAGCGGGCGGTATTTTCATGAAAAAAATACACCCGCGAAAGCGGGTTTTTTTATAAGTTCACTTGTACAAATATGAAGAAAAAAGCGTTAGGGATAGGAGAAATCGTTCTAGATAAGGTGCATCAGGTCACCTCTTTCCCTCAAGAGGGGGAAAAGGTACTTGCGCAGGAAGTCCAACTTACCCTGGGGGGGCCGGTGCCTGCCGCACTCGTGCTCTTGTCGCGCCTTGGGGTTGAATGTGTACTTATAGCCTCAGTCGCGGATGATGAGGCCAGTGCTGTTCTCAAAAACATCCTTGCGAAAGAAGGCGTCCATTTGCTTGCCCAGAAAACAATGCAAACGCCTGTCCACACAGTATTGGTAAATAGGGAAAACGGTTCGCGCACCATAATCAAGGACGTGGGTGCAACTGGCACAATACGAAGGATTTCCCAGGAGCTTGTGCGGTCTGCGGATATCATCCTGTGTGATCGTCATGAACCAAAAGCAATCCTCGCTGCCCTTTGCGACAAAAGAGAAGAAACGCCAGTGATTATGGATCCATCCGTTGACTGCTCGGAGCAGACAATAAAGCTTCTCAAGAGAATGAACTTCCCCATTATCCCCATCGAAACGTTGCAGATACTATTCCCAAAAAAAACCATCCGGGAGAGTGCAAGAAAAATGTCCGACCTTTTGGGCAAACCACTCGTTGTGACTATGGGTGAGTTCGGGAGTGCAGTCTGCGAGAACGATGCATTCGTCATACATCCATCGATTCCAGTGAAGGTCGTTGACACCCTTGGTGCCGGGGATATTTTCAGGGGAGGATTTGCGTTCGGAATCCTCCAAGAATGGGATATCCACCGCTGCGTCCAATTCGCCAACTCGGTCGCTGCCCTGCAATGTACAAAGCTGGGCAACAGTACTGCAATACCGACTCGAGATGAGATTATCGCATTTCAAAAATCATCTGTCCAGTTATCGAATTCTTGTTCACTCATATGAAAAAAACCAATCACGTAAATAAAAAACTAGTAATCATCGCAGGTCCCTGTTCAGTGGATCAAAACAACTTGGAGGAGGTCTTCAAGATTGCGGAAATGAAGGTCGGGGGAAAACGAGTGATTGCAGGTACACGTGTGGTCGGTCTTAAGTCGCGGACCAGTTTTTCGATTGATGGAAAAAATATGGGCATCGATTTCGCCGTCTTCATGAGGAATCTCGAAAAGCTTATCGAAGGAAAACCCCCTTCGACTTTTGAAGAACCGCCGAGTGTAACGATCGCAAAAAATATCTGTAGAGATACAGGACTTATCATCGCGACAGAAATCATGAGTCCCCTCGTGCAGCTTCCCTCTTTTGAGGATGAGGTATTCAAGAATAAAGTTCTTGCATGGAGTCCGGCAGTAAGCCAACTGGGATGGCCTGCGATGAAGATGGCGTTGTTCGCAAAACGGAACGGATGGTCTGTAGGTATAAAGAACGGCAAATGGAAAGGAATGGAAAAAACATGGGAGGGCCTCGCCAGCTATGTCCGGGCTCATGTGGAAACGGATAAAGCAATCATGATCCAGCGCGGCATCGAAGTGCCGGAAAAGGGAAAGTTCAGGAGTTTACCTGTCCATGAATCCGCTCGTCAAATGAAAGAAAAGGGATTTCAGGTATTTTTCGATCCCTCCCATTCATTCGGTCCTCTCTTGAGAGATGATATTGTCAAAGGGACAATCGATGCGATGAAACTCACAACGAGTGATGGGCAAAACGTATACGACGGGGTATTGATTGAAGTTGGGACATCCGTTACGGATACAGAGCAACACATAACCCTTGATGAATTGCAGGAGATGTGCGACGCGTTATCAATATTCCGGGAGCTCGTTTCCCCTGTGTAATATTATGAAAACAAAAATCCATGTGGGAAAAAATATCTTATCGACCCTAAAAGAAAATGAGCTGTTGAAATCGGCAAGTGCTGTCGTAGTTATCACCGATACGAATGTCATGCGGCATTGGCAGGTGCCTTTGGAAAAAACGATCACCATCGTTATTAAGCCAGGAGAAAAACAGAAAACGATCCGCACCCTTGAGTCCCTCTGGAAAAGAATGTTGTTGGAAGGAGTTGATAGATCATCTGTCGTGGTAACACTTGGTGGTGGCGTTGTCTGTGACATCGGAGGATTTGCAGCGGGAACCTTCATGCGAGGAATTCCTGTCATTCATATTCCCACTACCCTACTTGCACAGGTCGATGCAAGTGTGGGGGGAAAAACCGCGATAGATTTCTGCGGGTTAAAAAACAGTATCGGTATGTTCCATCAACCAACCGAAGTTTTAATCGATGTTCAGACTCTTAAAACGCTCCCCCATAGACAGCTCGTTTCCGGATGGGCGGAGATCATCAAGCATGCAGTGATCGCGGATAAAAGACAGTTTGATCTACTTTCAAAAAAGAATCTCGATGAGATTGGCGATGAAGAGTGGATCGATTTAATCTCGCAGTCCATCGATATAAAAAAAAGAATCGTGGATCAAGATGAGATGGAAAAAAATGGAGTTCGAAAGAAACTCAACTTTGGTCATACAGTCGGACATGCTATTGAATCAATCAGCCTAGAAACGGAAACTCCCCTGCTCCATGGAGAAGCGGTATCTCTGGGAATGGTTGCGGAGACACGGATGAGCAGACTTGCAGGGAATATTTCAGAGAAGGAAGAGACGATGATCCACTCATTGATCCATAAGGGTGGTTTGCCTATAAGTATCGTTGGAATGTCGTCAAAGCGGGTTTCAAGACTCATCCAGACAGATAAAAAAAATAGAGGAAAGACGATACTTTGGTCACTCCCTTTCAGAATAGGAAGCGTAAAAAGTGACTGCGTATTGGATCCCGAAATTATAAACGAAGGAATATTATCAATCATTAAAAAATAACTATGGAAACACGTGAAATAGTGCCAGTTTGCGGTCCCATACGCGGAACCATACAGATCGGAGGATCGAAAAGCTACACTAACAGGGCGCTTATTTTGGCGTCCCTTGCTGATGGGAAAAGTACTCTTTCATCATTGTCCTTGAGTGATGATAGTGATGTGTTGATCAATGCCTTACGGCAGTTGGGGGTACAGATTACGTTCACCGACAAGACAACGGTTGATGTCATCGGGAACGGAGGGAGATTCGCCTCCCATTCCCTTTCACTGGATGTCGGACATGCGGGTACTTCAATGCGGTTCCTTACGGCCCTTTGTAGTTTGGTTCCGGGAGAGATACTATTGGACGGATCTCCTCGCATGAGAGAGCGTCCCATAAAACATCTAGTCGTTGCTCTTCGCTGCTTGGGTGCCACCATTACCTGTACAAAAATTGAAGGATTCCCTCCCCTACTTATCAGTGGAGGAGCAATACAAAATAATTCAGTTACGATGAGCGGAAAAGTGAGTAGTCAATTCATATCAGCACTACTTCTTATCGCGCCTGTCCTAAAAAATGGATTGGAAATAATTATTTCCGATGAACAGATTTCAAAGTCATATATCGATATGACGATCGCTAGTCTGAAATCATTCGGTGTCACAGCTGTGAATGATGACTACAAAAAATACTCGATCGATCGTTCACAAAAATGCAAACCAGCCCAATTCCCAGTAGAGGGAGATGCATCTGGCGCTTCTTACCTCTTTGCGTTTGCCGCCGTAACGGGAGGTGCCGTTACTGTAAAAAATATCAATCCTGACTCCGCCCAAGGAGACGTGCATTTCGTGGATATCTTGGAACGTATGGGTTGTAAGGTTGAAAAAGACAGTGACAAAAACACCATTAGCGTTTCGGGACCACAGAAACTCAAAAGAGTATCAGTTGATATGAGCTTGATGCCTGACACTGCACAAACGCTCGCCGTCATAGCCGCATTCGCAAAAGGGCAAACGAAAATCAAGGGCCTATCGACGCTGAGGGTAAAAGAGACAGATCGCTTGCAAGCTCTGAAAACTGAATTATCGAAAATGGGAATAGTGTGTGATACGACGGCGGATTCGATTACGATTCAGGGAGGGCAACCTCATGGAGCGCGGATACAGACATACAAAGACCATCGCATGGCATTGGCGTTTTCAATCGCAGGGGCAATGGTTGAAGGAATCCAAATCGAGGAGCCCAGCGTCGTACATAAGTCATTCCCTGATTTCTGGGAAACGATAGAAATGTTAGGAGTTAAGACGAACCTCGTATGAACATCATATTGATCGGTTTCATGGGGAGCGGGAAAAGTTCCGTCGCTGCTGCATTGTCCCGGAAATTGAAATGCAGATGTATCGAAACAGATACCGCAATCCTTGAGAGATCGGGAAGAAAAAGCATTAAGGAAATTTTCCTGCTCGATGGGGAAATGCGATTCCGCGAAATGGAAATGGAAATCGCAAAAAAAATGAGCAGTGAAAGTGATGCTGTCATTTCAACTGGCGGAGGTATGGTCATTAATAAAATTTGTATCGACTACCTGAAACGGAATGGGAAAGTGATATTCCTTTCCACGTCGTTTGCAGAAATCACCCGGCGTTTGCAGGGAGATGATACTCGTCCCCTATTTGCTGATCGCGAAGCGGCCCAGAAGCTATTTGCGTTTCGGAAACGACTATATAAGCAATATGCAGATGTGATAACTGATACGGACAACAGATCGATAGATGAAATTATTAATATTATTTTGAAAAAAATATGAAAACAGCAAAAACGAAGATATGTCTCATAATCGGGGACCCAGTCAATCATTCCCTATCTCCTCTCATGCATAACGCAGCATATGAGGCAGTGAGAATCGATGAACAGTTCGTATACCTTGCCGCCTCTGTCCCGGTAGCACAGATGAAGGAGATAATCGGTGCAGTCCGGACACTGGGAATTCGAGGGCTTACCTGTACCGTTCCCCATAAGATAGCGGTGCTTCCGTTCCTTGATGAAATCGACCCGATTGCCAAAAAAATCGGGGCAGTCAATACAGTGGTGAATACCGATGGTATTCTGAAAGGGTTCAATACCGACTGGATGGGGGCGATCATTCCCCTTAAAAATAGAATTGAACTTACGGGAAAAAAAGCGCTTGTCATTGGGGCAGGAGGTGCGGCACGCGCAGTCGTGTTCGGCCTCATGAAGGAAAAGGCATCGGTGACGATCACGAACAGGACTGCAGAAAAAGCGGCGCAGTTAGCGCGGGAGTTCGGATGTAAGGAAAGAAAGAATATCGATGCCCGCTTTATCGATTCCCAAGACATAATCATAAATACGACATCTGTCGGGATGCATCCTCATGCAAATGAGTCACCTATCGACACAGAAGGGATACACGAAGGTCAAGTCCTCATGGACATTGTATACGCTCCCCATGAAACGGAACTGTTGAAGCAAGGAAAAAAAAGAGGGGCGATAATCATCCATGGGATCGAAATGCTTCTCTTCCAAGGAGCCGAACAATTCGAGTTGTACACGGGTGTGAAGGCGCCGATTGAGGTTATGAGGAAAACATTAGCAACAGCATTACATTTATGAGAAAACAAAATCTTTGCGCAGTCGCTATAGGAAGAACAATGGATGAATTAATTCGTCAAGCTCTCCTTGTGGAAAATGAAGTCAATCTTGTAGAAATGAGAATCGATTTCCTGGAAAGCCAAAATAACATCGATTTGCGAGCCTTAAAAAAAGAGATAAAAAAAAATAGTATCATCACGTGCAGGCGAAAAGATGAGGGGGGCAAATGGATGGGAAGCGAAAGCAGTCGTCTTGCACTTCTTTCGCAAGCATTCAGACTGAGATTTTCATTCGTGGATGTTGAACTTCGAACCCTTGAGGAAGGTGTATTCGTTATACCTCAGAATATGAGTACGAACAGCGTAATCTCATTTCATGATTTTATCAAGACACCACCTCTTGCCCAGATACAAAAGATTTTGAAAAGGATGCAGATGTTCAATCCTGCAGTGAAAAAAATAGCCGCGATGGTAAACGACGAGGGCGACAATGCAGTCTTGATCCAGGCGGCCTTGGGTATAAAGATTGAGGAGCAAGTCTGCATAATCGGTATGGGAGATAGAGGAAAAATAACCCGAGTCCTCGCTCCCCTTTTGAGCGGAGGTTTCGCATACTGTAGTATTAATGGTGAGTGTTCAGCGCCTGGACAAATAGGCTGTCGTGAGATGAAAGAAATTTACAGATTATTATCATAACTATGGCAGGAAACACATTCGGCACACTGTTCAAGATAACGACGTTCGGAGAAACCCATGGTGGTTCTGTAGGATGCATCATTGATGGATGTCCTTCTGGATTGCTATTATCCGAAAGCGATATCCAGCATGATTTGGATAGGAGACGTCCGGGACAAAGCGATATCACCACCCAGAGAAAGGAAAAAGACAAGGTCGAAATCCATTCAGGAGTATTTGAGGGAAAGACGACAGGTACTCCTATAATGCTGTTGGTTCGTAATACCGATGCACGGTCAAAAGACTATGATCATCTGAAAGACGTATTCCGCCCATCCCATGCTGATTTCACCTACCTGCAGAAATACGGGATCCGCGATTTCCGTGGTGGAGGTAGGGCTAGTGCGCGGGAGACGTTGGCGCGGGTTGCGGCTGGAGCCATCGCGAGAAAGTTCCTGTTGGAAAAAGTAAAAATCGAGATAGTCGCTTTCGTTGAAAAGGTGAAAGATATCGGGAGCACCGTTTCGATTGCGTCAGTCACCCAAAAAGATGTCGATGCGACGCTAGTCCGATGCCCCGATACTACGGCAGCCCTCCGTATGATAGAACTCATAAAAAAGACTGGGAGTGAAGGCGACTCCGTCGGCGGTATCATTCGGTGCTTGATTCGCAACGCTCCCCCTGGGTTGGGAGAGCCGGTTTTCGATAAGCTTTCGGCGCGGCTTGGTTTTGCTATGCTTTCGATACCAGCAGTCAAGGGATTCGAGATCGGTTCCGGATTTGCCGGCACATCGAAAAATGGGAGTGAACATAATGATCCTTTCAGGATCGAAAATGGTGCGGTAAAGACACGGACAAACAACTCCGGAGGGATACAAGGTGGGATTTCGAATGGAGAGACGATCCACTTCCGTGTTGCGTTCAAACCAACATCGACCATCGCAAAACAACAAGAAACAGTCAACATCGACAAACAATCGGTCAAGCTGTGCGCGTCCGGCAGGCATGATCCATGCGTCTTGCCGCGGGCCGTTCCGATAGTGGAAGCGATGGCAGCCATCACATTGATGGATTATTATTTATTGCAGAAAATATATGGATAAGCTAGATACATTAAGGAAGAAGATCGACATGCTTGATGGGAAATTATTGGAACTCATCCGTGAGCGCTTGATCGTTGTGGAAGAGGTAGGCAAACTTAAAAAGGAGTTGGGATTAAAACCCCTAGATCCCACTCGTTGGCAAGTGGTACTTAATCAAGCGCTCCTTCGTGCGGATTCATTGCATATGCGCAGAGACTTCGTGAAAAAAATTCTTGATACAATTCATGAAGAGGCATTACAAATTGAAGACAACATACAATGATACCCGTATCGAAACGACTACAGAAATTCCCTGAATACATTTTTTCCTCTCTCGCCAAGGAGGCGAAAAAAGAGGAGCTGGCGAAAGGAAGGAAAATACTGGACCTCAGCATCGGGTCGCCAAACTTTCCGCCAAGCAAAAAATATATCGATAAGCTGAAGGAATTCATCGACGAACCGGGAAGCTCCTTATATGCCGGATACGGAGCGACAGCCGAGTTTTCAGAGGGGCTTATTGAGTGGTATAAAACCCGTTTCAATGTAACACTGAATAAGAATGAGCTGTTTCCCCTTCTTGGTGCAAAGGATGGAGTGAGCCACATCGTGATGGCTCTTGCCGATGTGGGAAGCGAAATATTGCTTCCCGATCCAGGATGGCCCGGGTTTTCGGGCCCTGCCTTGATGATGGATTGCACAGTGGTTCCGTATGATCTTTCTGAAGAGAATGATTTTAAATTATCCCTATCGGAAATAAAAAAGAAGATCACTGAAAAGACGCGGATGATTTGGGTCAACTTCCCCAGTAACCCGACCGGACAAGTAGCGACTCTGACAGAACTTAAACCACTCGTAGAACTCTGTAGACAAAAAAATATCTGGCTTCTCTACGATAATGCATATGCAGAAGTGGCATATGATGGGTATGTGTCACCAAGCATTCTAGAAATCCCTGGAGCGAAGGATATCGCGATCGAAGTCGGATCTTTCTCGAAAATGTATTCTTTTGCAGGATTCCGCATGGGTTGGATTGTGGGGAATGCACGAGTGGTAGATGCACTTGCGAAAGTGAAATCTCAAGTCGATTCTGGATTGTCTCGGCCGCTCCAAGCATTATCGGCCTATGCTTTCACTCATCCCGATAATGAATGGCATACAGAAATGATAGCAAGCTATGCCAGCAACAAGGAAAAGTTAATCAAGGTCTTCAGTGACTTCGGTCTTACGATGAGCAATCCAAAAGGTGGATTATACCTTTGGGCAAAAATTCCCGAGAGCGCCCTCGACTCCTTTTCTTATTGTCGGGAGTTGTTGAAAAAAAAGCATATCCTGGTTACTCCGGGAATCGCATTTGGCAATAATGGCGACAGATATGTTCGTATCTGTTTCTCATCTGACATTACCCGTTTGGCGGAATACTTATGATGAAAGTAGCGATTGTTGGTTTCGGGAGATTTGGAAAAACCCTAGAGCGTTTATTGGGGGGGGAGTTTGAAGTGGGCGTTTTCCATCATGACTCCAATCCAGGCGAGCTGTTCGGTTTTGCACAGACCATATTCTACTGTGTGCCGATCGATTCGTTTGAATCGATAATCAAAAAGCACAGATCATGCATAGATAAGCATCTACTAATAGACGTCCTTTCAGTGAAAGAACATCCACAGAAGATATTCAAGAAATACCTGAAGAACACCTCGGGAAGATCCCTTCTGACCCACCCTATGTTCGGTCCTGACAGCAGTAAAAATGGGTTTGTCGGCCTTCCTCTGGTAATGGATAAAAATACTGCAACGGATGATGAATATGTATTTTGGAAATCCACGTTTGAAAAAAAAGGTTTACGTGTTGTTGAGATGTCTGCCATCGAACATGATAGGATAGCTGCGAATTCCCAGGGCCTTACCCATTTTGTCGGGCGGCTCCTTGAGCAGATGCATATGAAACATTCCTCCATTGACACACTCGGCACGAAGAAATTGCTCGAAGTCGTGGACCAAACATGTAATGATTCATGGCAACTTTTCACCAATTTGCAGAACTTCAACTCCCACACGAAAAAAATGCGGATCCAATTGGGAAAAGCATATGACAAACTCTATGATTCTCTTCTTCCCCACCGTGTCGATAAGAAAAATATCCTATTCGGCATCCAAGGCGGAAAAGGTAGTTTCAATGAAGAAGCACTCAATTCCTATGTCCAAAAGAAAGGGATTAAGAGATACAAGGTGAAGTATTTATTTACTACAGAAAAGGTCTTGAAAAATCTCCATGAAGGAGAGATCGATTACGGGCTTTTTGCCATCCAAAATGCGGTCGGGGGTGTGGTACAGGAGTCGACCTATGCCATGGCCCGCTACCGTTTTGCCATACATGAGGAGTTCGGTATCCAAATCAGCCATTTCCTGATGAAGCGGAAAGATATCCGATTTGAAGATATAAAAACGATCATGGCGCATGATCAGGTGTTCAGGCAATGTAAGGAAACATTATCGAAAAAATATCCCAATCATACCCAAAAGGTCGGTGAAGGTGATTATATCGATACTGCGCGAGCAGCGGCTGGAGTTGCGTTGGGCACTTTACCTAAAGAGATCGCAATTCTTGGCCCCCGTATCCTTGCGGACATATATGACATGGATATCGTCGATGAGCATTTGCAGGACAGCAAGAATAATTTCACGACGTTCTTTATGGTGAAAAGAGGCAAGTGAAACTAATTCATGCATCATCGCATATATATAGATAGACAATGGAATCATTGTCTTTTACTATTTATCATCCATACTATGAAAAAGAAATCACTCGTGATGCTTGCGCTTGGTGTGTTGTTATTTGCCGGTTCATCTGTGTTTGCCCAGGAAGCAACACCGACTCCAACACCGTCCCCACGATTTGGGGAAGAAGTGAAGGAACTCCGTGAAAAAAACCAAGAAGCCAGGAAATCGCTTTTGGAAAAAAACAAATCCGCACGGGAAAATTTAAGGGAAGAAAACAAGGCTACCCGTGAGGCCCAAAAAGCAGAAGATGAAAAAGAGAGAGAACAGTTCAGGACAGATACAGATGCTCGTCTCCAAGGGCTGACCGATGAACAAAAAAAAGAACTCATGCCGACAATCAGAGCCGAACGAAAAGCGCTGATGGAAACAAATAAGACAGAAAGACAAGAGGTGCGAAAGCTGCAATGGGACAACAGGAAAAGCGCGAATGAGAACATCCGCACGAACATGGATGCATTTCGCCTATCTGTCCGCACGAGCTTCAGCAATCTCTGGAACTCATTTTTCGGGAAGAAGTGATTTTACTTTAGATACTAAAAAAACCCGCCTTGAACAAGCGGGTTTTTTGCTGTCATCCCCGTGGAGGCGGGGATCCAGACTCCAATTGCATTCTTATTTTTTGAAAGGAAACTTGGCGTATACCGCTTTTTCTCCTAATTCCCTTTCGATTCGCATCAACTGGTTATATTTTGCCAACCGTTCGCTTCTTGCGGGGGCTCCCGTCTTTATCTGTCCGGTTCCCATCGCTACCACGAAGTCCGCGATGAATGCATCTTCGGTTTCACCTGATCGATGTGATACAACGGAGGTCATTCCCACTTTTCTCGCATCAAGAATCGCATCCACCGTTTCGGTGATGGTGCCGATTTGATTGAGCTTTATCAGTATGGAATTGGTTGTCTTGTTTTCGATACCTCTTATAAGCCTTTTCGTATTTGTCACATAGAGGTCATCGCCAACCACTTGGAACTTGCCTTTTCCCGCATCGGTGAAATTCTTGAATCCATCCCAGTCATCTTCTGAAAATACATCTTCGAAGGAAACCATGGGATAACGAGAGGCAAGGTCAAGTATGAAAGCAGACAGTTCACTTGATGTCACCGTTTTTCCTTCCTTGTTCAACACATATTTCCCATCCTTGAAAAATTCAGTCGCTGCCGCATCGATTCCAAAACTCACATCTGTTCCCAGCTTATATCCGGCTTTTGCTATTGCCTCGCTCATCAGTTGGAATGGCTCTTCGTTGCTTTTTACGGCAGGTGCAAACCCACCTTCATCCCCTATTGAAATTGCATATCCTTTTGACTTGACGATTTTTTTCAGGTTTTGGTATATTTCGGCGTTCATGCGGACAGCTTCAACAACCGACTTGGCTCCAATGGGAAACAACATATATTCCTGGATGTCCGTTGCCCAGTTTGCATGCTTTCCTCCATTCATCACATTCATCTCGGGAATGGGCATCGTATAGATTCCCTTGAAATCCGGATTGAATTTAGTGAGGTATTCATAAAGAGGTTTTTTCTCGGAAGCTGCCTCTGCACGTGCTGCGCTTAAGGAAACCGAAAGGATCGCGTTCGCACCGAGATTTGCCTTGTTCTCCGTTCCATCAAGGTCGATCATTTTTTTATCGAGTTGTTCTTGTCCTGCAGCATCAAGTCCTTTTACTGCGGCATTTATTTTCATATTCACATTTTCCACAGCCTTCAACACTCCCTGACCTAAGAATCTTTTTGGGTCTCCATCCCGAAGTTCCACAGCTTCATACTTTCCGGTTGATGCACCGGACGGCACCGCTGCCCATCCCGAAATGCCATTTTCCAAAGTG
>CAZKKK010000022.1:0-14069 GCA_964553365.1 uncultured Gammaproteobacteria bacterium
ACATCGCGGTCATCCATAACGGAATCGTCGAAAACTATCAGGAACTCCAATCGGAACTGAGACAAAAAAAACATACCTTCATTTCGGAAACCGATACGGAAGTTATTGCACATCTTATCGAAGAGGAACAAAAGACAAAACCTCTTTTCGTGGCAACACTCACCGCTTTCAAAAAACTCATCGGATCGAATGCGATTGTAGTTCTTGATGGTAAGACAGGCGAAGTAGTGATATGTCGAGATGGTTCCCCCGTTGTTCTCGGTGTGGCAAAAGACACAACTTATATTGCATCAGATGCTACTGCCATCCTTGATAAAACAAATACTGTTCATTTTATGGATGACAACGAAGCGGCATATATAAATAAATCATATATTGAACTCTTTTCCATCGATACTGAAAAATCAAAAAAATTGACGTTGCAGAAAATCGACTGGAAAGCGCAAGCGGCAGAAAAGGGAGGATTCCCCCATTTTGCATTGAAGGAAATTTCCGAACAGGCAACAACTGTTCCCCATGTGTTATTTAAAAGAAGCAAGGTGTTAAAAGAAGTAGTCGATCTTATTAAAGAGGGGTATAAGCCCGTTATGATCGCCTGCGGAAGCGCATCTTACTGTGGACTTGCCGCACAATACATATTTGCAGATCTGGGGATAGATGCGGCGAACTACGGAGGATATGAATATGCCCCGTTTGCAGTCCTTGCCAATCAAAAGACACTTGTTTTTGCCGTCTCGCAAAGTGGAGAAACAGCGGATACTATTTTGGCGGTGAAAGAAGCGAAAAAACGAGGAGCAAAAATCGTGGGAGTCATTAATGCCCTGGGTTCTACATTGGAACGTCTTTCCGATTATTTATTACCGGTAGAAGCAGGACCAGAAATCGCAGTTGTCTCAACGAAAGGTTTTACGGCACAACTTGCGACTTTTTTTGCTCTTCACAGTCTCATAAAAAAAAGTGATGCAAGTCAGTTTGTCAACGATTTTTCCCGCTGGTTGCAGAGCAAACAGCTTCATGAAACCGTTTTAAGTTGTGCAAAACACCTTCTCAAAAGTGAACATGTTTATCTCATTGGAAAACACATCAACTATCCCAGTGCGCTTGAATTTGCGCTAAAGTTGAAGGAGACGAGTTATATCCATGCCGAAAGTTTTGCTTCGGGAGAACTCAAGCATGGGGTTATATCCCTTATCCAACCTGGTACACCATGCATCGTTCTTACAGCGCGAGATTCCATCTATAAGGAAGTCATTTCCTCCGCTATAGAATTGAAAAGTAGAGGCGGATTCATTATCGGTGTCGGACCGGATAATAACGAAGCGTTTGATATCCATATAGAGACCCATCATAGCGATGGCAATCTCTATTCTATTTTTTATAATGTCATTGTAGGACAGCTGTTGGGATATTACGTAGGAGTAGGACGTGGAGCCGACCCTGATAAACCAAGAAACCTTGCGAAAAGTGTGACGGTGAAGTAAACACAATTGATATACTGGGAGTGTGAATAAGAAATTGTTATTCCTGTATATCTTGGTTGTATTCGCTTTTATCGGTGTCGGTATGCATATACTCAAAACCGATAGAACCAGTATCCAACTTCCCTCTTTCATTTCACCGACCACCATTCCCACACCAACGAAGCCAATCGCTTCGCAATCGGCAGAACTTGCAATAGTAAAGAGAGTGGTCGATGGGGATACCATCGAACTGAGCGACGGGCGCAAAGTCCGCTATATCGGTGTCGATACGCCCGAACTCCACCACCCCACGAAAGCCGTACAGTGTTTCGGGAAAGAAGCGATGGAAAAAAACAGGGAGTTGGTTGAAGGAAAAACGATTTCCATGAGAAAGGATGTTTCGGAAACGGACAGATACAAAAGACTTCTCAGGTATATTTGGGTGGGTGATATATTCGTCAATGAATACTTGGCGCGAGAGGGTTTTGCATACCAAGCGACTTTTCCGCCCGACGTCGCCTACGTGGAGCTCTTCCGCAAAGCCGTCGAAGAAGCACGGTTAAATAATAGAGGGTTATGGAGTAGTTGCAAGTAATACTCGCGCACCAGTGTCCAGATTGATGCGTTATGAGTTCCGTAGTTTGTGCCTTTCCTCATTCAAGAAACTCGTCCCGCTGAGCGGGACTAAACAGGTCTTGAAATCGTCAAGGCACAAACTACTCCACAAATAATAACCAAAGAAGTATAACTATATTTTTCTTTTATGCGATTCGAAGCAATATGCCAAGCATGTGGACCTTCATGTGGTTATGATTTGAGAGAGGAATAGGTGGCACGAGTAAAGGGTACCCGACAACACGGATTCCTCATCTGTGAGGAGAGTATTGACGGGGGTAATTACGAGTGACAGAATCTATTCTATTCATCAAGTTTATCCATTACTCCTCTTCACCAATCTATACTGGGGAATGATCTCTTTTATCTCCCCATTTTCCCCTTCGATTATATTCGTCCCCGCAACTCTTTGGTATTCTTCCAGATAGCCCGATAACATTTCCTTTGCGTCCTTTATTTCGCTTTTGTATTCTTCGACCTTTGCCACGACCGCTTCCATCGCCGCGGTTTTCGTAACCTTCTGTTTTATTTCCGTCTTCTTTTTTTGGAGGTCTTTGCTTTGTATATCAAGTTCATGGTATGCGGCATCTCCTTCAACTGCATCCCGCAACATCCCTGCTTGGATCTTGAGGTTATCCCTCATTTTCTTCATATCACCCTCATATCGATTAATCAGGGCTGTGAGTTCGGCGATATTCATTCCCGCTCGAGGGGCGCTCACGAGTTCTGCGTCTTCAACTTTTGTTTCTGGGGTTAGTGAATGATCATTATTTGTATCCATAAGGACTAAATATAACATATAATTACTGCATGTTCAGACCAAAGATTGGATTAGCATTGGGAGGCGGTGGACCAAAGGGATTGGCCCATATCGGCGTCATAAAGATACTGGAAAAGCACAACATCCCCATCGATTTCATTGCAGGAACAAGTGCTGGATCCCTCATCGGGGGGATGTATGCATATTCGAAGGATATCGCGTCGGTAGAATCCTATGTGATGGGGAAAAATTGGGTACAGATGCTCTCTTATTTTGCGGACCCGTCCCTCAAAGGGGGATTCATCGGAGGAAGCAAAGTCGAACGATTTTTGGAGGAGTATCTGCACGGCGCTACCTTCGACAACCTAAAAATCCCTTATCAGGCAACCGCTGTCGATATCCAGAATGGGCTTTTGGTGAATCTTCACACGGGTTTGCTCAGCAAGGCAATCCGCGCAAGCAGCGCTGTCCCTATTTTATTCAAACCGGTGGAAATCGGTAAGCGTTTTTATCTCGATGGAGGGATACTGAGTTCGGTGCCAGTTGAGACCGTAAAGAAAATGGGAGCGGATATCGTCATCGCGGTCCAGTTGAATAAATTCTACAATCCGGATGAGGATATGACTACCGTCTCCATTCCTGAGATGGGCGAGCTTGCCTTCAATATCGTGGGACGGAAAATCGCCGATGAAGAAGTGAAAAAAGCGGATTTCATCATACGTCCACAAGTCGGCCAAATCCACTGGAGACATCTCCTTCATCAAAATCAGAAAGAAAGCGGAATAAAACTAGGGGAGGATGTCACGGAAAAAATAATCCCTTCAATTAAGCTTTCTGTGCAAAGGAATCAGATCGAATTCACACTCCATAATTGGATGAAGAAGATAAAACGGTTATTTTGATTTCCGGTGGACCTTTTTTTGCAGCCCCGTAGAATATTGGAATGCTTTTTTGGGCCTATCCACGATTTCCTGAGGAAGGCCCCGCTCCTTTCCCCAGATCCTCATGAAATATTTTTCTACGCCATCTTTTCGTTTCAACTCTGCAGGAACGGTAAGAGAGAATAAAACGAAATCTTCTTCCAAATAAGGATTAAGAAGAGTAATGCCAAAATACGCTGCCATCGCGCCATCGCGTTTTTTATCCGTCTCCAAAAGGATGAGGTCCTTCTTTATCTCATTTTCCAAATCTATGCCACTCATCCCTACATATTTGTGATACCCGGCAAAGAGAATGTCCGGCCCCTGCCCGGTAACGATCCCCCGTATACCCAACTCCTTTGCTCTCTTGAAGATAAGGAAATAGCCAACGGCAAGTGCCTGCTGCATCTCGGTTGGTTCAATCCCATTTTCCTTCAACAAATCGGTAACCAGGGGAAGTGCTTCCCCGATATCTTTTTCGCTCAAGAAAACCCATTCATAGGGCGTTTTGAAATGAGCGGTAACGATGTCGACGAATGGCCTGTCCTTGGTAAGGTCTGTTCCCATGGAAAGGATCGTTGCATGCGTGAAGTTCTCCAATACATAGGAAGTGATGACCGATGAGTCTATTCCACCGGACAACAACACGCCACAATGAGGGAATGAAGCGTTATACCGAGCAGCGTGATTTGATACAATAGAGTCGGCCTGTTTGATGTATTCATCCTCGTCCATACGTGTCCTTATTATATCCTATGCTGTACTATCCCGCGAATTTCCCGAAACAATTCGAACAAAAACTCATCGACCTCCTATCCCTCCTTCAGGATGAATGGAAAAATTCAGCTGATAAAAAAAGATATGATTGGCAGAAACTCATCAGGAAAAAGATAAAGAATGAGCCGTACAAAACCCTTTTGGGAGGAAAAATGCCCTCCTTTTGGTGGCTCCAATTCATGCTCTACAGACACGAAGATCGGTTCGTAAGCGAGTTCATCGAACATATCCATATGACCCTCATAAAAACCAAGGTCCGCTCCATTTCCGGCGTCGTCCCGCTCACCCTTTTCACCAAAGGAGTCGCGTGTCCTTTCAACTGTATCTATTGCCCTTCTGAACCCGGAATGCCCAAGAGTTATTTTTCGGATGAACCGGCGGTGATGCGGGCGATTCGGAACAAATTCGAACCTTTTGCCCAAATAGAAAGCAGGCTTATCATGTTCACTCTCTCGAACCACTCGATCGACAAAGTGGAAGTCATCATAAAGGGGGGAACTTTCTCATTCCTTCCGAGGAGATATCGGACCTATTTCCTGAAACGGATATTCGAAGGATGCAACACCGACACATTGAAGATGTTGAAATCGGGAACGAAAGACCATCTCTCTTCACCCTCCCTTGAAGCCGCGCAAATCCAAAACGAATCCGCCCCTTCCCGCATAATCGGAATAAACATCGAAACGCGACCGGACTATATCGACGCAAAGGAAATCCGTTATCTACGGAAACTGGGGGTGACCCATGTGGAGTTGGGTGTGCAAACGCTGAATGATGAAGTCTATAAAACGATAAAACGAGGACATACAGTTGATGCAGTCGTACAGGCAACGAAATTACTGAAAGATGCGGGGTTCAAGGTGGGGTATCACCTCATGTTGAATTTGCCGGGTTCTTCAGCGGAAATGGATAGGGGAATGCTCCAAGAATCATTTATCGATTACCGTTTCCAGCCGGACCATCTGAAACTCTATCCAACGACAGTGACGAAATTCACGAAACTTGCGGAGTCATATAAGCAAGGACTGTACAAACCCTATCCCTTGAAAGAACTTATCCAGACTATCGTCGACTTCAAAAAAAATATTGTCCCCCCCTGGGTACGGATCGGGAGATTGACGAGAGATATAACGACCACCATGATGGATGCCCAGCTGTTCCCTCCGAATTTGAGGGAGTCTGTGAGCAAAGAAATGCTCGGGCAACACATCCAATGCCAATGCATCAGATGTCGGGAAATACAGCTTGAAAATCCCACCCTCCCCCCGTCGATTCGGATCATAGAATATGATTCAGCCGGAGGGAAAGAATTCTTCATCGAAATAATAGATGCGCAAAAAAAATGCCTAGGCTTCATTCGCTTGCGGCTCCCCTCTTACTTGTTCGATAAAAAAATAAAGCCACTTTTTCCCGCATTGAAAGACTCCGCACTCATTCGAGAACTTCACGTGTATGGAAAAGCTGTTGCGATTGGGGAAAATGACACGAATGCAACCCAACACAAGGGGCTTGGGGAACAACTTCTCGCTCTCGCCGAAGAGACAGCGAAAAAAGAAGGAGTGAAGAAACTCGCCGTCATTTCCGGCATCGGCGTCAGGGATTATTACCGGAAAAAAGGGTATATGCTCGAAGAAACATACATGACGAAACGCCTCGTTGCTAACCACTAGCCACTAACCACTTCTTTTACTCCGGCCAATGGCATTTCTTATACTTTTTCCCGCTTCCGCACCAACAGGGCTCATTGCGTCCGGGCTTCTTTGTTGCGATGGTTGGGATGGTGAGATTCACTTTCTTATCCTGCTTCTCTTCCGATGCCTGGAATGGATTCACCGCGCCAGCAGATGATAACCGGATATGTTTATGTTCCTGTTGTGGTGGCGCCGCCATCTGCGCGATTTCCATCCTGAATAATTTTCTCGTCGCTTCATAGGGAATCTCATTCATCGTGGTTTCAAAAAGGGAAAACGCCTCGTTCTTGTACTCCACCAATGGATCAAGCTGTGCATATCCACGGAGGTTTATTCCCTCGCGCAAATCCTCGATTGCCGTAAGATGGTCTGTCCAGTACTTATCGATTGTCGAGAGGAATACAGACTTCACCACTTCTTTCCAAAGTTCACTCCCATATTCCTTTTCCCTCTTTTCGAACTCGCCTTGGACTTCCTTCATGATGTGTCCTTTCAGATCCATCACCGTTTTGCTTTTCAAAAGCTGGGTAACCTCTTTTTCATCGATGGGGATAAGGGTTTTCAGTTCATCCACCGTTCCCTGTATCATTTCATCGGTAAAATCCGTCGATTCGAATGTGTACTGCGTCACGAGCGCATCGATTTCATCATCGAACATTTCCAGGATGGTTTTCTTGAATATTTCAGGGTCATCGATCGCAAACAACATCTTCCGGCGGAGCGCATAGATGATTTCGCGCTGTTTATTCAACACGTCATCGAAATCGACCAAGTGTTTTCGGATATCGAAGTTGAATCCTTCGACCTTCACCTGCGCTTGCTCAATCGCCTTGGAAACCATAGAATGGCTGAGCGGTTGGTCTTCGGGAAGATTGAAGAATGTCATCAATTTGGAAATCTGCTCCCCTCCGAAGATACGCATAAGGTCATCCCCCAGCGCCACGAAGAAACGTGTCTCTCCAGGGTCACCCTGACGGCCTGCGCGCCCTCGAAGTTGGTTATCGATACGGCGAGATTCATGTCGCTCAGTTCCGATAACATAAAGTCCTCCAACCGCCACGACCTCATCGTGCTCCTTCTGCCATGCTGCCATTTCTTTTGTAAAATCCTTTTCATCTTCCTTTTTATCGGGCTTTATTCCACCCAAAATGATATCAACTCCACGTCCTGCCATATTCGTTGCGACAGTGATGGCCTGTTTTTTTCCGGCCCGTGCGATTATGGTCGCTTCCCGTTCATGATTTTTTGCGTTTAATAGTTCGTGGGGTACCCCTTTTCGCAGGAGCAGGCTGGAAAGGTGTTCGTTCTTATCGATCGATGTGGTACCGACAAGGACTGGCCTTCCTATTTTATATTGTTGTGCAATCTCTTCGACTATAGCATTGAACTTCGCTTCTTCCGTTTTATAAATCATATCGGGATGATCCTTGCGGACCATCGGTCGATGTGTAGGAATGGTAATGACATCTGCCTTATAGATTTTGTGGAACTCCTCCGCTTCGGTTGCGGCGGTTCCCGTCATCCCTCCGATTTTCTTGTATGCACGGAAATAGTTCTGCAATGAAACGGTCGCAAGGGTCTTTGATTCACGTTGGATCTGCACGCCCTCTTTCGCTTCGATCGCTTGGTGGATTCCTTCGGAAAATCGTCTTCCCTGGAGGAGGCGGCCCGTAAACTCATCCACTATCACTATTTCCCCTTCTTTCACGATGTAATCTTTGTTGTTCTTGAACAATGCCTCAGCTTTGAGGGACGCTTCTATATGGAATAGTGTGTCGAAATCCTTTTCGTAGATATTCTTCACGCCAAGAAGAGATTCGACGTGAGAAATTCCTGTTTCCGTGAGATGCGCAGTGCGGGATTTTTCGTCAATCTTGAAATCCCCTTCGACAAGTTGTTTGACGATTTTCGCATAGGTAAAATATTTGGAAGTATCCTCCTCAAAAGGAGCAGAAATTATATGTGGAGTTCTTGCCTCATCGATAAGCACTGAGTCCGCCTCATCGATGATGGCGTAGTGGAATCCCCGTTGCACCAAATCCTGCGCTTGTTGTGCCATGTTGTCACGCAAGTAATCGAACCCGTATTCGCTGTTGATTCCGTATGTTATATCCGCCGCGTATGCTTGCCCGCGGGAACAGAGCTTCAGATGGGCAAGTCGGGAATCCTGCACTTCGCCATCGGTATAGGCAGCATCATAAATATAGGATTTATCGGATATGATCGCGGCTGAAGAGAGGCCAAGGAAGTTGTAGACCTCACCCATCCATCCCGCATCGCGCCGTGCCAGGTAATCATTGACTGTCACGAGGTGAGCACCTTTTCCTTCGAGCGCATTGAGATATAAGGCGGATGTCGCGGAAAGCGTCTTGCCTTCTCCCGTTCTTTGTTCGCTTATTTTTCCTTCATGAAGGGCTATCCCTGCCATGAGCTGCACATCGAAATGCCGCTCTCCAAGCTTCCTTCGTGCCGCTTCCCGGACCAATGCAAAAGCGAAAGGCAGGAGGGCATCGATAGTTTCGCCCTTCACCAATCGTTCTTTCAATTCATGCGTCTTCACGGGGAACTCCTCATCCTTCAAATTCCGGACGTCGCCTTCAAATGCGTTGATCTCCAGGACTATCTTCTGATATCGTTGGATTTGCTTGAGGTTGTAATCGAATAGCTTGGTGATGAATTCAAACATAGGAATGTAGTATATATAATTTCCAGCTAAGCAGGGAGGAAGAAAATATTACTGTGCAGCAAATTCCTGTGGGACCACAAGAATCCGAACTGCATCATATCTATTTTTTTCTTTTCCCGCCCCTGGTCTTGTTTTATTCACGACAAAATGGACTGTATCGCCCTCTTTTATCTTGGAAAAACCCGAAACCTCGATTTCCTTTGTCTTGACATTCAACATGAGTTGTCGGGTAGAACTTTGGATATCGAGAGTGTACTCGTCCTTATCGTACGTGATAACTTTTAAATAATAATCTGACTTATTTATTTCCGTGATTTTGGCAGTTTTCACGAGGAACTGTTCATCGATGTAGATTTCATTCGCTTCCAATGTATCGTTCAGCATCTGGCCTGTCACGATGACGTAATCTCCCACTTTTAGATCTGCTTTCTTCAATTCCTTCTTTGAAGCACCTACGATCCTGAAGATCGCGGTAAGCGTGTCATCTATCTTTATGGAATATTTTTTTTCATCCGTCCCTATGGTGCTGGAAACGGTTATCGTGGAATCAGCGACTTTCGAGATCAATCCTACGTAGGCTTTTTGGTCTTTTTTCCTTGTTTCCTCAACCTTCGTCGCGAGTTTCTCGATCAGGAGTTTAGCGCCTTTGTCTATCGCTGCGGAGGAAGATGAAGCGGCTGATCCCGTTGTATCTATCGCAAGCACGGGTGCAACCATAAGGTATGCACACATGCAGGAAAGCAATACTTTTTCTGTTGTTTTCATCATTTGGAATTCAGATAATAAACACGTAACTCTTTCTCCTGGATCTTTCCCGTTGACCCTTTAGGATACGCATTGATATGGATCACGTTCTCTCCCAATGACAAGGGAACGCTATATTCGAAATTTTCCGATTTGGTGGTGAAAGAATAGTCCTTTATTTGGGTTTGGAAAACGATAAAGCTGTTTTTGTCGGTCTTTCCCTTTATGGTAACTGATGGCTCCGCTATAATCGCCCCGTCGCTTGGCTCACTGATCGTTATGGGTTGTGTGGTTGTCTGCTGTTCAGTAGTTACCGGCCTTGTTTTCTGTGCGGTCGTCTTTTGGGATACCGATTGGTTCTTTTGGGTGTTCGCGATGACAAGGAAGGAAAAAACAAGCCCGAAACCTATGCCCATTACAATAGCTATTGATGTCTCTTTTTTCATAATAACGTATGGTAATACTACCTCAAATAAGTATCTATGTCAAACTCTAAACTCCCTTTGTCAATGAGTGGAAAATGGCGGGAAATAGGGATACGACGTCCTTCGCAGTGTACCAATATCCTTTTATGCCGAATAATTCTTCCGCTGTTTTCTTGAGGAGATAGGAAGCGACGACTGCGGATGAAAAAGGGTCAGACGTCGCGCTCATTCCGGAGGTGAGTCCCGCCAAAATGTCGCCCGTCCCGCCTTTCGTCAAACCGGCGTTCCCCCCACTCACCTTCACGGTTTTTGTCCCATCCGAAATGATGTCCTCTACGGCTTTGAGGAGTATTATGCAGTTGAATTCAATGGCTTTTTGGGAAACGATCTTTTCCTTCTCCTCCATGGGGAGTTCGCTTATGTCTATGCCGAATAACGTCTCGAACTCTTTTTGGTGGGGAGTGACGATCGCTTTCGTATGGAGGGCAGTGAGCCACTTGGCATCCATCATCTGCAGGGCACCCGCGTCAAACACGAACTGTTTATCGGGAAAATGGGTTATCAGGTCATGCACAGTCTTTCTGGTGAACTCGCCCTCATCCCCGGTTCTCATCATGCCGTTCCCGACAAGGATGACGTCGTCTTCTTGCGCATAGGAGAGGATATTTTTTTGCTCGATGACCATTCCCGTCTGCCACATGGTTTTTATTCTCTGGATGATTTCGTTGTTCTCCTGGGTTGAGGCGACATGGACCATATCGACGATGTGTGACGCAGCTTCAGCCGCCCACAAGACAGCTCCATGGAAGAGCGATGAACCCCCGATGACAAGCACCTTCCCATTCTGCCCTTTATGGGAAACGGCTTGGGGAGTGGAAATCCGTCTGAGATATGCCTTGATGGATATGCTATCGCTTGTGGAAATATTCATACGTAGTATATAAGGTATAGTATAATTCAGTCTATGACAATAGACCATTTTAAATTGCGCTCCTGTTCGCGGATTTCTATACATCCCACGGCCACGTGGAGGTTCCCTCCATTCCCTTGGTGCCTAAAGACGATCCCACGACCCTTTTTACCGGATCGGGCATGCAACAACTTGTCCCTTACCTTCTTGGAGAGGTCCATCCTCTTGGTACGCGCCTCTATGACATCCAACGCTGCTTGCGCTCCCAAGATATCGACGATATCGGGGATAACAGGCATACTTTGATGTTCGAGATGGTAGGCAATTGGTCGCTTGGGGACTATTCCAAGAAGGACCAGCTCACCTGGCTCTTTGAGTTCTTGACCAATAAGCTCCATCTTGATCCGCATAAACTCTACGTCACCGTATTCAAGGGCGAGGATGGGCTTCCCCAGGACACTGAGGCGATCGAAATTTGGAAACAGGAATTCAAGAGGGTCGGAATCAACGCGGATATCGGAAACCATATTTATCTGTATGACGCCACTAAAAACTGGTGGTCGCGGGCCGGTATCCCCAGCACTATGCCCCCCGGAGAACCCGGTGGCCCAGACAGCGAAGTTTTCTATGAATTCACCCAAGTCGAACATGACGCAAAATTCGGAAAGGAATGCCACCCCAACTGTGACTGCGGCAGGTTCCTGGAAATCTGCAACTCCGTCTTCATGCAGTACAAAAAATTGCCCGATGGGACGTTCCAGTCCTTGCCGAAACTGAATGTCGACTTCGGTGGAGGATTTGAACGATTCATCATGGCGATGGAAAACAACCCGGATATATTCGGGACTTCCCTATTCACGCCAATAATCAGCGCCATAGAAAAGACGACGAAGCTTTCCTATAAGGACGAAAAAAACAAGGCAGCGATGCGGATAATCGCAGATCATCTGAAAGCCTCCGTTTTCTTGATAAAGGACGGCGTATTCCCCTCGAATAAAGAGCAAGGATACGTATTAAGGCGATTGCTGCGCAGATTGACGGTGAAGCTCAGAAATCTTCTGGGCAAGCTGCCCTCCCCGGAGGAAGTCGCATCCATTTCCGAAACGGTTCTGGAACTGTACAAAGGAATCTATTTCAATCCGGCAACGGATAGGGATGTGGTAAAACCCATAATCACAGACGAAATAAAGAAGTTCAGCGCGAGTCTTGAAAAAGGGATGAAACTCATCGAAAAAATCCCCACGATCGATGGGAAGATCGCATTTGACCTCTATCAATCCTATGGCTTTCCTTTGGAAGTGACTGAGGAAATGTATCGCGAAAAAGGACAGATGATCGATAAAAAACAGTTCGCGGCTGAGTTCAACAAACACAAAGATCTTTCCCGAAGCGCAAGTGCCGGAAAATTCAAGGGCGGCCTGGCCGACCAAAGTGAACAGACAATAAAATATCACACGGCGACACACCTTCTTCATCAGGTCCTTTTTGATGTCCTGGGGAAGGATATCCGCCAAGAAGGAAGCAATATCACGAGTGAGCGATTGCGTTTCGATTTCTATTGCACCCATAAACCCACAGAGGAAGAGCTTGCGAAAATAACGGGCCTAATGAATGGAAAAATCAAGGAAGCCCTTCCGGTGCAGTTCAAGATAATCCCCAAAAAAGAGGCGGAGACGCTTGGAGCGAAATCATTTTTCCGAGAAAAATATCCGGATATGGTGAAGGTGTATTTCATTGGGAGCTATTCCAAGGAGTTCTGCGGCGGGCCACATGTGAAAAACACCTCCGAAATCGGCACCTTCACGATAATGAAATGTGAGAAAATAGGGAATAATTTATTCAGGATTTATGCCAAATGATATGAAAAAACCACTTGTCGAATTCGCGGATTTCCTGAAACTTGACCCTCGTGCAGGGGAAATAAAAACAGCTGTGAAGGTCGAGAACTCAAATAAACTATTGGAACTCACCGTCGATTTAGGTGAGGAATATGGAGTGGTGACTATCCTCTCCGGTATCGCGAAGCATTTCGCCCCTGAGTCCCTCATCGGGAAAAAAGTCCCGGTCATGGCGAACCTTGCACCGAAACAGATGGCGGGAAAGCTCTCCAATGGATTTATCCTCATGGTGGACCTGGCAGGTCACGTTCCCTCCCTCATCGAACTCCCCCTCTCTACACCAAATGGGTCAGTACTTTGCTGAAACTCATACGGCACCAATTCTATTTGACAAGTCAAAAAAAATAGTATTAAATTGTTGCACTATGATAAAAAAACATTCAGCTCACTCAACAAAGGAAGTGAAGGCCATGGAAAAACTGCCTCCACAACCAAAATTAAACTGGTCAATGGTTGCTGTCGTTGCAGCTCTTGCCGGCGTTTTGTTACTTGTTAATACCTTCCGGGGGAAAACGGATGAGTTCAAGAATAAGACAATCCCAGAAGCCATAAAAAAGGTCCTCAACAGCCCAGACACCAAGTTTGAAGTGGCATCCGTCAAGGAAACGAATGGCGTCTATGAATTCCAATTGAAGATGCAAGGCCAGTCCTATACTTCCTATATCACAAAAGATGGAAAGATCCTTTTCACATCCGGAGTAAAGTTGGATGAAGCAGCAAAAACAGCTGCGACTCCTGCAGCTCAAGCCCAAAAGAAGCTGGCTGCCAAAGACTTGAACAAAAGTGACAAACCAACTCTCACTGCATTTATCGTTGCAAACTGCCCTTACGGATTACAGACTCAACGTTTATTCAAAAAAGTCCTTGAAGAAGTTCCGGCGATGGCAGAAAACCTGAAAGTGAAATATATCGGTGCAATCACCGGAGGGAAAATAACCGCCATGCATGGAGACGCGGAAGCACAGGAAAACTTGAGACAAATATGTATCCGAGATGAACAAGCCGCTCTATATTGGCCTTATGTCAACTGTTACATGCAAGAAGGTAAGACAGATGCATGTCTTGCAAATGTTGGCGTTGATACGGCAGCGATGACCGCATGCACAGAAGATCCAAAAAGAGGCAATGCTTTTGCACAGAAGGATTTTGATTTAGGGACAAAGCTTAACGTAAGCGGTTCCCC
>CAZKKK010000023.1:0-13844 GCA_964553365.1 uncultured Gammaproteobacteria bacterium
GTCGGGACGGCGAGACTTGAACTCGCGACCTTGCGCTCCCAAAGCGCACGTTCTAGCCATCTGAACTACGTCCCGAATAACCCGTATTATACTTGATATGAGGCAAGATATGCTTAGCGTTTTTCGAAATAAAGAGTCACCACTGAGGATATCGTCTCCGATCCAGACTCAAGTAGGGGAGGTCCATCTCCACCACCACCTATTTTTGCATAGGACATCGAGTCTAATGGGCTAATTCCTCCGCTTATTGACTCTACAACGTTCACCACTTTCCCCAGCTTTATTCCCAAGGATTTCGCCATTTTTTCTGCTTGGTCTTTGGCATTTTTTATTGCCATTTCACGGGCACTTTCTCGGTATTTTTCTGGGGAGTCGATGACGAATCGCGTATTGTTTATTTGATTCGCTCCCGCGTTCGTTGCCTCTTCAATGATGAGGGGGACCGTTTCTGTTTTTTTCGTTTTGACCGTTATCGTTGCATTTCCGTCATACCCACTAATCCTATTCACATTGTTTTCATAGGTGTATGTGGGATAGATCGAATAGTTGGTCGTTTTTATTTCCTGGGGGGAAATGCCCAGCTTTTTTACCGATTCAATAAGCTGGTTGTTGATAGTATTTATTTTTTCCTGTGCTTCCTTCACTGTCTTTACGTTACTCACTGTTATTCCCACATCCACATATGCGGTGTCAGGAATTGCGTCAACCTTCCCTTCTCCAACAACGGCCAACTCCTGGGAAGTGTTGCTTACGCTCACTTTGAGCGGATAAGAAATATCAAATGCTTTGATAACAAATAGAAAAACAACAATGATAAGCGAGTATATGACGACGGATCTTGTATTCATAAAATTTTGAGAATGAAATTGCTAACGTCCTTTCCTAATTGTACCGCATAGTTCGTACCTCTGTCATAGGGATAGGTCATATCCATATTGGCCATATATACATTTTTTGCCGGGGTAGTAAATGATCGGGGAATGGTCACGAATTCTGCATCGAATATTGGCTGGGCATAGGGGGCTTTGAATAATTTAATTACCTCAGGTGTCTCATCCATATAGGGAGCAATGCCTTGAAGATGGGGCAAAACAAATTCCAGCATTTCTTTTTCATTCTTGTTTAATAAAAGGCTATCTTCATCAACATACCAAGCAACATAGCAGATATTGTCTCCTCCGTAGTGTCTGGGTTCGACAAAGTTGGTGTGTTGGACAATACACATAATGGGGATGTCTGTTGCGCCGATGTTGAGCCAGTACGTGTTTTTCAATAGGGGGTTTTTTGTTTTAAGGATAAGGTTGACGGCGTATAAATATTTTCGCTTATTCTGTTCTTTTACATAATCCTCGCCGAGGATTCCTTTCATCACGCTACATGAAATAGGATAAGGAAGAGTCGAAATAATCAAATCTGCATCGTGTGCGGCGCTCTCCCCTTTTGTATTAGTCGTCCTTATTTCATACCTCTCCCCTTTTTTACTAACCGATTCGATTGAGGTTGATTCAACAAGCGATACCCCCTTCTTTTGATCCTCACGAACGAGAGCATCAACAAAAGATTGAAATCCGCCAGTCGGATAGCCCAATTTTTGAGTCCTTTTGTTTATGCGGGCCCAGATGAATGAGGCGAGTATTTTTTCCGCATATTTTCCGTACTTATTCCGAAATAACCGTTCCCACAATACCGTCCACACCTCATTACCCATTGTTTTTTTCAGGAAGTCCGAGGATGATATTTTTTCAAAAAAAGGAAGATGTGGGGAAATTTTCAAGAATACAAGGGTCACCCCTGCTCTCAACTTTGCGATAAAAGAGAGCTCCGGGAGAAGCAAAAAGTCTTTCGGTGAATCTACGGGAAATATGCGGTAATTATTTCTCTCTCCGAAGAGTGAAGCTGTTGAAGGGGTTGAAAACGAGAAGGCACCAAACCCAATATCTTTTGAAAGTTCAAGAATGGCTTTATCGTTACTGAAAATATGATGATAGGTCCTTTCCAATTCCCAATCCCATGTCGCTATTTTAAAACCTCCGGCGAGCCCCCCAAACCTCTCCCCTTTTTCAACCACCACCACTTCGTGGCCTTTTTGTGATAGATAGTAAGCGGCGGAAAGACCGGTCAACCCCCCACCGAGAATGCTAATCTTCATATTTAACGCATAATAACCGAGTATTAACCGCTTATTCTCGCAGTTCAGATATGATCGTCACTACGACAAGCGCAAGGGGGATAGCGAATAACATTCCCATAACTCCCCCATATCTTCCTCCTACTACAAGGACAATAAGGGTGAGGATGGGATGAAGGCCAACGACTCTCTTCATTATCATAGGGACAATTATGTGATTTTCGAATTGTTGTATCCCTATCGCTAATATGATGGTAAAAAGCCCCAAAAGTGGATATTGGGAGAAGCCTACGAAAAAGGAGGGGACTGCGGCTATTGTAGGGCCAATATTGGGAATGGCTTCAAGAAAACCGGCTATTATGCCGAGCGCTAGCGCATACTTCACACCAAGAAGGAGCAGGCCGATATAGGTGGTGATTCCTATTATCGACATCAGGAACAATTCACCCAAAAGCCACATTCCAAGCCGTTTTTCGATTTTCGTCTCAATTTTTATTATTTTTTCAAGTTGGGCGATGCTTACGAATCGAGAAAAAATAGTGGTCACGATCTTTGAATCGAGCGTAAGATAGATGCTGAAGAAAACCGTCGAAACGAAAAACGCAGCATTTGAAAAAACAGATCCGATTACCCCTATGAAATTATTTGTTACGTTGGGAATGTATTGGGCAAGGGAAAGAGAATTGAAATTGAGATTGATAGGGAGGGATGGACGGACACTTTCTACTATTCGTGGGAAGTGCTTTATGAAAAGGGCCGTTTCGCTCACGAATGGGGGAATAACCCAAGAGACCACAAGACCAATACTCACAAAGAAAGAAAGGAATACGATTAGAACAGCCATCCCTCGGGAAAATCCTTTTTTTGTAAGGGCTTCAACGGGTTGCTTTGCCGCACTCATGACGATATACGCAATGAAGAGGGAAAAAAGCATATCCTTCATATCCCAGGCGAATTTGAGGAGGAGGAGCGTCCCAATGCCAATAAGGATGGTTTTTACCGAAATTTCCACTTTCTGTACCGCTGCCTTTTCCATGTATTGATGATATCATGAGATGCTACCCCTTCGCAAGCGAGAAGGCCAACACAACCTGTACTCCGTTTTCTTTCAATTCCTTTGCGCACTCCAGAACGGTTGAACCTGAAGTCACCACATCATCGATAAGAAGGACTGTCTCAGGGGGCTTTTCCCCAATATACCCAAATGCTCCCCTTATATGTTTTTTTCTTTTAGATTTATCTCCAATAGTTGCGAGGTGGTCTGTGTTTTTCTTTCTTTCTAGGAGTTTTTTGCCTGAAAAGCTGAATTTTTCAAAGTACTGCCTTTCAATTATCTCCGACTGGTTAAACCCCCTCTTCCGTATCCTTTGTGGGTGAAGGGGGACACTCAGAGTAAGGGGATTAAACAATTTTTTCCATTTATATAGGGTTTGGGTTAGGCGGGGCTGCGGAAATGAAAGAAGGCTGTTAAGTATGGCATGTGCACCTTTATACTTTGACTCTTGAAGGATGGATTTAAACAGTCCTTCATAGGAATAGAGGGAGCAATATCCGTCTATTCCTTTTTTTTGGCTACACCGGGGGTGGGTTATCCCAAAAAGTGATGGCTTATCACAGTAAAAACAATGTTCCTCCTTATTCGCCCTTTTCATTTTTGCTTCACAGAGAGGACAGATGTATGTCCCCACATATCCACACCCAACACAAAAACGAGGAAAGAAAAGCTCGAGGAATGGGTTTCCCATACAAATTACTATACATTGTACTGGTTCTATAGTGTTTGTTCCTATTGCTATTTGTTGCGAAGATGTTTATTATTTGTGGATAAGTTATCCACATTTTATACACGAGTCTATGTTACCATCCACATGGAAAGGGTTTCTCGAGTTCTACGGCGGCCATTCGATAAAGAACTCCATTCTTCTTTCGCTTCTTAACCAAACAACCCTTCATGAAGTGACGGATACTAAGGTGGTAATTGTCGCCGCAAGCCCCGGCATGAGTTCTTATTTCGCAGGAAAGAGAACGGAAATCGAGCTGGCTCTCTCCGCATACTTTAAGAAAAGCATCCATGCCGAATTTATCGTCAAACAAAGCACAAAGAAAAAGGATGACCCCCTCCTTACCTACGTTCCGCCAATTGAAGACCTTTTTGGTCGTGCAGGACTAAATAGTAAGTACACATTTGACAATTTTGCCGTATCAACCTCAAACAATGTGGCTTTTGCAGCGGCCCAGGCTGTGTCCAAGGACCCTGGCCGCTCATATAATCCTTTGTTTTTCTATGGAGGGGTTGGCGTCGGAAAAACTCACCTTGCCCAAGCTGCTGCCCGAACCGTTCTTGAACACAATCAGGAAAGCCGCATCTTATTCTGCCCGGGAGACCGCTTCACCAACGAACTCATTGAGTCCATTCAAAACAAGACAACTCAACAATTCAGGAAGAAGTATAGGACGCTCCACATATTAATAGTGGACGACATCCAGTTCATTGCAGGGAAGCAGACTATCCAAGAGGAGTTTTTTCACACATTCAACACGATAGTGGGAGCTGGGGGACAGGTAATTCTCACCTCAGACAGACCCCCCCATGAAATAAAGAATCTGGAAGACAGATTGAGGTCCCGTTTTTCCGGGGGCCTCATTGTCGATCTCCAGCCAGCGGATTTTGAGCTCCGGACCGCAATCCTTCTCATTAAGGCAAAAGAAAAGAACATAAAGATACAGATAGAGGCGGCGAAGGTAGTTGCCGAGCAAATAACCGACTCGCGCGCTCTCGAGGGCACTCTTCTTTCCCTTTACGCGCGTATTCTGGGAAAGAAGGAAGAGATAGACCTTGAGGAGATTGATGCCTACTTCCAGGGAACGACGGACAAGAAAATGAAGAGAGTTTCCCCCCAGGACGTAATAAACGCCGTATGCTCATACTACGGAATAAAGCACTCTACGATAAAAAGCCCCATCCGTTCCGAAGCGATCGCCTTCCCTCGCCAAATAATAATGTATATCCTGCGAAAAGAGCTTCATATGAAGTATGAAGAAATAGCCCTCACCCTTCGCAGGAAGGACCATACGACCATTATGTATGCCTACGAAAAGATAAACGGCCTTTGCATGAAGGACCCCACGTTACAACAACAGATTGACAGGGTGGTCCAATCGCTTTCATGATACACATCATTTTCACACTCAATACACAGGGGGACGATTCGCTTTGTCTTGTGTTGAAAAGAAGAAAAGCATTTTATACACTTATGAACACACTCTACTACTACTATTTATATATAACTAAATATGCGTATAACAACAAATAAGGAAAAACTGTTAAAGGCGATAACCCAAGCAAGCCGCTTCACGTCATCTCGTGTAGGGGCTACCGCAGGGCTGCAAGGAATCCTCTTTCTCAACAAAAAAGGAAAGCTTGGTATTTATTCAACCAATCTCAACACCTTCTTTCATACCGTTCTTGAATCGGGAGAAGAAGAAGAGATAAGATTCCTTCTTGACCCCCACAAGATCACTGAGTTTGTCTCCCTTCTCAACGACGGGGAAATAGTGTTATTTCCCGAAAAAGACAGAATACTTGTTTCCCAAAAGAAGACAAAGGGGACCTTCTCACTCCTCCCCAACTCCGACTTTCCTACCCCTCCTTTAGTGGAAGGAGAAGGACAGGTGATAGAAGTGAGGAAGTTTGAGGAGCTTATCTCTCTCGTCCTTTTTTCCGCCTCCCGTGATCTTTCACGGCCCGTATTGAGCGGAATAAACTTCGTGGAAAAGGATGGGGACATGGATGTGGTGACAACCGACGGATTCCGGCTCTCCCTGTTCCATTTGAAGAATGAACTGAAAATGAAATCGATGCTTATCCCTGCTGACTTCCTTTTGGAGCTTATAAGGAACATCAAAGAGAAAAAAACCATCACCATGAACTATCTTGACAAGGAAAAAATGGTTTATTTCAAGACAGAGGATGACGAATATTATACCCGCCTCATTGAGGGAGACTTCCCCCCTTACGAAAGAGTGATACCGGTTGAAAAAAAGACCACAGCCACTATAGAAAAAAACGAACTTATCCGAAACGTAAAGCTCATCTCCGTATTTGCGCGCGACTTTTCCAGCATAATTATCTGCCAATTCAAAAAAGGAGAGCTCGTCCTGTCTCCCAAAATTGAAGGGGGGGCGGATAATTCCACCACGCAGGAAATTGAATTTGAAGGGGAGGAGATGAAGGTCGCATTCAATTTTAAGTTCCTTCTTGAGTTTTTGAACACGGTAAACGAAGATAAGGTGATAATTGAATTATTGAGGCCGGACGCGCCTGTGGTATTGAAGACGACGAAGGAAAAAGACTATCTACACATCATAATGCCCGTCCGAATTCAAGAATGAAGCGGGTCAAGGCACTCCTTCACTAAGGCGTCCGCTTCTTGGTTGAGCTCTCGTAGGACATGCTTATAGGATATGGGAACGTTGATTTGTTGTTCAAGAGAGCGGATTTCGAAAACAAAAGAGCGGATGGCTTCATTTTTTACCTTGTAGAGGCCATTAAGCTGGTTCACCATAAGAAGAGAGTCGGAAATGAAAGAGATGGATGTGATTTTTAGTTTGCCTTTTAAGCGAAGGGTGGCAATAAGGGCATTTTTCACTCCTGAATACTCCGCAAAGTTGTTTGTCTGATTGCCAAGAAAGACAAACTTTTTCTCCAGGATTGATCTGTCGTCTTTTGAAATGATATACGAGCAAGCGGCAGGGCCGGGGTTATTGAGGGATCCTCCATCAGTATGAATTGTGAGATGCATGGAGTCTATTATAGCTCACCAAGATGTTCTTTTTTCTGTGTTTCTTCTCGGACGAGAGTGAGGAAACGTTCGGTAGAAGAAAGCCTTCTGTGGCCAACTATTCTTGCTATATATTCAAGAGATGCCCCACTTACTATCTGTTGGGCGATAAACGTATTCCTCAAATCGTTTACAGTGGCTTTTTGAATCTCAACTTCCCTAAAGCATCGATTGATTATCTGTCGTATGTTTCGGATAAGGATAGACTTTCCGCTTCTCGTGATAAATAAAGGATCTTCTGGTTTTCCACCCTCACGGACCTTTATGTATTCACTAATTGCTTTTTTTACTGACTTATTAAGAGGAATCTCCCTAATAGGGGTTTTTCCGTAACTTTTGATGTGAAGGCTCGAATCTGTCACGTCTCCCAATTTAAGACCAGCAAGCTCCCCAATTTTTATGCCTGTCTGCAAAAGAACCTCTATAAGGGCATAGGTCCGGACATCATCCTTAGCAAAGTCCCTTAATGCGTGGTATTCAAGCTTGCTTAGTATGCGAGGGGGCGTCTGGCTGTATTTTGGATGAGAGACGTCCAGTGCAGGGTTCTGGTCGATTTTTTGGCTATTCTTGAGGAAGCGGAAGAAGGTCCTGATTGAGTTGAGTTTTCTTGATGCCGATTTCTTTGTATAGTCATCTTTAAGGAGCTTTGCGATAAACCCGTCGATATCTTCCTTCTTGATATCTCTCACATCGCTTTTCTCTAGGCTAGAAAGGAAGCCAACGAACTGCTCAAGATCCTTTTTGTAGGCAATAAGGGTAAAAGACGACTTTCCTTGTGAGGAAAGGTGTTGGATGAACTCGGTTATGAGGGTTCGAATAGCGGTAAATTCCATGGTCCTATAATATAACATATACGTACAAGAAAAGCAAGGGCATGCGTAATCTATGAAGAAACTATGGGTTTTTAGCTTTAATACTTTTCAAAGAAAAGATTGTCTTTTGATACCCCCTTTGAGAGGAGGAGGGTGCGCAGGGACTCGATAACCGCACGTGACCCGCACAGGTAATACTCGTCGCTAGGCTCAACTATAAATGATTGGGAGGCCCATACAGAGTCAATGTGGCCAGTGCGGAAATATTGCAGTAAATCTGCGGGAATTGTGTCAAAGGATGTCTGTTGGGATAGGCAATAGGTGAAAGAAAAGGAGTCACTTGCCTTTTTCAAGGTCAACAGCTCATCGAAAAGATAGGTTTCTGAATAGTCTCTTAATCCCCAAAAAAGTGACCCTTTGACAGTTTTTGTGTCCCTTGAAGACATCAAAAAACTTCGGATAGGGGCATAACCCGTGCCCGTAGCCATATAGACCTTACGCGAGGCTGACTCTCTCTCCGAAAAAAGTCCCGCGGGGCCCGAAGCATCGACCACATCACCAACGCCCAATCCCTTGATATATTCAGAGGCAACTCCACCAGGAACCAACTTGACGAGGAGCTCAAAAACATTCTTATTACCGCTAGAGCCTGCAAAAGAATAGAGTCTCTTTAGTGGAGCGGGAGAAGAGGGAACATGGAGAATCGCATATTGGCCTGGCTTGAACTCAAAACCCTCACCCTCAACATAAAAGAATAAATGACAGACATCCGGAGCGACCATTTTTTTTGAGACAAGAAGAGCCTTTATCTGTATCATATGCACATTATAAATGAGACCTTTGATTTATTTCGGCCTCAACCAACTCCCGTGGCTTTCCGTACTTTAACCGGGATAGTTGAATGATTGCCTGTGCGAGTTTTTCGTTCGCTCCCTTTTTGTATTCCGTGAAGTCCTTTGTCATGTCGACCGAGAAAGGGGGAACTGGTTCGTTGTCGACGATGGTCTTCATGTAAGCATGGAATCGTTCCACATTTATCAGATCCGATTCTCCAAATGTTGGCTGAAACTCTCTTTGGATATATGAGGCATCTGTCACGCCCACTCGGAACGAGATAAGGGTACCCACGTTTCCAAACACCGCATTCTTCACTTCTTCATCCATCTGCCCGATGAATTGATTTGCCACTGTGAGACTCAAATGATATTTTCTCGCCTCAGACAGGATTGTCGCAAAATCAGGGGTGGCGAAGTTTTGGAACTCATCCACATAGAGAAAAAAATCTCTTCGATCTGCCTCTGGGATTTCTTGACGACTCATGGCCGCGATAAGTATGCGCGGAATAAGAACCAATCCTAAGAAGCTCGAATTTTCTTCTCCCATCTTTCCCTTAGAAAGATTAATCAGAAGAATTTTTCCTGTATCCATTATTTCTCGGAAATCAAAAGCAGACTTGGACTGTCCAATAATATTTCGCATTGTTTTATTGGTAATAAAGCGACCAAACTTTGAAACAATATAATCAAGAACTTCTGATTTGTGAAAATCGGAGGTCTGGGCGATTTGGTCTGTCCAGTAGCGGCGGACAATAGGGTCGCTTACTTTCGGAAGAAGCTCCTGGACATATTTTTGATCGGTGAGGACGCGCACTATCTCAACGAATGTTGCCCCAGGTTCACACATGATGGTCAACATGGCGTTTCGTACCGCATGTTCAAATCGAGGCCCGATAATCCCAGTGCGCTGAGGGTCATACAACTTATACATGAGATTGATAATCGCTGAGGTGATGAAATGTTTTTGTTCCTCATTTTTTGCTTCAAGAAGATTTAATCCCATCGGTCTTTCGTTGTCCGACGGATCAAAATAAATGACATCCTCCGCTCGTTCAGGAGGTATCCTTCGAACGATGTCATCGATAAGATCACCGTGGGGATCCATGACACAGACACCATGTCCTGCCTTGATGTCCTGTACGGCCATGTCTTGAAGAAGGATCGATTTTCCCACACCGGTTTTTCCGATGATGTAGGTGTGCCGTGCTCGATCTTTATATGAAACGCAAACGGGGCGTTTGACACCACGATAATACCCAAAACCCATGAAGGTTCCTCCTGAGGTGGGAACTTCAGATGAAACAGGAGCCGTTTTTGCCTTTAACCATTGAATGTGTGGCGTTTCTATCGTCTTGTTGGGGAAATGGAAAAAAGACGCAAGTTCATCGGGCGAAAGAATGGAAATCGACTTATACCAGGGTAATTCGAGAACCGGAAAAAACTTGTAGATAAAATCGATCATGAATGCTCCCTGAAAAAGGACCTTTGCTCCCGTCAGAGAGTTTTGGTCTGAGTTGAACTGCGCAAGAGCGCTCTTGATATTTCGTGAGTGGACCCCTGCGACATCCTTTGTTTTCGCACATACCACATACCGTATCGCGGTTTCAAAACCAGAACGTGAACACTTATCCTCTATTTTTTCGAGCACCTTCGGATCGCTTCCGAATGTTGCCTTTTCCGGGTTCGCCTCATTTTTTTTGGTGGACGACACATATGATTTTCCTGTTTTTTTCCACTTTCCTTCAGCTGGGCGAATGAGGAATTGGATTATTGCACCCTCGCCTTCGCTTATTTTTGAAAGGGCTGAGGTAATGGCGGAAAGAGGATCGTTGGGAATATCCTTATATGTCTTAAGTGGCATATAGGGAAACTCTTTTTGTACAAGGGAACCACTCACAACCTTTCCTTCCTCGGAAAATATATTCGGTTCATCAACCTTGCGGATATCCGCATTCGGGTAGTAACCATAGACCGTCTTTTCGACTAAATCTATTATTTTCGATGGCGCGGAGATGTAGAATCTGATTTCCGATTGTCTACCCACGATTTCGAAACAAACAACATCATCTACGTCAAGAAACGAAAAGAACCCCCCCTTTTTCAAGGTGCTGAAAGAGGCAAACAACTGTTCGGCTGCATCGATTTTTATTTCATTATCCTTTGAAACCCGCACTTCCAAAGTAACCATCTCCAAGGACATCTGCTCCCGTTTTTTTAGGCGAGAATATAATACTGCCGCGTAAAAAAAGAGTAAGGTAGCGACACCTGCAAGAGAAGCGGCGAGCGTAGCAATACCTAGCGTGACCAATCGATCAGAAAGAGCCTGAAGAGCTGCAGCATCCATAAAAAAATTATATACTATATCTTATGTCTGCACATGCCATCTTTTATAAAAAACTCCAGTCAAAAAGCTTTTTCTATTATGTCTTTTGTATCATTTGCATAACCATCGTGGCAGCAAATATCGTTTTTTCCCAAAAATATAATAAAAACATGTATGGAGTGATGAATGGCGAAAGCGTCTCGATCGTCAACTACTTGAAGCATATTTGGGGCACCCCTCTTTATGGCCTTGAGGTCGAGACATATAGAGCAGAAGGAAGATTAGACGTCCTGTCCCTGTGGAATGATGTACAACAGGCAAATACAAAAAGGATAAGAATCCTTGAAGACGCGACACAACTGCACCCATATGCTCCAGAGCTCTATTACAACCTTTCTCTTCTCTATACCGAAAATGGAGACAAGATGAAGGCAAAAGAAAATCTTCTGAAAGCGCAACAAATAGATCCCTCCATACAGTAATAAAACAATTAACAATTTTCCTCGTGAAAGGTATAGTATAAAAGTATGAAGCAAGTACATGTATACATTAAGGGAGACGTGATAGGCGTAGGGTTTCGCGCCTGGACAAAGATACAGGCAAAGATAGTTGGCGTACATGGGTGGATCCGGAATGTCTTTGAGCACCCGGATAAATTTGGTGCGGGCGGAGGAGTGGAAGCGGTCATCCAAGGAGAGGATTCAAAGGTCGAAGATATGATCGAGAAGGTAAAAGAAGGTCCTCCAGTAAGCAGGGTCGATGACGTAGAGGTTTACTTCCAACACCCTAAGGAAATACTCGAAGGGTTTGAAATAAGAAAGTAAGAGTGGACCCGAGGGGATTTGAACCCCTAGTCTCTTCCATGCCATGGAAGCGCGATAGCCGTTACGCTACGAGCCCAACCTCCCTCCTATTATAGATGACAAACAGCGGATTTGTTATCCTACAAAATATCCCTGGACGAAGAGCGAAAGAAGGACTATCTGCAACGTGATAAAAAGAAAGATTATTCCCCACTTGATTGTCTTTGAATTTATCTGCGAGAGATAGAGGAAAAACGAAACAGAAAAGAGAGCATATCGTGGAATGGAGGAGAAGGTTCCGGTGAGCGTGGGGAGGACAAGATTGATAAAAGAAAACATATTCAGGCCAAGAAAGAAATATGTTTTTGGGGTGGGTTTTGCCATCTGTTTCACTATCTTCATTAAATCAAGGAGAAGAACCACAAAAACGAGTGTGAAAATACCCATTTCCATAAGAGACATAAACCATTGGAAATTGTGGGAGGCAGTGAACATAATTTTGATATAGCGATAATATACCTGGGGAAGAAGGATAAGATGGGTTGAGCGATGTGCGCCAAATATCGGCTGTGAGCTGAAAAAGAATAAGGGGTCGCCAGTCGTAATCCATAAATATCCCATATAAGAAAATAGACCGAGAAAAGGGGAGAGCAATACGAATTTAAAATTCTTAATTTTTAATTTATAAATGTTCACTATCTCTTTATTCTCCGCAAGGAAATGAAAGAAGAAGGGGACAGCTAAAAATATCCCGATCAAGCGAGTGCAGGAGGATAGGGCGGCGAACAACCCCGCAATCCAATAGTTTTTTTTCTGCAAAAAATAAAGTGACAAAACAAAAAGCATAAAAAACAAACCTTCCGTATATACGATCCCAAAAAAGAAAGCAGTAGGGAAGGAGAGGAGAAAAACCAGAGGACTCATCGTCTTTATTTTCCACTCCTTAAGGAGTTTTTGCAGGAAAACAAGTCCAACAGCAAAGGAAACGTTGGATACGACTAAGGCTGCAGCAAGATAATTGGGTATGATATATGAAACCACATGAATGAGGAGGGGATAGAGAGGAAAAAAAGCCTGTTCCCATTGGGAGTATCCCTGTTTCGCAATCAATAAGTAGTGAATGCCATCGAAATTTGCGAATGCAGCAATCCACATAGGAAGCTTGTATTCAATGAGTAATTCCCTATAGGGGAAGAATCCCAAATAGGGAACAATTTTTTGCGCCAAAAAAGAACCCAAGAAAAGGAGAAGTCGAGAAATGATAAAGACCGTTAACACCATAAGATTATTATAATCACTATTCCCACTCCATTGTTGCCGGGGGCTTTGTCGTGATATCGAGAACTACTCGCGACACTCCCGGAACTTCATTCACAATGCGTGAGGAAATCCGCTGCAATAAACTCTGTGGAGGATAAACCCAGTCGACGGACATGCGGTCTACCGTATTTACCAACCGAAGAGCTACAACCTCACCATAAAACCGTCCATCTCCCTTTACTGCGGTACTATTCGTACCCGTTAAGATTGTCCAGCACTGGAACACTTTTTCGTACCAGCCCGCTTTTTTCATTTCTTCAAGGAGAATGGAATCCGCAAGTTTCTGTTTCGTCAATCGTTCTTTTGTTACCTCTCCCAATATTCTCACTGCATGTCCTGGTCCGGGGAATGGTTGTTGAAAGACAACCTCTTTCGGGAGACCCAGAAGAAGGCCGATTTGTCGAACCTGGTCAGTATAGTAATACTTAAGGGGTTCAAGTAATTCCAACTTCATGTGTTTTGGAAGACCTCCCACATTATGGTGGCTCTTGATGTGGGCGGAGTGTTTTGTCCCTTGTGAATGGATGAAATCAGCATAGGTTGTTCCCTGCATGAGGAATGTTGCCCCGGAATACTTCTTAAGCTGTTTCTCAAAACTGACGATATATTGTTTCCCAATAGTTTTTCTTTTTACTTCGGGATCGATTACTCCCTTTAATGATTTAAGGAATTCTTTTTCGACAGATATTATTTCGACAGGGACACCGAGAATTTCAGGAAACACATTCTTTATCCGCGGAAGGGTTTCATCCCGCATAAGACCATTGTCTACGAAAAATGG
>CAZKKK010000024.1:0-13696 GCA_964553365.1 uncultured Gammaproteobacteria bacterium
CAATCGTTCCAAGGAAATCGGCGAATGGACCTTCTGTAATCTTGACTGCTTCTCCCGTGCTGAACTTCGTTTTGAATTTTGGTTGTTCTTGTTGTACGAAGCGCATGATTGCTTGTACTTCTTTATCGGAAATAGGTGTTGGCTTGAGTCCCGCTCCTACGAATCCGGTGACACCTTCTGTGGTACGCACAACAAGCCAAGAATCATCATTTAATACCATTTTGACAAGAATATAGCCAGGGAAAACCTTTTCCACTGCTTTCGCCTTCTTTCCCTTCTTGATGACAATGATGTCTCTCATGGGGATTACGATTTCGAAGATACTATCCTCAACACCTAAGCTTTTGATGCGTTGTTCGAGAGCTCGTTTTACCTTGTTTTCGTACCCAGTTTGGATATGAATGACATACCATTTGGCATGGTTGCCAACTGCAGGTGCGGTTTTAAGAGCTTCTTTTTGTTCTTTTAGGACATTGGTGTCCATAGGTGCATCAAAAATAATAAATGGGTTTGGCCAGGATTTATCGCGATTTTGCCAACATTTCAAGACCTTTTGTTAACAGAACGTCAATTATACCGATATATAAGCCAATAATCAAGGATATTCCGATAACAATGACCGTCAATCTGAATGTTTCTTCCTTGGTGGGCCAAGTCACTTTCTTCAATTCTTCGATTATGCCACTTCCAAATTGTGTTCTAAAGACTGGTTTTGCCATACTTGCTCATTGTAGCATAAAATTTTCATTATAATGAAGTATTATGACCAAAGAACTGGTGCACTCGATAATCCTCGTTGTCTGTATAGCTCTTGCCTTTATCTTCCCCCAGACGTCCCTTGCTCAGTATGATGTTGAGATTGTCGCAGGGCTCTTTGTGTTTCTTTTTATAGCCCGTCGTTTTTCCTTTTTTTCAAAGAGAACAAGATTGTTTGAGAGCGTGGTCTTTACCTTTATCATCGTGGGGGTTGTCACGACTACTGGAGGACTGCAGTCACCCTACTTTTTCCTTGTCTATTTTCTCCTTTTTGCCCTCACACTCCTGCTTGAGCCTATTATCCCTATCATCATCACTCTTGTCCTTATGCTATTTTTCGCATTCACCTTTAATGGAACCGTATCACTTATGCAGCTTCTCCCTCTCTTTTCCCTTGCGGTCCTTACTCCTTTCGCATTGATACTCGGAAATGAGTATGAAGAAACCAAACGCTTAAAGAAATCGCTTTCAAGTCAACAGGAAAATACTTTCCTCTTTTTGTCTCTCATGCTTAAAAACAGTCTCAAGGAAATTCAGAAAAATCTCGATAACTTTACGGGGGATCATGAACTATCCGCCATTAAGCGCCAAACCCGCAATATGGAAAATCTCATTGATATGTTTGAGAAAGAACAATGAAAAAAAGCATAATCTTTATATCCATAATCATTGTCGTCATGGCAATAGGCGTTGGAACAACTCATGCTATCAATATGCGTTCGGATGAATATCGTATCCAATTTGGGAAAGTGGATAGCGGCGGAGGAAAAATGGAGGAACCAGGAAGTTATCAACTCTCTTCATCGATCGGGCAAGAAGCCGCAAAGGAGTTCCAATCCACCGGATATATCGTCAAGTCCGGTTTCCAATATATATATTCCCGTATCCCTTTCACCTTTTACCTGTCAAAAACGCGCGTAGATTTTGGGTCTCTTCTCCCCAATACTCCTGCGACAGGGACTATAACCTTGAAGGTCTCATTCGGGGGTGCTGGCCAATATATCGTGACAGCCCGAGCTGATTCCCCTCTCACAGAAATTCAAGGGACGGATACTATCTCTTTCACTGCATGTAACGGCGGAGTCGATACCTGCTCCATCAATACGGCGAAGTTATGGACAAATCCGACTGCATACGGGTTCGGGTATGGAATGGCCGGACAAGATGTACCAGTAGATTTTAGCAGTAACACCTATATCAGCACCACGTATTTTCGCCCATTTGCGAACAGACTCATCTCTGAGGATGCGGCGACGATCATGCAAAGCGGTAATGTCACTGCAGACATCACCCCTACCCCAGCGGTTCCCTATACCCCTGCTCCCGCCCTTACCGGTGTGCCCCGAACTACCACACATGAGTCCATAATTACCCTGAAAGCGAATATATCAGGCTTACAGCCTGCAGGAACATATGCTGCAGTGATACGATTTTTAGCAACACCGAGTTTTTGACTGTTTAGTGGTTAGTGACTAGTGGTTTGATATAAAAAAATATGAATATAAAAAAAATCCTGATACTTGCGTTTATACTAACCACTATCCACTCTTTATTGGCCACTCCTGCTCGCGCCCAACAGGTCAACCTCTCGCTTGACCCACCTATCGTCCAGGCAAAGATAAAGCCAGGAAAGTCAATCGTAGTCGCTTATACCGTTACGAATGCTGGTGATCCCACGAACCTTCAATTTTTGATACGTCCCTTTACGCCAGTTGGAGAGCTTGGCTCCCTTGCTGTCGCACAAAATCTTGAAGGACCGGTGCAGTTTACTCTGGAAAATGTCGATCTTGAGCTTGAAAAACCATTTTTTTTCGCTTCAAGAGAGAAGAGACAGGCGGTTCTGCGTATCAGTATACCGCCAGGTATACCTGATGGTGATTATTATTATCTTGTCCTTGCGGAAACAGTACCCGCCTTCTCTCTTGCCGGACAGTCAACAGGCATTGCTTCGGCGTCCATCGGCTCACCTCTTCTCATCTCTATTACGGAGTCGGGGATATCTGAGGTAAAAGCCACGATAGCAGAATTTTCATTTGTTCCTGAGTATGTTTTCACTATCGGCAATAATACCGTCAGTATTGTTGATAACTTCAATAAGCTTCCTATTGTGTGTTCCGTGAGAAATATGGGAAAAAGCCTTATCCAACCCCAAGGATATATCAAGGATATCAACGGTTCTATGCAAAAAAATTATGATATTGTCCCGCAAAATATTTTAAGCGATTCCCAAAGAGTGATTAAAGCTTTTTCTGATGAAGGCGCCGTCCCTACTGACTCCACCCTCGTTCTCTCAAATCTTTCAGTTGGCAATCATCGCGTCGTAGCCGAGATATCGTTTGGTGAAGGAACAACAACCCAATATAAGACAATCACCTTCCTCGCCCTCCCTATCCGCCTTACCATCGTCTTGATAGTAGCCCTTATTCTTCTTTCATTATTCCTCATACAACATAAGCTGCGGAAAAGAGAGCAATCTTAAGGGGCCATACCAATAACATATCTTTTTGGGTCCTCGCATCGCTGTTTATGGGGCAAATTGCGGCTTATAATCCGTTGTGTATTTTTCATCCATCCCCTATCCCTTAGGATATGCATGGATTTATTGATTCGTTTAAACCAATGATCTCCCGCTATAAAGGTGAGACACTTCTGCTCGGGTGCGCGCTCATAATCAGTATTATCTCGGGTGTTCTTTTTTTCCAACAACAAGATAAGGTGAATATAACCCAAACTAGTTCACAAAAGAATGAAACTCGTACTCCTCTGACAAAAACAACTATCACCGTCGATGTATCAGGTGCCGTAAAAAATCCTTTTGTATATACGTTTGATTCCCGTGCTCGAATAATTGATGCCATCCAAAAAGCGGGAGGACTTACTGATGATGCCGACAGCGCTTTTGTGAAGAGAAGTATAAATTATGCCCGCATCATCAATGATCAAGAAAAAATATATATTCCCTTTCTTTCCGATACTTCCAACGGATATATTTTGGAAAATAAGAGAGTCATTGACTACACTCAACCAAACGCAAGTTCACTACAAGGGATCGACACTTCACGTATCAATATAAATGCCGCGTCCGTACTAGAACTTGATCAATTGTCGGGAGTTGGTCCGATATTATCAGAGGCAATAGTAAATGGTCGCCCGTACACCGCCATCGAAGATCTGGTAAAAAACAGCATCATAAAGCAGTCCGTATACGACAAAATAAAAGATCAGATTAGCGTGTATTGACATGAATAGTTTTTTGTCGCTTGCCGTTGCTGGTATAGATGTCTCATTTCATGAGCCGTATGCCTCACTCATGAAGGGTCTCGTGTATGGCCTTCCCATCCAGATTGATCCCAACCTGAAACAGGAAATAATAAGAAGTGGATTGGCGCACCTTGTTGTTCTTTCTGGAGCAAATGTTACGCTTCTCACGCAATTTAGCGAAAAGATATTCTTTACTTTTAGCAAAAAAATAGGCATACTATTACAATCTATCTTTCTGTGCATGTTCGTGGTTCTTGTCGGCCCGCAGGCTCCCCTCATGAGAGCGGTGTGTATGTTTTTTTGCACCATCATTTGCATCCTTGCCGGGCGCCCATCCCGCATTGGATGGAATCTATTTCTCACCATTCTCCTTGTGGCAATTACATATCCCAAGTGGATTACTTCTGTCTCGTTCCAACTGTCTGTTTTTGCCACCATCGGCATCATCATATGGGATACTATAGCTTTACGCTTTGAGGGAAAACTGAATCCATTTGTCGAAGTGTTCCTTGAATCTTGGGTGGTATTTCTGGTAACTGCCCCCATTTCCATTTGGTATTTCAAAAGCGTTTCACTTATGAGTCCTCTGAGCACTGCGATTGTGTCTTGGCTCATCGTTCCCCTCATGATCGCAGGCTTCGCAATTTCATTCACACATCTGCTATTTCCCCCTCTAGCGGTGTTTATCGCAATCCCTACTCAGATGGGGTTGCAGTTTATCATTTCCACAATCCAAACCATAAGTCATCTTCCCTTTGGATATATTATTATTCAATGAAGAAACTATATCACTCGCTCATTCTTGTCTTCTCCGCATTTATGGTGACCATTATCCTTTCTCTGCGCGCAAGTCACTCATTCAAAATAGTATTTTGTGACGTTGGCCAAGGAGCTGCAACTTTATTTCAATTGGGGTCTTACCAAGCCCTAATCGATACTGGACCGGACCAACGGGTATTGGGTTGTATCGGGAGACATATACCATTTTTCGATCACACCATAGAAACAGTGATTATCTCCCACAATCAGAAGGATCATGATGGAGGACTTATGGCAATTAAGGCTAAATATTCCATCCATCACATTTATGGCCCGCTCCCGCAGCCCAAGTTCATTGATGAACAACTGTTTACTGCAGTAAAAAATACAGTAACCTTGAATGTGGGTACTAGTATAATAATTATTAAAAAAGCGTCACAAAGCTCCAAAGATATAAATGACTCCGCCAATGTTGTGACCATAAAAACACCAGTTAATACTGTATTCCTTACTTCCGACATTAATGGTATAGAGTTGAAGGACCTCCTCCCTCAGGAAACCACTATCCTCCAGGTACCTCATCATGGCTCCAAGTACGGTCTATACCCTGACTCACTTGATTTAGCAGAACCTACCTTAGTTGTGATAAGTGTAGGGAAAAAGAACGGATATGGACACCCATCACGAGAGGTTTTAGACATTCTGAAAGCCAAGAACATACGAACGTGGAGAACGGATGAACAAGGAGAGCTGGTGATAGATTTATGAAAGGAGGATTCCCTGGATTTCTTTGAAGATATTCATTGCTTCAAAGCCAATCCATCCTTCCCCAGCCAATTCCTTTGGCAATCCGGGGTCTTCACGAAGCAGGGTTATATATTCTTTTAGAACATTGGTGAATTTGACGATCTTTTCACCATCCCCTGATAGTATGCTGTGCCATTTCTTGAACAGTTCACGGTATTTTTTATCAAGGACTGACTTTCCCCATACCTTTTCGATGAGTGTCGCTTTGTCACCAAATACATGATCAGCTTCAAAGGCCTGACAATACTGAGCTTCTGCTTTTCCATCCACCAGTTCGTGAAGTGCATCCATTACGGGATGTGGAGTGAGCCAGAATGATCGATGCCAAGGGCCAAGACCCCATCCTTGCATCTCACGTCTTAATCTATCTCTCAGTTCTCGCTTACTTTCCGGAATCTCATACGAGATGATGCGAAGTTTTTTATCCCATGTTTCTTTTAAGAAACGGAAGGAAGGAAACTCCAAGGCTAATGAATGAAAACCTTTCTTTGTAAGTGTGTATGAGGGAACTTCATCCTTAGCGGATCCTTTGACGATCTCTTCAGCTTTTACGAGGGAAGCAAGGGTAGCTTTTGTTTTTTGATTGAGAGAAAAGTCGAACATCTGTTGGACATTTTCATCAAGTGAAACTTCTGTAAATTCAACGTTTGATAGAAGAAAAAGTGCGAGTAATATTTTCGTTCGACGTTCTTTGATACCCATATATGTGACCAATATAACAGACGGAAAAAGACATGTCAAGAGGATAAATGCACTTTTAATTTTACTTACTCCTTGGTAATTATTCATTACAGCCTATTATTCATTTTCGCTTGACATCCATGAAAAAATAATCTTAAATTATTCTATTACTGGAATTTCTTGTCGTTTTAGTTGTTTTAAATTTTTACATATATGAAGAAAGGCAAAAGTATTCGAAAAACGATTTCGTCCGCGATTTTGTTAGCGTTCGTTTTTCTGCAGGTTCTTCCTTTTCTTCCTTCATCGATTCAAAATACTCCTCTTATATATACATTGAAGAAAGCTTCACTCTTTAATCCAACTGAGGTTGATGCTGCGGGGATTTCCTCGATGTCCGCCACCCTCAGCAACCCACGACTTTCATTCCATGGCCTTGCAAATGCGATAATCACTGCAGGAAATACCTCAGGTGTAGTGAAGGCATCGGGAACAGGGGGAGATTGGAATACAAGAAATTTATTCCCCAACGATAGTCTCATCATTACCGGTAATACCGCAATCCTTATTGCATCCACATCTGCAGATTTAGTGACATTTACCTTAAAGACGGCTGTCGGAACTACAGCAGCTGCCGATTCGAATATGACTGTTGCACAAGGCGGAAGATTGGTCGTTCGGGTATTTACTGCTGGTGACATCCCAGTTGGAGGAAGTATAAAAATTTCCGTTCCTTCATCACTCACCACGCCTACCGATGGTATCCCATTTTCTGAAACTACACTTGGAAATAGCGGTTTTGATTCGAACACCATGACAAATACAAATACCATCTGCCCAGGAAACTTTGCTGCAGGTACATTCACTGCAGGATCCTCGGGAGCTCCTCACACATTTACATGTAACTACTCAGGTGGCGCAGCACTTCCTGCAGGAACACCTTTAGGCATCTATATCGGAGATAACACAAAACCCCTTATAAACCCAGCTCCATTACAGGGAGGAGTTCATACTCGAGGAGTTGCAGATGTATATTCAATCAAAGCAGAGACATGGACAACCGCAAATGGTGGAGGTGTATTGCTTGCAGACGGAATAATGAGAGTGGCCCCTGTCGATGGAGTACTTGTCACAGCTACAGTGGATGAAACATTGCAGTTCACCATCGCTGGTATCGATTCAAGTTCAGCAACATATTGTGGAGTAGTTCACCCCGCTGCTGGAATCGTCACAACAGCAACAACAGTACCATGGGGTTTTATCAGCTCTGGATATACGATAAACAAAAATGAGGCAGTGCAACAACTTATCGTCACGACAAATGCTCCAGGTGGATATAAGGTGTATGCAGAAGAAAATGACCAGATGGGTCTTGATGGCGTATCCTGCCCAGGATCTGCTGGAGCAAATGCAGATAATCCTACAGTGGGCCAATACACATTCGGATCAAACACATGTATCCGAGATTTCTCTGGGGGATCTAATAATGCGCTCGTCGACTGGACTGCAGCCCCTGGAGTCACCTATGGATTCGGTTATGCATTACATAATGCTACTGGAACGCCCGCAGGTACCAATGTGTGGAATAACGGAGGATTTGTATATGGAGCCCGTGCTTTCACTGACGTCTCCAATACAGCTGAAGATAAATATACCTCAGGAGCAGAAGTCATGACTGGTTCTGGCCCCGTAAGTGCAGACTCCGTATATGTTTGTTACCGTATCAATATTCCCGGAACACAGCCAGCAGGATATTACTTTAATAAACTTAAATATACCGCAGTTCCCAAGTTTTAATAGTTAGATATATATGAATAAAATTATAAAGAGTGCAACAATTCTAGCTTTCGCCGTTATTGTCACAGGTATATTCTCTCAGTCCGTTTCCGCTCAATCAGCTATTCCTCTCACTGTTGGCCCAGCGCGCCAGCAGATCACCATCAATCCTGGAGAATCGACTAGTTTCGCCGTCAAATACTACAATCAAAGTGATATTCCTCTGAGTGGGGTCGTAAACGTAGCGGACTTCGTAGTAGATAGTACTGATGGCTCTCCTCGTATCATCGATAACGTAGAACAAGCCAATCCAAAATTCGCAGCATCGAAATGGGTTACTCTATCCCTTGACCAGATATCAATCGCACCACAAGATCGCATTATCGTAAGCGCTTCCCTCTCGGTGCCAAAAGATGCACGTCCTGGGGGAAGATATGTGACCGTATATTTTGAACCATCCATCGGCACTCCGACTTCTGTTGGACAAGGTGGTGCTACCGGAATCGCTCCTCGTATCGCATCCCTCCTGTATATCCGAGTGAATGGACCCATCACCGAAAATGCCATCATCTCTCAGATGTATGCAAAACCATTCTCTGAATATGGACCTATCGATGTTACCGCGAATATAATCAATAATGGAGATTACCACATCCGCCCTCGAGGAGTCTTTACCCTCACTAATCCCCTTGGAGCGGTCATTGAACAGTCAAATCTGAAGGAAACGAACATATTCCCTGATGCGCTCAGAATCTTTACCTCCACAGTCGGTGAAAAGTGGATGATGGGAAAATATAAGGTAACCCTGAGTGCTACCTATGGTGAAAAAGCTCAAGTATTGGAAAAGTCTGTATTTATCTGGGTGTTTCCTTGGAGAGTTGCGCTTGTCGTAGTTCTTACGCTCATCATCCTGGGGATCATTGGACGAGCCATCTACAAGAACATCATTCTCAAAGAGGCATCTCTTGAGGAAGAGTTGTCAGAAGAGAAAAAGGAAATAGAAAAACTAAAGGAACAACTTGGCAAACGTGAATAATAGAAGTTTGCTCCTCATATGAAAAAAGCTCTCTTTCTCATATTGTTCTTCGTTGGCTTTTGCCTTGAGAAAAACGCTGTATATGCTGCTACTATTGGACCAGTGGACGGAGGTCTTACCACTGTTTCCGCAAGCGTCGGATACCCAACGGAAGGACCCGATGTTACTCCTACCCCAATAATTGACACTGGGGAACGATTCGCTATTTTTGGAAACACTTCTCCCAATGCCGTGGTGAAGCTTCAATCCCCTATTTATGGAGAAACGAAAGCAGACGACCAAGGTTTGTTCGAATTCAAATATTTATTCTTGACATTATTCCGAGAGGATATCTGCATCATCGCAATCGATACGGCAGGTGTGTCTACGCCTCCCCTCTGTATTCCTCCGCCCACCGTTTCAGCAAATAAGCGCGTGGGACCCGTGATTCTTCCTCCCTCAACGACTATAAGCGCGGGAAATGCTTACATCGGGGATACAGTGACACTCACTGGCCAAACAGTGCCCAATGCAGACGTAAAACTTTCTCTCTTCACTGATGACAACCAGAAAAACAAGCCAATTGCCCTCATCCCGGAAGCATATGCCTATACCATTCCCCAGATGTCACTCAATTCAAATAAAAAGGGTGAATATTCCATACAATTGCCGACCGCAAGCTCTCAATTCCTCCGTATGTTCTCTCGGGCTATCTTTGATGGCAACTCTACGCCCAAAGGATTGACCCTTGTATTGGATATCTTTCCTTTATGGATGATAATCTTCAAATTCTTTGCAAACTTTTTCTCGATATTGAAGGCTCACCTTCTCGATCTCGTCATTCTGGCTATGTTATATTTTCTCCTTATGTACTTTTTGAGACGCTTCTTTAACCCACGTGCAGTAAGTGCCCATAGACGCCGTGCACTGGCCGTCATTCACGGAGAATTGCTGTATTTGCCCCATGAAATGGCGCTTAAGAGGGAGAGCAGACTTGCAATACGTCACAACGAATTACTGATAAAACGATAATCTCGCTTTTTGAGGAAGTACCACATCATCAATCTTTACTTCAAGGTAATACTCACCAGGTGCCGTGGTGCTAAATTCAAATATGGCCTTTCCAAGCGAATCCGTAGCATCCTGGACTCTATCTACCACCAAGCGCGGATCGACTCCTATCACAGGCTTCTTACCCATAACACCAAGCCCCGATCCATTGAGCACCATGATGGTCACCCTGATCTTATCTGTCCCATTCGCTTGTGCACGTAGTGGATTCATGAATACATAAGAGTTTTCAGCAGATACGTCCACTATAGTCATACTTGCCCTACTTCTGAAGAACTGCGTCTCATAGAAGAAAAAGAAAAGACCAAAGGTAATAAGCACCAAGAAAAACAATATCGCCGATAACAGAAACTTCTGCATAGAAAGAGTATAACAAATATACAATATTTGGTAGGGGCAGACCCATGTGTCTGCCCAAAATGTAGGGGTCGGGCGTGACCGACCCGTATAAATGGCACAACAATAACACGTCATAATTCCTACATGCGGGCGCGTCACACCGCACCCCTACCATTATCTAACCTCTCACCACTCCTCCTTTCCCAGAGCCCTAAACAGAAATATGGAGCGCAGGTGCACATAACGATTAAATTAACTTAAATAATAAAACGAGATGATACACCAAGGGTTTCGTCGATTTACGAATATAAATTTTTGTTATAGGATAGATGATATTGATTGATATATTAACGTAGGCTATATTTTAATGCGGTAATTAAATTAAATATGTTTAAATACTACCGATTGAGCACCTCCACCCTCCTTGATCTCCCCGAATAACTATATCAAAACATATTTAAACTGTACTTGACATCGTTATTATTATTGTTATATGCTGAAATATATGAGTAATAGGTATAATTTTTTTTATTTAGAGGCTGAATTCAAGAAATACCTGTCTGCGGGAAAAGCGGAAGCATCTACTATCAAGAATTACCTCTCAGATCTCCATTACTTCTTTTCCTGGATGCAAAACACTCTTCATATAGCTGATTTAGCCCCTTCTGAGCTTCCAGATGTATTTTCTCATTCCTTGGTTCGTTCGTTTAACACCTATCTTGTTTCCTCCACAAATTCGGAGAATACCATAGCACGGCGCATTGCAACACTCCGTAAGTTCTTTCTTCTCTGCGTGGAACAGCGATGGCTTACCGCTAATCCCATAGATGCGTTTGATAAAAGGACCAAGCTGGATGAACGAGAAGAGCTGGTCGAATCATATAGAAAAACGCTTGTGGGAAATAAACTCAATAGTGTTGATTTAGAGCGTCATATAAATGTAATTAAAGATTTAGTTATTAATTCCCATCAATTATAAGTCCTATGCACACTTCCCTTTCCCACTTACAAACTGGCCTCATTACGGCTTTCTCACGCCTACAAGTATGGTTTGATCCTGCACAGACAGGCTCACCTTATGAGACATTTCAGCCAAAAAATAGCAGAAAATCTAAACAACAGTACCCATTTTTTTCGAAAAGACTCAGTATTCGTGTGTGATTTGAGCGTGGAATGATGTGTCTGGAGCATGGGAACGATGAGAAATTGATTAGATTGAGGTAAGAATGAGTAGTTATTAGCAGATTAGATAGTAAAGTGATAACATAGGAATAATTACTTATTAGATTGTCAGGACAAGCTAAACAACAATGAAGGTGTTAACAAATCGGACAATAGGCGCGTTTGTTTCAAAACTTAGTAATAAGGGTATTTCCTCTAAAGAGGCTCTATTTCGTATAAATACTGCCCTTACCTTTATCAACTGGCTTACCTCTACCGATGCGGTATCGGAAAGCGATGCGATTCGCTTCCGCAACGAGTTATATAGGGCAAAACACGAATTTACCCGGCCGAAAGCCCCCCTTATCCCTTTTCCTCTTAAATATGTCGGATTTAGCCTTGCGGTCATTTCTTTTCTTCTCATTGGGGCTGGTTTATATCTACGTTTCTACAGAAGCGTAAGAACCCCTTTTGCTTATTCTACGGCTCCCGTAAGGGCCGGACGCATCATCTCCTTCCAAGGTCGTCTCACGGACACTTTGGGTAACCCTATTACCGCCCCTATCGATATCACCTACCAATTCTATACGGCCTCGGTCGGAGCAACCCTTATATCAGGCTCGACAAGAGTGTGTACTGCAAGTCCGGATCAAGATGGCATATTCAACTCACTCATCGGAAACGACACAGGACCTAGTTGTAATACTGAAATACCAAGTAGTGTTTTCACCGAAAATACTAATGTGTATTTAGGTGTCACCATTGGGGGTGAAATAACAGAAATGACCCCCAGACAGCAAATAGCGAACGTAGGTTATGCAATCAATTCAGAGACGCTTCAGGGCATGCCACCAGGCCAAGATGTATCGAACATCCCCTTTATCAATGCAGGGGGCGATATGCTAATCGCCGCATCAACTCCGGGAATTCGTTCCCTATCCAACACCAACTTCACCATTTCAAGCGCCCTCGCAACCACCATCCAGTCTGCGGGAGCCGGAGATATTACCCTATCGGCAACTGAAGGTGGTAGCCTCAGATTCAATACCTATAACGGGACCCTGTTGGAACGCATGACCATATTAAATACGGGGAGAATTGGGATTGGCACAACGGCTCCACGGGCGCTACTTGACGTAAACGGAGATGCGACTGTATCGGGAAGCCTTATTGCCGGCGGGGTAATGAAAATTGGGGATTATAACGCGGCACCGACCAATGTGGGAAATGGTTCTTTGTACTATGATAACAGCACCAATAAGGTATATTTCTGGAACTCAACCGCCTGGACAGAGGTGGGAGCTGGAACTGTCGTACAGTATCTTCAGAGAACTCTCGGTAGTCTCGCTCCAACCAACATAACAGATGCCCTTAACATTGGTGGTGTGGCTACAGGAAGCGCCCTCGCACATCTCCCGGGGACAGTAAACCAGGATGCATGGTTTAATCTGGGGACGGGGAATGTGGGAATCGGAACAACTGCTCCTACAGCTCTCTTAAACCTTAATGCTGACCAAGCAGCCACCATTAAAATAAGTCAATCCACCATTTTAAACCCAGCGAACGCGGGCGGTCTCGAATTCATAGAAGGTGCACCGAATATGACCTTCGGGGTCGATACGTATGGATACAAAATTCTCCACGATGGGAGCTCCAATCTCCTCCGTTTCCAATATGCCGCTGGCGGTGCAGCTTCCGATCTTTTTACCCTTGCACGCAACAGCAGTAGCGTTGGTATAGGTACCACAGCTCCATCCGCAAAACTAGATATCGTTGGTAATCTAAACGTCAGTACGTATGCAACTGTGGGTGCTTCCCTTGCCTTGGGTACTTCAAGCGCTGCAGCCGGGCCGGGAAACTTGGATATGTCGGGTAACCTTACGTTAACGGGAGCTTTCAGACCTGGGGCAAATGCTGGTACGAGTGGACAGTTCCTTATCTCATCAGGTGCGGGGCTTGCACCTACATGGACAAGCACCGTTGGAGCGACTTCATTAAAATGGAATGCACTTACAGCACCTGATGGAAATCTTGCATTGACCATGGGAGCGAATACTTCTACCTTTACGTATA
>CAZKKK010000025.1:0-13281 GCA_964553365.1 uncultured Gammaproteobacteria bacterium
GTCAAGCACTTCTGTCGTATCAAGCTCAAACTTTGACTTAATCAATGTCTCTATTTCATTGGTAAGGGATGAATATTCCTTCTTTATCCGAATAACTGTTTTTATGTAGGTATATTTATCCGCATTTGCAGTGGTAACTTTTGTCGCATTTTTTTCCTTTAACAAATCTGCAATTTTTTGTGCCTGGCCTTCTATGCCGCTTCCGTTGAGAACTTCAAAAGAAAGAGTAGAAAGAGCGGGAGCGGGTGTTGACGTGGGTGACGGTTGGAGGCTCGCTGTCGGAAGCACAGGAGAAGTAAAACTTGTATTTTTCAGTTGAATTTCTTTATTAACAATATAAAACAGCGTCACTAAAAGAATGATGCCGCCAATGATACCCACGATATTTTTTTTGATGAATGAGGACGTTTCTTCAGGCTGTTCTTGTAGCATATTAATTTGTTGCAAAGCTCCATATGATTTTTCTAGAGCTAAAATATTAAAATAGGAAAGGACGTCTTCTGTGTAGTTGTGGGGAACAAGTATATAATCAGACGAGAGAGTAGTGGGTAGGGGAAATTCAACATGTTCACTTTGTAATACATGTACCCCGTCTCCTGACAAGACTATTCGGGAAATCTCTCGATCATGCTTTTCCTTGATATAGGTTAGGACGCGAGGTAAGTTATCGAGAAGGTTTTTTTCATGTATATCCTCCTCGAATGTACAGATAGGACCATATGAATCCAAGACAATCAACTCCGAGGAAAGCGATCCGATATCGATGAAGAGAACCGTTTCCGTTGCAGACATTTTTTTCCTAAGCGTCTCAAATACCAAAGCGGATTGGGGTATAAAACTCTCTGGAGTGGCTTTGCAGCTTTTTAATAAACTCAAATACGTTTTATAGATCTCAATATCCATTGCGTACGTAATTATTTCTTTTGTCTGCGTAATATATTTATAGGAAAAAATAATCCCATTATTTTTAAATGGTGCCTTTTCCATTATTAATCGTTTTATTTCGGATATATCAGTGGTGGGAGTGATAAGATGAGCGCGATGGAGGAAAATATCAGACTCGGGAATGAGGACTGCTATTCTTGACCCACGGATAATAGGGGAGAGAAGGCGAATCAACTCTTCTGAAGATTGATACTTTATTTTTCGAGGATCCGTTGGGCCAACTTTAACCACTGTGTCAGAATAATCCAAATAAAGCATAATTTACTATACACCCTCCGTGTATAAAATTTCTACGGGATAACCCTCCCGTAAGCTTATTATTTGTTCGAAAAGTGGGGAACCAATGAGTTTTTTGAGGCTGAAAATGAATAGGACCTTCGCAATATAACTATAAGATAAAATACCCCTTGACAAAGTATAAAAAATGCTCTACAGTTAAATTAAGTTAGATTTATTATAAGTTAATAAATATAAAAAACTAGAAATATATAGTAAATAGGATCGGTAGCAAAAAGCACGTAAGTTAGAAGCTAAAAACAAAAAACCGCTCGAAGTCACCAATACTAATAGGAACTGAGAGTACATAAAGCAGAAAGCAAAAAATGTATAACTCAAATAGAGTTAGAACAAAAAAGCCCAAAGCTAAACGTTTAAAGCTCATAACCAAAGCAAAAAGCTACAAATAAACCAAAAGTGAGCAAAGATCAAAAGAAGCATTGATCGAAAAAAAGCTCAGAAACATATCCGCAGCCGAGTCCAAGGAACGATTCCAAGGGCTCGGTGCGTTTTTATATGGCAGTTTCCAAAATATAATTTTGGATTACTGCCCTATAACCCGTCCGAAGTGAAGTTTCAGCTGCGAGGATGTAAGCCTCGAGCTGAACCTGAATGAAGGAGGGTTGGTGGGAAGTAAGATATGGAGGACGGGCCGGAACCTGAATGAAGGATTATAGGGCTGATGGCGGATGCATTAGTTTTCAAGAGCTTGAGATATAGCCTCCGTAAGTTTCTTGATATTTATTTCTTCTTTGGATGATATAAACATGGTGGAAGAGTCCGTATATTTCTTCTTTACCTCTTCAAATTCGCCCCATCGCTCTTCAGGAAGGAGATCCGCCTTGGTAAAGACGAGGATCTGTGGGATTTTTGATGCCTCTATTTCATGGATGATTTCATTCACGACGTTTATCTTCCTATCTCGTAAGTCGTCACTTATGTCCACTATATGGAGAATGAGATCTGCGTGAATGACATCAAGGAGAGTGGACTTGAACGTTTGGATAAGAGTGGGGGGGAGGTTTTGGATGAATCCAATAGTGTCCGATACGAGAAGGTTGCTTGCATGTCCCGTTCCCTTGAGTCTCCCGACCGTTGAGCTGAGGGTTGCGAAAAGGACGTCTTCCGATATCTTATTCCGTCCGGTGAGTATGTTAAAAAGCGCGGTTTTGCCTGCATTCGTGTACCCGACGAGCGCCACATGCCGTACTCCAAGCTCTTTCCTGTGATCGACCTGGCCTTTTCTATGCTCAAGTTGTTTTTCCAGTTCATCCTCTTTCTTTTTTATGAGAGTTCTCCAATGGCGCTTCATGCGTTCGATATTCGTTTCTCCCACTCCCTTGCTTCCGATACCGCCGCCCTGTCGAGAGAAGTACGTTCCTCCTAGACCATAAATACGGGGGCCCATATGGTGCATGCGGGCTATCTCTATTTGGAGGCGCGCTTCAGTCGTTTGGGCATGTTTTTCGAAAATATGGAGGATAAGATCAACGCGGTCCCATACCTTGATATCAGGATTAGCTTTCCATAACTGTTCCGTAAGATGAAAAAGTTGAGTGGGTTTGACCACGTCATTCAAGATAAGGATATCTATTTTCTTATTGGCAACCATCTCGATGAGTTCCTGCACTTTCCCTGATCCCACAAACGTATCCTTATCTGGCTTGGTCCTGTGTTGAATGATATGTCCCACGTCAATACTTCCGTATGTGTGGATGAGGCTTTTGAGTTCGATGAGATTTCGTTCTGCCTCTGCCACATTGACGTTTGGATTCACTACATCGATAATAATACTGCGTAACATCAACGACTTTTGCATGAGGACATTATATAATACATCTACCCACATATGATTCATCCCAATTTTGTGTTCCTCGGCATGTTCCTTGAGTTTATTGGAGGGATGAGCTACCTCGTTGATACTATCAAGGGCAAGGTAAAACCAAACAGAGTGACTTGGCTTCTGTGGGTGCTTGCACCCCTTATTGCATTTTATGCCCAGATTAAGCAAGGGGTGGGGCCTGAGGCAATTGCGATATTTATAGTTTGGTTCATGCCCTTGCTGATATTTACAGCCTCATTCGTCAATAAAAAAGCTGAGTGGAAAATACAACGGTTGGATATTATTTGCGGTATCCTTTCCGTATTAGGTCTTGTGTTATGGATGGTGACCAAAGTGGGGAATGTAGCTATTCTTTTCAGTATTCTTGCAGATGGACTTGCGGCGGTTCCCACGATTGTTAAATCATGGCAGGAACCGGAAACGGAAAATGATTCTATTTTCTTTCTCGGTGTTGCAAATGTGGTAATTGGCCTCTTAGTGATAAAAACGTGGCATTTTGAGAATTATGCCTTTTTAGTCTACCTTTTGTTTGTCAACGCGATTCTCGCGCTTCTTATTAGATTCAAAATAGGGAAGCGCTTCAAAGCTGGTTGCAGATGATACAATAAACTATGCAAAAGCCAATCGAGAAGGATATAATCGTTGATGGCCAATTCCTGCATTATTATCATGCAGTCCCAAGCGCGCCGAAAAAAAATACAGTAGTGTTTCTTCATGGATGGGGATCGAACAGCACTTTATGGTTTGCTTCAACGATGGCACTTGCGGAGAAGGGGTACGAGCTTTATTTCCTTGACCTTCCTGGATTCGGCAAGTCAGCATCCCCAAAGATAGCCTTTCATTTACAGGAGTATGCAGATGTCGTTGTTCATTTCATAGAAAAGCAATCAATAGTGAAGCCTATTTTGGTTGGTCATTCATTCGGAGGGAAGACTGCTATCCGTATTGCTTCAAAAAAGGCCATCCCCCTTGCAGGATTGATACTTATCGATTCCTCGGGTCTTCCTCACACATCATTTACCACAAAGACAAAGATAAGGATCGCTCAGACAATGAGACCCGTTATGGACCTACCCTTCATGCAGGGAATCAAGTCAAGTATCCTGCGATTATCCGGAAGCGATGACTATATCGCATTCCCAGAACTCAAGGAAACGTTCATCAACATCATAAGGGAACATGTCGAGTTTGAACTTCCCAAAATCGAAGCTAAAACGCTTATCTTGTGGGGAGGGAATGATGATAACTCCTACACTCCTGTCAGCGATGTGACCGTGTTTCATCGCCTCATCCAAGGAGCCGAAGCCTATATCATCCAAAATGCAGGCCATTATTGTTTTTTAGACGCGCAGGCGGAGTTTTATGAAACGGTATTGGAATTTTTGGAATCGACACATGGAAAAAATTAATCCCTTTGCGTATCTGTATTATCATCTCTACCTTCTTCAGTTGGAGGAGTATGATATCGCACGCTTTGTTAGGACTATTTGGAGCACCAAAGGAATACCTCCCGCACAATTACGGAAAAAACTGATATTTACCCCCAAGATGATTCTCATCACCCTCATGACATTGGGAGTTATCATCGGAATGTCTCTTGGAATTTTTGTTGGTTTTTTATTCGTATTTTATATTTCGTTTCTTCCGGTGATCTTTGTGGTCGTTCTCCTCACCCCTCTTGATCTCTTTCTCAAAAGCACACGGATAGCGAGTGCACAAAACGTATTGAGCCGCTATCCGAACATAAAGGTTATAGGGATCGTGGGCAGCTACGGAAAAACAACGATGAAAGAAGCGGTAAGCACGATAGTATCGCAAAAACTCAATGTGGTAAAGACACCGGAGAACATAAATACCCCACTGGGGATTTCTGAGTTGATCTTGAAGAAGGTAAACGAAAAAACGGAGGTATTGGTAGTGGAAATGGGAGAATATAGCCAAGGGGATATCAAAGAGATATGTAGCCTTGTGAAGCCTCAAATAGGGATAATAACAGGGATAAATGAAGCGCATTTGGAGCGGATGGGCAGCATAGGGAATACGGTAGCCGCGATTTTCGAAATCGCTGATGATATGGACAAGGATGGCCTTCTCGTGTTGAATGATGACTGCAAGCTTATCCATGATAATTATCAGAAACACATAAGCCATCAGCAGATTGTTTTGTATTCAAGTGAAGGGGATAGTTATTTGAAAAGCGGGCTTTTGGGCCACTATGCAAAGGGAGTGCTCAAAGCCGCAGAGGCTGTTGCACAGAAACTGGGATTGAGCAATGGGCAGATAGAGACTGGAGCATCCCTCATCAAGCCACTTCCCCATCGAATGGAGCCGATTGAGGGAGCCCGAGGGGTATTGGTGATAGATGATAGCTATAACGGCAATCCAGATGGAGTGAAAGAGGCGATTTATCTTCTATCGACATATAAAGACAGAAGGAAGGTATATATCACGCCAGGTCTTGTTGAAACGGGGAGTAGGGTGGCGGAAATCCACAGGGAAATAGGGAAGGAACTGAGTACGGTCGCCGATTCTGTCATATTGATCGAAAATAGTGTGACACCATTCATCGCGGAGGGGTTGGGAGCAGCGGGATTCAACAAGGAAAATATCAAGTGGTACAAGAGCTCGGAAGCGGCACATGCGGATATGGCACATATTGTGCAACCGGATGACGTGGTGCTGTTCCAGAATGACTGGCCGGATAATTATGTGTAAAAATCCTACAGAAATCCTCACAGATGCCTGCAGCGGCGCCATTGCGCTCCTAATTTCCCACCTCGCCCTCAACCTGTAGCCGCGCAAGGTCCGCGTGCATGGCATACTGTTTCGGATTTCCCCTTATCCTATTTATGTATAATAGGGAAGTACAAGTTTTCTATTTCCCCTATGAAAAAAACAATTGGCGTGTTTTTTGGCAGTCGCAACCCTGAGCATGATGTTTCCATCATCACGGGCCAGCTTATCATCTCCGGATTGAAGAAATTGGGCTATTTGGTTGTACCTGTCTATCTTGATAAGCAAGGAAGATGGTATTTGGGGGAACAATTTGGGCATCTGGGGCAGTTTACCGACCCAAAAACAACCTTTTTGGGTAAAGATAGACGGTGGATGCTTGATATCGAGGAGTCGATAGGAAAGTTTGTATTCCAAAAAAAAGGATTCGCTGGGAAAAAGGTCGTCATCGATCTCGCATTTCCTGCCTTCCACGGGCAAAACGGGGAAGATGGGACATTCCAAGGACTATGTGAATTGTTAGATGTACCTTATGTCGGGTGTGATGTAGCGTCTTCCGCGATAACGATGGATAAGGTAATGACAAAACTTATCTATAAAGCAGCGGAAATCCCGGGGACCGATTCTGTGTTTTTCACGAAAGGCGAATGGGAAACGAATAAAAAAGGAATAATAAAAAACATCGTGGAGAATGTCCATCTTCCCGTTATAGTCAAGCCGGCACGTTTGGGATCTTCCATCGGCATCACGAAAGCAAAGACGGAAAAGGACTTGGAATTCGCGATCGAAGTGGCCCTCCATTATGACGAAAAGGTCATCGTGGAAGTGTGTGTCGTCGATCTCATGGACGTCACCTGTTGCGTGATGGGAAATAACGAACCCATTGCATCATCTTTACAGGAATCCGTATTTGGGGATGATCTATTCAGCTATGAGGATAAATATTTGGAAGATGGGGGAGCGCAGTTGGGGAACGCAAAAAACAAGATCATCATTCCCGCCCGATTGGACGATATCACGACAAAATTAGTCCAAACTCTTGCGATAAAGGTATATAAGCTTATCGGTTGTTCCGGCATTGCCCGTGTTGATTTCCTGTATGACACAAAAACAAAGGAAGTTTACGCAAATGAGGTCAACACCTTGCCGGGTACCATCTATCATCATCTTTGGAAAGCAAGCGGAATAGAACTTCCCGAGTTGCTTACGAAGTTGATCGGATATGCGGAAGAAAGATATGCACAAAAAAAAGAGTATACACACACATTCAAATCGGATTTGCTCAAGTATGCAAATTCGGTGAAATTACAGGTCAAAGGAGGGAAGTGAATTTCTTCTTCATCAAACGGCGACATAGGAAATTGTACCAAATAAGGACCCTAGCGAATATACGTATGGATAAGACTCCCGAAAAATGTACTCAGGATAAGGACCGCTATCGCAAGACTCACATGTTCAAAAATCATCATCAAGGGGTTACTTTTCTTCCTTTTTGCAATGAAGTAGCTCATCACCGTTAGGAGGATGAGTCCGATACCAATACAGAGAACAGTGGCAATGGCTGTGGGAAATATAAGGAGAACACCAATGAAAAAGAGTGAGATTATCAGTCGTACGGTATAGTTGAATAGTGTACTGATCCATACCTGTCTATCCTTTATCATCTCGGAGTCTTGGTACATATGCATACCGAATGTATCGGCTATATTGTCTGCGACTGCGAAGATGAGAAGGGAGGAGATGACGAGCATCTTTGCATTGGGATTCGCAAAAAGGGTCCCCAGTGCGGCAATTCCAGCGATGATCGCTGAAGTCATACCGAACGTGATTTTTCTTAGGTCTATATTCTTCATATCTCTTGATTATATCAATAGTGCATTTTTCCACTATAATTACCCCATGAATACGTGTAAAAAAAGGGTTGCCATGATTTCGTTCCACACGTGCCCCCTCGCTTCGAAGGAAGGGAAAGAGACAGGAGGGATGAATGTATATGTCCTTGAGCTTTCAAAGGCTCTTGCGGCACAGGGTGTTGAAGTAGACATGTATACACGAAGCCAAGATGAGGCAAATCCGCATATTGAGGAGATAGCTCCTCATCTTCGTCTTATCCATCTTCCCGCAGGACCAAAAAAAATGATAGAAAAAAAACAACTTGCTCAGTATGTCCCTGAATTCACGGACGCATTCATTTCATTCACGGAACTCAACAATCTTTCCTACGATACTCTTCACTGCCACTATTATCTGTCGGGATTGATTGGGCTGGAAATAAATAAAAAAAACAACCTACATTTGCCCATCGTGATGACATTCCACACACTTGCCCTCATGAAAAACCTCGTTGCGCGTGATGAGTTGGAAAAAGAGGAACTTGATAGGATAAACGCAGAAATCACCCTTACCAAAGAAGTGGATAAGATCATCGTTCCCACGGATACGGAAATGAGTTATCTGGAATATCTTTATCAGGCCGATAAGAATAAGATCACCATCATTCCTCCAGGAGTGAACACTTCCTTCTTCAAGCCGCTCGATAAGGAAATGGCGAAAAAGAAAATTGGGGCGCGACCGAATGACAAAATCCTCTTATTCGTTGGACGTATTGAGCCATTGAAGGGATTGGATATGCTTATGTATGCGCTCAAAGTGCTTATCATGAAAAACCCTGAACTATCCGTGTGTTTGTGGATTGTGGGGGGTGACATTTCCCAGAAACAGGAGCTTTGGTCCCATCAGCTTAAAATGCTCCAACAATTGAGGGAGGTCCTTCATCTTTCCACCCGTGTACGGTTTGTCGGGCAAAAAACCCAGGAGGAACTTCCGGAATATTACAATGCCGCCGAGATGGTGATAATGCCTTCTCATTATGAATCGTTTGGGATGGTGACGCTTGAGGCGATGGCTTGCGGTGTGCCTGTGATAACTACGAATGTGGCGGGGGTTTCGCAACTGATCGACAAACAGCATGCTGCACTAATCACCTCAGTAAACAATCCGCTTCTCCTCGCATCACAAATCAAATACATCCTTACGGATGAAGATGCTCATAAGCAAATAAGCGATGAATTACGGATAAAGGCGCAGGCGCTTTCATGGCATCTGATTGTAAAAAAAGTTATAGACGTCTATGAATCAAATTAAGACATATTATCTAGTTCGCCATGGCATCGCAACACATAGTACCCATGGGTATGGAAAAAGGAAACTTACAGCGCCTATTTTGCCAGAGGCAATTCCTATGATCAGGAGACTTGCCGAATCCTTGAAGGCTGTGGGGGAGAGCATAAACATATCATCAGAGATTATTCGTTGCAGGGAAACGAGTGCGATCATTACCGAGATTACCGGCAAGAAATTCACCTATGACAAACGACTGAATGAGGATTATCACGAGATGGTAGGTGATATTAGAGATCGCGTCAAGGCTTTTTTGGATGTGGTCATCCAAGCTCCTCAAAAAAACGTCATCGTTTGCACTCATGGGATAGTGATTTCCGCAATAAAGAATCTACTCACTCGGAACAAATTCGTCACGAGCGACTATTTGGACTATCCGCCCACGGGAACGCTCATGATTATCGAAGGAAAAGAAGTCAGGACAATAAACTTCAATTGACAGCAAGGATTCAGTCTGTTTAAATGAGTTCGTTGTGTCATCACGCTTACGGTCGACAAACAAATCTTCCACTCCTTATCCATACGATAAGAACCTCTCTCAAAACAGATTCTCATTATCAATTTACATACTCATATGATGCAATTCGTATTTGGGTCACAGTGGGGGGACGAAGGGAAGGGTAAGATAGTCGATTTACTTGCCGGCAAAGCCGACTATACCGTGCGATTCCACGGAGGGAACAATGCGGGGCACACTGTAATAGTGGGAGGAAAAAAATACCCATTCCATCTGATGCCATCCGGCATTTTGAACAAAAAAACGATAGGCATCATCGGAAACGGAGTGATAATCGATCCCGATGTGCTCATCACGGAAATAAAACAACTTCAGGAACAAGGAATGGATCTCACGAAGAAACTCATCATCTCCCCTCGTTGCCATCTTATCATGCCTTACCACAAAGCGCTGGATGAGGCATATGAAAATGCTCGGGGAAAGAATAAATTAGGTACCACGAAACGGGGAATTGGCCCCACTTTTGCGGATAAAGTAAGTTATAACGGGATCCGCCTGTATGAACTGTTCAACTTCAAGTATTTTGAGGAGAAGTTCCGATTCCAAGCGGGGATAAAGAATAAAATTCTCCAGCTGTTTAAGGTTGCGCCAATAGATATCGAAAAAGAACTCTTGAAGTTCAAGGAAGTCCGCAGGATCTTGGCTCCTTATGTCATAGATACTTTCCCCATCCTTTCGGAAGCGCTCGCTAAAAAGAAAAGCATATTGTTTGAAGGGGCGCATGGCGTGATGTTGGATGTTGATTGGGGACTGTATCCTTACTGCACTGGATCGAATGTCATAACGGGTGGAATTAACACCGGCTCAGGCATTCCAACCAACAAAATAGATAAGGTTTGGGCTGTCGTGAAGGCATATACAACAAGAGTAGGGGAAGGGCCGGTTCCTACGGAGTTTAATGATGATGTGGCCCACGCCATTCGGGAGCAAGGCCATGAATATGGGACGACGACGGGACGCCCACGCAGAATCGGATGGCTTGATTTGGAAGCCGTAAAATTTTCATGTCAGGTGACCGGGACCAACTGCCTTGCAATCACTAAAACGGATATTCTGACAGGTCTTAAGAAAATCAAGGTATGCACGGAGTATCGATACGAAGGGAAGAAGATCCCTTACAGCAGTTGTGGATATGTGGAGCTGGCAAAAGTGGAACCAGTGTATAAAACATTCAATGGATGGTCGGAAGACATCCGGATGATAACCAAGTTCAACAAATTGCCAAAAAACTGCCAGATCTATTTACGATTCATCGAGAAGTTCCTGAAAGTGAAAATAAAGATTGTTTCCACAGGCCCAGAACGAGAACGGAATATTATTATTTAATTATTTTTATATATAAATGACAAAAGTAAAACGACAGGGGCTCACCTTTGATGATGTATTATTGGTTCCACAAAAAACGAAGATTGTGTCTCGTTCACATATCGATCTATCGACCCAATTAACGCCAAAAATACGGCTCAAGATGCCCATCATCTCCGCAAACATGGACACGGTTACCGAGTGGAGAATGGCGATTGCGATGGCACAAGCGGGAGGCATCGGCATCATTCATCGATTCCTACCGATTGAACAAGAAGTCGAGCAGGTGAAGATAGTGAAGAAAGAGGGATGTTTAGTAGGAGCCGCAATCGGGATAAAAGAAGATTGTTTTGATCGCACTGCAGCTCTAATCAAGGTCGGTGTTGACGTTATTGTCATCGATATCGCCCATGGACACAGCGTGCATTTGTTCAAAGTACTTAAAGATCTTACAGCCAAATTTCCCAAAATGGAATTTATCGCAGGAAATGTCGCGACTGCAGCGGGGACATTAGACCTGATAAGCAGCGGAGCTGCAGCGATTAAGGTGGGGATAGGGCCTGGAGCACAATGTACAACTCGGATAGTCACGGGGAGTGGGGTGCCTCAACTTACGGCAGTTGAGGATTGTGTAGAAGCAGCGCGAGATCATGGAATCCCGATTATCGCGGATGGAGGGATTCGCACCTCAGGGGATATCACGAAAGCACTGGCGGCTGGTGCATCTTCGGTGATGATCGGAAGCCTGTTCGCTGGATGTGAGGAAAGCCCAGCGCTTACTCTGTTTCGAGGCAGCCAAAAATATAAATTAACCAGAGGAATGGCATCTCTCATGGCAAACAACGATAGGCATTATAGAGATACAAAAGTGCTTCAAGACCTCAAGAGTTATGCCGCAGAGGGTGTTGAAAGCGTTGTTCCCTACCGTGGGGGCATTCTTGATTTATTGACGCAGATGATGGGAGGTGTGCGTTCTGGTTTATCTTATTCTGGAGCCACAAACATAGCTGAGTTGTGGGAAAAAGCTGAGTTTATCCAAATCACACAAAGCGGGCTTATAGAAAGCCATCCACATGATGTGCAAGTGATGTGAGTAAGGAGATACTTACTCTTTTGCCTTTGCCGTATCCATTTGCTCTTTTGGTTCTTGTTCCTCTGATTCATCAGAGAACTCCTTCATAAGTTCATCAAAATGCTTCTTATCGATCTCTCCTTTTGCATAGCGCATTTTTACTATGCCAACATAGGAGGAATTGTCATTTTCTAGGGAATGATCGTGTCCATGCATTCCACAGCATCCCGCGTGACCACGTGCGGTCATCTTTCGGACGAGGTGTACAAACAAATAAATAATGACACCCCAGATAAGGATATTTATCAAAAGGGAAATGAAGCCTCCGGGCCAAAACGACATATGATAATACATGGGTGAATAATCAAAATATCTCATAAGTAATAATATAAATTTATAATCTACAGAAATTATAATAGCAAATTCTGAAATATACCTGAAGCCTTAGCCTTGGCAGATGAGTCATCTGCCAAGGCTAAATGGTGTTACAATGTTCAAATGGGATCGCAGAAAAATATCAAATTGCTCGCTTGGTTCAATTTTTTTACCGACTTCAAGCTGTATTCGGCAATTGCCATCTTGTATTTCACCAAAGTGACGGGCTCTTTTGCGCTGGGAATGAGCATTTTTTCCATCGCGAATATCGCTGATGCGGTATTTGAAGTGCCAACCGGCATCCTATCGGATAGAGTAGGGAGGAAAAAAACGATCATGTTTGGAGCACTCGCAAGCATCCTTTATTCTGTATGCTTTGCCCTTGGAGGATCTTTCTGGATGCTCGCTCTTGGAGCTGTATTCCAGGGTCTTTCGGTGGCATTCTACAGTGGGAACAACGATGCGCTTCTTCATGATAGCCTGAAAGAGTCGGGAAAAGAAAAGGAATACCATGATTTCTTGGGAAAGTTAAGCTCGCTTTTCCAGCTTGCCCTTGCCGCGGGTGCGGTGCTGGGGAGTATTCTTGCGAATAGTTCGTTTGCTGTTGTCATGTGGTTATCGGTGCTTTCTCAAATAGTCTGTTTTCTCATAAGTCTCAGAATGGTCGAACCGAATATTCCAATCAAAAAAAGTGCCAATATCTATGAGCATATGAAAGACGCAGTCCAACTTTTCAAGACAAATAAAAAACTTCGATTGGTGAGTGTGGCCGGAATCATTGGTTCATCAGTAGGAGAAGCCACATTCCAGATGCAAGCCGCATTTTATAACACCCTATGGCCGTTGTGGGCTATTGGGATCGCTAAAATGATCTCATATCTTGGTGCAACCATTAGCTTTTATTTAAGCGGACGCTTCATAGACAGATTCAAGGAAATAAAAGTGATATTGATTGGAAATATATACAGTCGAGTAGTTAATTCCATCGCTGTCTTATTTCCCACTCAAGTTTCACCTCTCCTTTATTCCTCAACC
>CAZKKK010000026.1:0-12954 GCA_964553365.1 uncultured Gammaproteobacteria bacterium
GTCACGACCAAGATAGAGCCCGACAAGCTTATCATAGCGACCACAACCTGCAACTGAGCCCACTCCTCCATCCCGTACGGTGAACTCCCAGACGGGGCCTGTGTAATAGGAAAGTCCTCGGATAATTGACAAATCAAAAGTATAAAGATCATCTTTTATTCCTGCTGTCTTGAGATAGGTGAAAATCGTCGAAAGCTCGCTCAAACCTTCCTGTGCGACGGGGATGTCCTTCATCATGTTTTTAAGAGTTGCGATCAGTTCTTCGCTTGTGCCCTTAAGGGATACTACCTGGATGATTTTCTTAATGACATCCGGAGTAACGCCTTTTTTCTCCATTTCCGCCATGACGCCCTCAAGCCCTATCTTTTCCAGTTTATCTATCGCGATGCAGATAGCATAAAACTGTTCCTGGGATGCTCCCGCATACTGCACCAGGCCATCAATGAATTTTCGGTTGTTTATTCGGGCGAAGTAGTCGGTGAATCCGAGTTTTGCCATGATTTCGAGGCCCATTTGGATGAATTCCGCATCCGCAAGCATGGATGAGGAACCTATGGTGTCTGCATCACATTGGAAAAACTCGCGAAAACGCCCCTTTTGGGTGTTGTCCGCACGCCAGACAGGCTGGATTTGGTAGCGTTTGAACGGGAGCGGGATCTTATCCCCATATTGGGCGACCACCCGGCACGTAGGCACGGTAAGGTCATATTTCATGGCTACCTTGCGTCCTCCACGATCCTCGAATTGATAGATAAGCTTTTCCGCCTCTTCTCCATACTTACCGAGAAGGATATCTGCGTGTTCAAGCGTAGGGGTTTCAAGAGGCTCGTAGCCAAACGACTCAAATACCTGTCGAAACAGGGCAATTACCCGTTGTCGGATTTTCATATCTTCCGGAAGGAAGTCTCGAAATCCTTTGAGTGTGCGTGGTTGTATGGTGTTCATACCCGTTATTATACAGGGGTTTGTGGCTCGTGACTAGTCATTTCCTCACCTATAGTGTATAATATGCGCATATGACTCATGGCCAGAAAGAAGATGTCATTGCAAAAGAGATAACTCAGTTTTACGCGGAGAGCGTTGGAGTAGGCCCTCGACAGTCACGTGCATACATCCATCACGATATGGTGCTCGTCCGATTGAAAGGAAATACTCACCCCTATGAGCATATTTTGCTCAAAACGCCAGAGGGCGTAAAAGAAGTGAAAAATTTACGGACCGCAATTTTAGAGTCGGTAGTAGACGATCTAACGAAAATAGTGGAAAAATATACGGATACGAAGGTAATAAGTGTACATTCTGATTCCAGTACTCGTACAGGTGAAAGATTTGTGATTTTCATTCTTGAAAAAAATATAGATTAAGTTTTTTGTTGGCAGTCTGAGGTATAGTCCACCATTAGTGATTAGACCAGTGAAAGCCAGATCGATTTGTTCCTTATGGACAAACAACTCTGGGACATCATTGGTTGGATACTCGTCCTCAGCAATTTGCTGGGCATACTCGTATTGTTCGAAACAATCTTCTTCAAATTCCCTTTCATAACAATGTTTATTTTCCTTTTATATGGACTATGGAAGATAAACCGCAAGATTTTCAAACACAAACCAAAACATCAAGCCTCCGCAGCTCTAAACCCTAAATCATAAACCCTAAACTCTAAACAAACTCCAAATCCTAAATCCCAAACTCTAAAACATATTTACTATTTAGAATTTTGTATCTATTTGATTAGGATTTATGGTTTAGGTTTTAGGATTTCTTTATGCTGTACTCCCCTTTTGCATCTTCGATTTTATATCCTTTTGCCTCGATCTGTTTCCGGAGCTCGTCGGCTTTCGCATATTCCTTTTGCGCTTTTGCCTGTTTCCGCGCATCCGCAAGAATGATGATTTCTTGGGGAATACTTACCGCTTTCTCCGTCTTCAACAAATCCAACCCAAGCACTCGATCGAAATCTTTCACGAGTTCATATTTCTCACCATTTGAAATAGCAGACTTCAACATGGTGAAAAGCACCGCTACTCCCTGGGGAGTTTGTAGATCATTTTCAAGAGCCGCTATGAACGATTTCTTAAACTGATCGCCTGTTTCAGACAATGTGACCATTTCTTTTTGTGGGGACAGATTTCTTATTTGGATTTTTATTTTTGAGTATGCTTCCTGTGCGCCTTCAAGGGATTTCCACGTAAAGTTCATTGGTGTACGATAATGGGTCTGCAAAAGAAGAAGCCGGAACGCAAGCGGATCGATTCCTTTTTTCCTGATATCCTCGATCGTATAAAAGTTTCCCAGACTCTTGCTCATTTTCTGTCCTTCTACCTGGAGAAAGTGATAGTGCATCCAATAGTGGACAAAAGGAGCGTCATTTGCAGCTTCAGATTGAGCAATTTCATTTTCATGATGGACAGGAATATGATCTATTCCTCCCGTATGGACATCGATTGTCTTTCCCAAATACTTCATGCTCATCGCGGAACATTCAATATGCCATCCGGGGAAACCGTCACCCCATGGGCTCTCCCAATGCATGGTATGATCCTTGAACTTTCCGATCCGTTTGAACCATAACGCAAAATCCGCAGGATGTTTTTTTTCCGGATCGGTATATACATCATCTCTTACGGCTTGTTTCTTATCTTCGTTTTTCTGGCCGGAGAGTTTTCCATATTCCTTGAATGTGGTGACATCAAAATATACGGCTTCCTTCGTTTCGTATGCATGACCCTTTTGGATAAGCACTTTTACGATATCGATCATTTCCTTGATATGGTCTGTAGCTTTACAGACAATCGAGGGACGCAGTATGTTCATGCCATCCATTGACATGAAGAAAAAATCCGTGTAATACTGTGCAAGGTCCCACACTGTTTTTCCGTATTTACGCGCTCCCTTTTCCATTTTGTCTTCTCCGTAATCGGCGTCATCGGACAGATGGCCAACATCCGTTATGTTCATCACATGATTCACTGTATATCCCAGATATTCGAACGACCTGCGGAGTGTATCGTTGAAAACATATGCGCGAATGTGGCCGATATGGCTGAAATCATAGACTGTCGGTCCACATGCGTAAAAAGAAAGATTGTTTGCAACAAGTGGTTTGAACTCCTCTATCTTGCGGGAGAGGGTGTTGTAGAGTTTCATAAGGAACATTATACAGTGGTCTTTGTTTAGTGGATAGTAGTTAGTTATATTTCGAATTTGGCAAGGAGTGGGAAATGGTCGGAGAGCGGGGCGTCGATGCGGATGGTGGAAAGCGCCTTGCAGTTTTTATAGAAAATATAATCCAACTTGTTTTCTTTCCCGATGATGAACTGGAATATCTTCATCAATATTTTTTCGAAGAAGGTGTAGTAGATTAACTTACCATCGGTAGTGAAAGCAATGGCATTTGTCGCTTCTTTAAAGCCGTGAAGCTCCATAAGCTCCTCCAACTTCTTCCTTCCGAAAGGATAGTTGAAGTCACCGACCAATATGGTCGCGCTTCCGCTCGTCCGTTTTATATCGCTCAATGTCCTCTCCAGTTGTTTTATGCGGATGCCATTTGCGCCATGGGCCGAAAGATGGATATTGTATACGATAACTTTCTCTTTCCCGCTCCCCATCTCGAATTCAGTCTTGAGGACTGTCCGATCTTTTTTTTGCGTTTTGAAGATGCGTATGAAAAATGCGATTGCTTCCCCTATGCCTCGAGGGAGAGTGATGGATTTTGAGTTGACGCATCGCCCGGTCTGCGCTTTGATGAACGTCGCCACTCCATAGACATTGCCGAATTTGATGAAACCATTCGAATAATCTGCAAGTTCATAGCCTAATCGCTCTATTTTCTCGATATTCTTCTCATTTGTGTCTATTTCCTGGAGACACACTAAATCTGGGGTATATTTCTTGAAAATAGTATGAAGCCCTTTTTGAGCATCGTTGAGTAATGTGTTGTAGGTGAGCAACGAAAACTGCATTCTCCATTATACAGATATATTTTCGTAGTTTGTAGTTGTGATTGAACTATTACCAATCAGTATGATATACTAATATGTAATGATAAAGCTTGTGCTTCTCGATTTCGATGATACTCTTTGTCTTTCGGAAGAGTCTTGTTTTCACTTCGAAAATGAAGTCGCTAATGCTCTGGGTTTTGCACCGATGAGCCGTGAAATACACAAAGCCACATGGGGACAACATCTCAAGGAGTCGATACAGGAAAGGATACCGGGAATAGATCCAGAAAAGTTCATGAAACTTTTTGAAAAACTAGTACCTTTCGCAATCGCCGCCGGAAAATTCGATTATGTGCCCAAACACAATATTGATGTGCTTAAGGAAATCAAAAAAGACGGAAAAAAAATAGCGGTGGTGACTTCCCGGTCGTTGATAGAAGTGAAATCAATCATGGATTCCTCGCATCCGTTGAGTGGAAAGATCGATAAGTTCTACCACAGGGACAATCTTGAACATATGAAGCCGGATCCACGCGTATTCAACAAAGCCCTCTTTGAATTTGACATAATGCCAATAGAGTGCGTGTATGTCGGAGACACCCTCAAGGATGGATTCGCCGCAAAAAACTCAGGAATGGACTTTATCGCGGTACTTGAAAGTGGACTTGTCCCGAAGTATGCATTCAAGAATGCAAACATATCGGTGGACTTCTTCGCACAAAAATTTACGGATATTCTTCCTTATATTCTGCAGAATTGAGTTACTGTAGCCGTCCTCCGTCCTCCTTCGTCCTTCGGACTACGGAAGGACACAAGAAACAGTATTTACTCGTTCCTCGTAAACTGTTTCTAGTGTCGGGATGGTGGGACTTGCTCAACTCGCAGTTTGCGAACGTCAAGTGAGCAAATTACTGCGAGTTAGTCCCCGAAGGGGGAAACCCACATCGTAAGATTACATAGAACACTGTATGTCGGGATGGTGGGACTTGAACCCGCGACCTCGCGGTCCCGAACCGCGTGTTCTACCATCTGAACTACATCCCGTTTCACAAGGTATTGTATACCACTCTGCTTTGATTTTGCAACTTCTTGGTATATACCTACCGTAGCTTTCAAATGGAGAGTTTAGTTTTGTTTAACAATCCAATCTTAAGTCCAAAATCAAAGCTCCGTTTGGCATTATACCCTTTGTAATTTGAAAGCGGAGGGGTATAACAAATTACTGTTTGCTGCTCCCTGGCTTCGTTTCCGCTGGTTGCGGTTCAGTAGCTTTCCTTTTCTTTTTCCCTCCTCTGCCGGCTTTTCCTTCGGGTGCCGCGGACACCGCTTCTTGACGTCTTTTTTCCTCTTCCCTTCTTCGCTTGTCTATCTCTTCCTGAGTGACTGCCTGTTGTTTTTCCGCTTTTTCCTGTTTTCCCTTCATGACCGTTTTTTCTTCATCTCTTTTTACCAATTGGAACAGACGTTGCTTCATCATGTCTATCTTTTGCTTATCCTGATCGGCATAGGATTTTTGCAGTTTATCAAAATCGATCGGGGTATGTTTATCGCCCTTTCCTGCCTCTTCCTTGATCTTGGAAAGTTGGTCCTTATTCCCATCAGGAGATTCCTTGGTATCGAAACTATTCCGTATCATTTCCCAAGGGCTAAACGTTTCTTTTACCTGTTTTGCTGAGGACTTGGCCATGTCCCTGCCGGATTCGCGAACCTGCTCGTATACATTTTGGATAATTTTTTTGACGGCCATACAATAACTATACTAAAAAAACCCATGAACAATTTATAATTTCAAATTTATGATTTTTAATCAATTTTTAAATTGAATTCAAATTTTTAATTTGAAATTTAAAATTAATAGTAGAAGGAATTAGATTCCCAGCAGTGCTTTTCCCCGTTTTGTGAGGCGAGTCATATCCCACGGGGGTTCGAAGGTCATTTCAATCGTGATATCTTTTCGCTCGACATCCAATTCGCTGAGCTTGAGATACATATCCTCTTCAATGACCCCAAACAACGGGCAACCCATCGTGGTGAGTGTCATGAGGATGTGTATTTTCTTGTCTTTCGAAACCGTCACTTTATAGATAAGACCAAGATCGACCAGGGAGATATTCATCTCGGGATCAAGGACAAGATCAAGTTGTTTCAAGACCGATTTTTTCGTTACCGCAAGTGTCCCAGACATAAAGAAAAGTATACACTACACCTCCTCTTATATACGGTATACTATAACCATTATTGAATTTACAGATTAACTATGTATACTCTTCGATTTGTTCCCTTGGGTGGCGTTGTCGGCGTTACAAAAAACATGTATGTGTACGAACTTTACAAAGATAATATATTACAAGATATTGTCATCGTGGACTGCGGAATAGGTTTTCCTCATGAAAAAGAACTTGGTGTCGACTTCGTCATCCCTGACATCACCTACCTGAAAGACAAGCTTGATAAGATCCGTGCCATCCTCCTCACCCATGGTCATGAAGATCATATCTCAGCCCTTCCCTTCCATTATGAAGATTTGGGAAGACCACCCGTCTATACAAGCAAACTAACGGCTGCTTTCATCGCGAATAAATGCAAGGAGTTCAATCTTCCCCTCAATCTGAAAGTCATTTCCTACGGAACAGAGTATAAATTCGGGGAGTTCACTGTAGAATTCATCCCTGTCACTCACTCCATTCCTGATACAACACATATCCTTATCAGTTCACCCGTTGGGACCATGTATCACGGCTCGGACTTCAAGCTTGACACGACCCCAGTATATGGAGTGCCCCCAGATTTCTATCGAATCACAAAAGCAGGACATGATGGTATCTTATGCCTTCTTTCCGACTGCTTGGGTGTCATGAGAGATGGGCTTACCCAGAGTGAAGCGATAGTCGGCCAGACATTCGAGGATGAAATGAGGAAAACAAAAGGAAAATTCATCATGACGACATTTTCCTCCAACATCTCACGCATCCGCCAATGTGTAGAGGCAGCGATAAAGTTCAACAGAAAAATAATTTTCCTGGGTCGTTCCATGCGAGAGAATACACGTTTGGCAAAAGAGATCAACTATCTTCCTATCCCAGCCCAGTTTATCGGGAAAGAAGAAGAGGTGATGCAGCTTCCTCCAAACAAGGTATGTCTTATCGTCGCCGGAAGCCAAGGACAATATGGATCGGCCTTGTCGAAACTTGCGAACAAGCAGAACGAGAACGTGAAAATAAAGGTCGGCGACAAAGTGGTCATTTCATCTGATCCGATTCCGGGAAACGAAAACGAAGTCTATGCCCTTGTCGAAGAGCTTTCATTGCAAGGAGCACAAGTGGTCTATTCAGACATAGCAGATCAACTTCATGCTTCAGGACATGGAAATAGAGAGGACTTGAAACTTCTTATGCGCTTTACCAATCCTTCATTCTTCATTCCAATCGGAGGGACTATTCGCCATCAACAGGAATATCGATCGCTCGCCGGAACCCTTGGGTTTGAAGAAAACAAGGTGATCCTTCTTAACGAAGGAGAAACGATGATCTTCCAAAAAGGGAAAGCGACGCGTAGCGATGATGTCGACACAAAAAGTATTTATGTTGATGCATATGGAGTGGGAGATGTCGGCAATATGGTACTTCGGGATCGAAAGACATTATCTTCAGACGGCATGGTGATCTGTTTCCTTGCTCTCGACAAGATGTCACGGCTGGTCACACGACCAAAGTTCGTATCAAAAGGATTCGTATTCCAACAAAATGAGAATGAGTTGTTTGAGAAAGCGACAAAAGTGGTGGAAGCATCGATGAAACCGAATTCAGCACCAGCGGGCGACTTCACCGGAGTCAAGAGAAACATCATTTCACAGTTGGAGAACTTCTTCTTCAAGCAAAGAGGAAGAAAACCACTCATTGTTGTTGAAACAATGGAAATTTAAAATTTTTAATTTCTAATTTTTAATCAATTTTTAAATTGAATTCAAATTTAAAATTTCAAATTAAAAATTCATAATTATTTATGCTTCCCGAAAGTTTAAAACAAATTGCCTTATTCTTTGAACGTCTACCCGGTATCGGGGGAAAGACCGCCAACAGGCTTGCCCTCTATCTTTTGCGTATGCCGGCATCTGATCTGCAGGAATTCGCAAAGCGTCTTTCCGAGCTTAAGGAGAAAACGAAGCGTTGTTCTGTCTGTATGAATCTTTCGGAAAAAGAGGTGTGTGGAATTTGTGAAGATACGAAAAGAAATCATGCAATAATAACAGTCATTGAATCCCCACTTGATCTCCTCTCATTCGAAAAGGGAGGAATTTACAACGGCGTATATCATGTACTTCATGGAAGGATAGACCCATTAAATAATATCGGTCCGGATGATATTTTCATCGAACAGTTGCTTCAACGTTTGGCAAAGGAAAAAGACACGGTGCAGGAAGTGGTGCTTGCGACCAATCCCGATATGGAGGGAGAGGCAACGGCAATGTATATTCAGAAGAAACTGAAGAACATCAATGATAGTGTAAAAATCACAAGGTTGGCATATGGGTTGCCTATGGGGGCGAGTGTGGAGTACGCGGATTATGGAACTCTCGGGAAGGCTATGGAAAATAGGAAGAGCTTCTAATCATTGGCAGTCTCCAGATTCTGTCACTCGTAATTTCCCCCGCCAATACTCTCCTCACAGATGAGGAATCCGTGTTGTCGGGTGCCCTTTACTCGTGCCACCTGTTCCACCTCTTAAATTTCTCAAATTCAACGAATCACTTCGCTTATTATATTGGCGACGGAAACTTCGACGAGTTTGTCGAATTTCTGGTCATCCTTAAGTGCGATCGTGTCGGTCATGAATATTTTCTCGATCGCTGATGCTTGTAGTTTGGCAGGTGCAGATGGGCCAAAGTCATGATGGATGACTGCAGTAAGGACACGTGTGGCGCCTCTATCCAGACAGAGTTGGGCTGCGTGCATGAGGGTTCCACCGGAAGTTATCATGTCATCCACCAATATTGCCGTCTTCCCTTTGACATCTCCATACAGGTCGAGAGCTACACTTTTATGTATGTGTGCAAGGTCTCTTCTTTTTTCGACGACTACGATGGAATGTTCTGCATGTCCGAAAAGTTCATCGCCGAATTTACGCGCGCGTTCCACTCCCCCATGATCGGGGGATACGACCGCGACTGTTTCTGTCGTGACTGTCTTGATATATTTCCTTATTTCTTCAGCCAAAATGGGGAATGCATTTATGTTCTTGAAAGGGATGGAAAACACTCCTTCGGTGGCCTCATCATGGAGATTGATTACGTATACTTTATAGAAACCGATTGTCTCCAAGAAGCGTATGACCACGTTCGCGGACACGCATTCTCCTGGTCTATGTTGTACGTCTTGTCGTGCATAACCGAAGTAAGGGATGATGGCATATACTTTTTTTGCTTCCTGTCGTCTCAGTGCGTCACAAAAAAAGAAAAGCTCCATGAGATGGGTATCTGCAGGGTTTGCGGTAGGTTGAATAACAAAGCAATCCTCACCCTTCACTTCCTCCTCAATATGGATTCTTATTTCCGAATTCTCGAAACGGATGATCTCCGCTTTTGCGAGCTGTATTCCGAGTTTATCGGCAACTTTTTGGGAAAGGGTTGGGTTTGCACTTCCGGAAAATAGTTTCATGGACTCATTATACAGGAATAGATATTACCCCTGTTGTGAGATCTCGATGAGTTTTTTTGCGGCAAGTTCTTGTGTCTTTTTTACGCCTTCATTCACCGCTTCCGCAATTCTGTTTTCGATGATCCCATCGATTTCGACTTCAAGGATCTGTTGGTCACCACGCATGGTGATCTTCACGCCGCTTTTTTCGATGACGACAGTTTCTTGTTGAAGAGCTGCCTGCATTTTCTGGGCCTGTTGTTGTAGTTTTTGTATATCTCCGAGTCCGCCTAACATAAGAATAAAATAAATTAATAAATTTTTAATTTCTAATTTTTATTCAATTTAAAAATTGATTTTAAATTTAAAATTTCAAATTAAAAATTAACCTAAACCTTTACAGTCCTCATTGTATCACAGTATTCAAGCAACGCTACCTGAAGCGGTATGCTGGGGTAGGGACTCAGTTTAAGGAGGCCGTATGCCTCATTTAATAGTTTCATAAGGACGATTGTCTCCTTCAGCGTATAGGAAAGGGTGGAACTATTTCCGGGTATTTTATGCAGACTCAATAGATGGTTTTGCAAGTCTGATAATAGTTCTTCGATAAGGAGGGAGATGTTTCCTCCACTGGTACTAAACTGCTTTATCCAGCTAAGGATAGCCGCAGCATCCTTTTTCTTTAGTGCTTCATAAAGTACTATTTTCGATCGGATTCCGATCTTCGTAAGGATCGCATCAACGTCCGTCTTTCCGGACATCACTATCTCTTCCAATATCTTAGCGCCATCCCTAAACGACAGATCACAATGGTTCGCGATTATTTCTAGTGCCTCGTTGGAAAGTTCCAGTTTTTCTCCTACTTTAATTCTCCTCAACATATGCACGATTTCTTCTATTTTAGCGCTCCCAAACTGCACCAAGACGCATCTGCTTTGGATGGTTTTCGGCACCTTTTCCAGGTTAGTCGTGGCAAGGATGAAAATAACTGTCTCTGGTGGTTCTTCAAGTGTCTTGAGGAGTGCATTGAACCCATCATTCGTGATCATGTGGGCTTCATCGATGATGTATACCCTATACTTCCCTGCCATGGGCATGAGGGATGTTTCCCTAATAAGTTCCTTCACTTCATTGATTCCCCGGTTCGATGCCGCGTCCATTTCCGTCACATCGGAGAAAGAAGATTTATCGATCGATTTACAGTTGCTGCAGACGTTGCAAGGCTCGATACTGGTGCCCTTCCCCGCATACACATTGGAAAGACAGTTCACCGCTTTTGCGAAGATGCGAGCGGCTGATGTTTTCCCTGTTCCTTTATGGCCTATGAATAAAAAAGCATGGGGGAGCGATTTGCTTTTGAGAATGGTCCGCAACGTTTCAGCGGGTGCAAGATTGTCCAGATCCGAAACTGTGTGTGGGCGGTATTTGAGGTAGTACATGGGATTATTATACAGGGACAGTAGATTAGTAAATGGGGAAATAAGTCTAAAGATTTTATAGCTTATTTATAAATCATTTTTCGCGAACTGGCCGGAGGTGCGGGAGTTATCGATAAGATACTTGAAGAATACAAGCGAGAGAAGGAAATAGATGAAAGTGATTATCGAACCGGTAATAAGAAGATGCTGAGACGGTGGCAAAATCATTCCATCATGGATTGTCTGCCGCAGCGCCTCGAACATATAGGTAAGGGGAAGGATGCGGGCGACTGATTGGAATGGTTCGGGCAATGTTGATAAGGGGTAAAAGACCGCCGCAAGGGGCTGGATAATGGATACGAATCCCCAGGTAAGTGCTTGGATTCGCGTGCCGTACGCAAAGATGAAACCGATCAACACCAGGCCGATGGAAACCCCTGCGATGTAAAGATTCAGCATCATTATCAAAAGGAATGGCAAAGGCAACTGGATCACTGAATAACCAAATTGGAAATAGGCGATGAGTGCACCGATACCGAAAACCATCAATGCCTTGATGAGCGCGGTAATCGCATGTGCGACAAAATATTCAACGAGCGTCACGGGGGATGCAAAAAGGTTGGTGAGGTTATGTGCCCACATGTTCCACAGTGTCGCAACGCTGACCGTATATTGAGCGGTACTGAATATCTGCCAAAAAAGCATGGCTACGATGAGGGAAAGGAACGCCCCTTTGTTCGTGGAGCCCATGAGATACTTTGAAATGAACCCGAATACGACAATGTTCATGATAGGGTACACAAAAATATCGACCATCGTTTCCAAGCTCCGGCGCATCATGAAAAACTCCTGGAGCAGAATTGCGCGTACTCTATGAAGTGCCATGTATGTTTTTTTCTCGGGTAATTTGTAAAAAAAAGTCTTCAAGCGTGGGTTTATTGATGGTAATGTCGCTCATCCATAAACCGGTTTTGCTTAGGTCAAAAATAATGCGAGGGATGTCCTCTTCTTTCGTTTGTATTGTGAGAAGATTTGGATGTTCATGTTTATAGAGTATATTTCTTCCCTGCAAATATTCAAATGCCTGTTTTGGATCTTTTTCATAGGTGAGGATGAGTTCGGCTCGTGTGACTTTTCGTGCAAGGTTACGGGGAGTATCACGCTCGACAATCGCTCCATTCGATAGGAATATGACCTCATCGCAAATGCGGGTCACTTCCTGCATATTGTGGCTCGTATACAAAATGGAAAGATTTCTCTGTTTTTTCCAGTTTTCGATAAGGGATAGTGTCTTGTCCGCAATATCAGGGTCAAGTGCTGCGGTTGGCTCATCCATGAGGATGAGTTCTGGGTCATTCAACAAGGACTTCACGAGGTTCACGCGGGTTTTCTGTCCTGATGAAAGATCTTCGTATATCTGGTTCTTTATATCTTCGACTTCAAAATATACAAGCAACTCATGGATCTTCTTCTTATGGTCTTGTGTGTTATAGAGGTGTGCATAGATCTGGAGATTTTCCCAAACAGTTGTCCTTCCCAAAAGTGTGTTATAAGAGGAAATGTAGTTGATTCGTTGGAGTGAAGCTTCACGGTGGTTATTAAAATTCTTCCCGAAATACTGTATGTTCCCTGAGGTCGGGGTCGTCACTCCGAGTAGCATGCGAATCGTGGTAGTCTTCCCTGCTCCATTCTTTCCTAACATACCGACAATCGAGCCCTTTGGGATATCAAAAGAGATGCCGTCTACGGCACGGAAGCCTCCGAAATCCTTTACGAGATGATCGACAGTAAGAAGAGAACCCATAAAGGCATTATACAGCTGAAGTCTTAAACTATAAACCCTAAATCCTAAATCATAAATCCTAATCAAATAAATACAAAATTCCAAATGACACAAATTTTATATTTTGGATTTAGAATTTAGGACTTGTTTCGATTTTAGAGTTTATAGTTTAGGATTTT
>CAZKKK010000027.1:0-12828 GCA_964553365.1 uncultured Gammaproteobacteria bacterium
GCTTTACATGCGAATTGGGTATCATAGGCAAGATAATTATTACCTATATCAAGCAACTCACCTAAAATGGTGGATGAAGGGTTCACTGCATAGACGGGTGATTCTGTGCCAAAAAAAAGTGCCCCAATTGGCTGATTATGTCCTTTCATCGCTATACTACTTGACTCATACGCCATGGTTAGGGAATCTTCAGCGGCAGTTGAAACCGCTTTTTCCATTACGCCAAGTGAATGCTCTATCTCGGACGCATTTTTTCCCCATACAGTAGCAATGTCCGCCACGCGAATGCGATACTGAGGAATGTAATATCCATATGATGTGATTCCAGTTTTCATACTAATTTACCGCCCTAATTTTTTATGAGTAGATGCTAATGTTCCTTCACTCAATGATGATAACAACGATAGTTCGCCGGAAAGAACGGCAGCTCCCAAAACCTCCGCAAGGACGAGTGGGGAGTCTGTTTTCATTATTTCTCTTGCCTCTTTTTGAGTGATGAGTTTTGTACCGCCCCCGATAGTGCCAACCATGATGCTGGGAAGGTTGACACTGATATAAAGTGAGCCATCCTCAAGAACTTCTATAATCGTCATGCCCAAACTTCCCTCGACTATATGTGCCAAATCTTGCCCTGTTGCCCCATAAAAAGCAGCTACTACATTTGCGTGGTGTGCATTGAACCCAATCGAACCGGACAATGCCGATCCGATAAGGCATTTTGCTTTCCACACCTCAAGAACCGTTTGAGGGGTTGTTTTTAATATTTTTTTTACTGATTTTTTTGAGATTGTCGCTTCTGCCTGAACTACGTATCCCCTTCCATAAAGGCTATTCAACCAAGCTGGTTTCTTGTCTATATCGAAGTTTCCTGCAACCGCGATTATATTTGAGTTGGTCTTTTCCGCAATGAAATTTATGATGTGTTGGGATGCTATCGTTGCCATATTCATTCCCATTGCCTTATCGGTGTCGAATGAAAACCGGATAAATACATACATTCCTGCTTTTTTAATATTCAAATCCATGAGTTTTATATGGGTAGAGGTTTCTTCCGTTTTTGCGGCCAATTCACCCATATGCTCCCCTATCCATCTTTCTATTTTTGTCGCTCCACCGATTGTCTTCGCTTTTAGGACTGGTCCACGAGTCACTCCGACTTTTTGGACTGTCGTAGTGATTCCCTTTTCGAAAGTTGCCTTGGCTCCCCTGCTTACGGATGCGATGAGAGCACCTTCTGTGGTGGCAAGGGGGATGTAAAATTCTCCTTTTGCATGTTCCCCTTTTATATTGAGTGGTCCCGCAACCCCAAGAGGGAGGGATATAGATCCGATTCTGTTTTCACAGTGCACTGCTTCATCTGGATCTATCGTAACTTTCTGGATATTTTGCAGGGAAATAGAGAGTATTTTTTCAAGATAGTGCGCTCTTTCCTGTCTGTTCTTACATTCACTCAGCTTCATATCTTATTGAGTCGGTGAGAGATACCTAAATCATTCATACAAACGGAATGCGAGAAATGCCGATTTTGTAGAGCACTATCCATAACGGTATGAAAAGGACGAGGTAGATTAGTATGTAATAAATAATCCTGTATAGCTGTACACGAAGAGAAAAGCGAATGCTGAGATATACGAGGATTATTTTCCACACAAGGAGGCTTCCCGAAAACGCGATGTAAAAAATACTGAATGCTTGGCCAAGAAAGGAGGTTGTCCGAGGAGGAGGAAGGAGAAAGTAAAACAACAACGTTGAATAAAACCAGATAAGGGTGGGTAACAGCGCATAAGACCATGTTTTGATTATTCGTTTTAACCTGTCCCGTAGAATTTCATTTGACGGAAGAATCGAGAAATAGACAATGCTCCCCACATATAACACCATCGCACCTAAAAGGCCATTTATCCCCAAACGAACGGAGTTGGTGATAAAGAAGTAGACACTTGAAGCTATCGCTATCCAAATAATGTCCTGCCATCCCTTCTCTATACTTATTTTTCTCATCGTCACATAGGGCGTCAAAATAAGTCCGACACATCGTCGAATGAAGACTACGAACGAAACTACATCAGAAACCATATTGAAGGATCGAAACGAGTCGAACTGCTAACAGGCCAAAAAGGTAGACCAGTCCTGTTGCCGCAAATAGCGCTATGGGGATAACGAAAAGGAAAGGAGCTGTTTTGAAGAAGACATTTATTTTCCTGTATACCGTAGTCAAAAAGGGATTGCCCAAATCATTTGGCTCTACGATTGTAGCTTCCTTGAAGTGTTTTTTTAGCAATGCACGGGTATTCTGCTTCATTGATTCAGATTAGAATACAGTTTTGAAAATTCGCGCCTTGCGCGAAAAAGCATACTCTCTGCAGCCTTAAAATTCACCGCAAGGCGAGCCGCTATTTTCTTCACCGTGAATCCATCTATATACTTGAGTCGTATTATAAGGGCATATTCATGCGGAAGATGCTTGAATACTCTCTCAACAATGTCGGTGATTTCATCTTTCTCTATTTTCTCATTGAAGATAAGTGCAGCTGCCCCATTTACGATGGTTTCTGGAATTGCCGAAAGAAATACTTTTTTTATTTTTTTTCGCCTTATATGGTCAATTGTTTTATAGCGGGCGATGGTAAAGATATAAGCGGAAAATGATTGTATCTCCCTTCTTTCCCGAATCCCTTCGATGCACCCCAAAAAGACATCTTGAACCAATTCCTCCGCGACCCCCACATCCCTTATCTGTCGATTGATGAACTGAAATAAAGGAAGATGATATTTTTTATAGATAATAAGGAGAGAACGTTCACTGCCTTTCCTCACCTCTTCAAGGATAGCTGGCGTTATGTCTGTCTCAATCATAGGTCAATTGCATATAACTTGGCATCCTTGAGAAGGAATGCTTTGTTATTATACACCTCGACGTCCGCAGCTTGGGAAAACGCTGGAGTGGCAATTTGCTTCTTATAAACGCCTTCTCGGGAAGCGATATAGAGAGTTCCGTTTTTTTTGTCCCACATATAGAGATCTGTCTGGTCCGTATGGGTTATTATCTTCGTGATATTGATGTTAGATCCTGGGATAGTCAGCTTAAAGTCATCCTTGAGTCCTGCTGTATATTTAGTCACTACATCTTTATTTGCGACATACACGGAAATATCGATGGCAAAGGAAGAACCTGTGTCCATATCCATATAGGTGCCCTTGAAATAGGAGACTCTGTCTCCATATCCATCTGTCGTCACGGGATATTTATAAAGTGCATTATTCCCTCCATCAAGCAGATAGATGTTGCCATTGTAGACCTGCATCGAACTTATTGAGTTCCACTGCGTTTCTTTTGGAAGAACCACCTTCCCTTTATTTGTCTCATCTACACGAACAATTCCCTCCTCGGAATTCAGTACATAGGTATTTTTTTCGTATCCCGCCACTAGTGAGTCCTCGTTTACTTTTTTGGGAAGTTCCACCTTCACGAGTGATTTCTTTTCCAATGTGAGGACATATACTTTCCCGTCTGGATTCAAGACGTATGCCTTATCTTCAAAAAGGGAAAGCTTCGTCCCTTTTGCATCTTTCTCTTCCACGGCAAAAGTATAATATTCTTGTGGATCCTTATACTCTCTTTTAAGAAGGACAGATTCAGTGTCTGTTATTTTTTTTTGGAGGGCTTCAAGTTCATTTTGCTTATCTTTTGGTGCTGTCTTTTTGAGGGTAAGGACTGTTCCTCTTGCATCCTGTAATGTCTGTATGCCGTCCGAAATGTCATCTGTTTTTGTCGATGCCTGTTCTATCGCACTCTCAATGCTCTGTTTTTTTTCATCATATGACTGTCCTTGCCCGATTTGGACCCCTCCTCTATTCTGTATACCTCTTGTGATATTCCATCCGAACAGCCCGACACAGATAAGCAAGATTATCCCAATGATTATTTTTTTCCTTTTTTCTATCGTACTTGCTGCCTCAAATTTTCGTTGCACAAACTCTTTCATTTTTGAAATAACGCTTTTTTGTGGCTGTCCGCTGATATAGAGCTCCTGATGCTCAGTCATTTTCACGAAAAGAGCGACCGCCCCGGTATCGTCATCCGGACCTATCGTCTGTTTTATATGTTCCGGAAAGTCACGAATGGAAGTGTGTTTATGAAGTAGGGCTTTTGTATGGGCGATTCCCTTAAGTGATTGCGTAAAAAAAGAGGTGGTAAATACATAGAAGTCATTCTTTTCATATTTGCCTGCGGCGTTTATCGTTCCTTGAATGATCCTTTCGAATGCTCTTCCTCTCCCCAGGTATATCTCTCCCGTTCCGATGGTCTTCAAATAGAGTACTTGGTTTTTCTTATATCCGACTGCAATAGAGGTATCCAGAGGTGTATTCAACCGCTTAAATAAGGCCGATACTGAGGCGTCAAATGATGCTAAGCTATCAAAGCTGGTATTTCCGACTTCCGCAAGTAAACTCATGAGCTGTTCACCTTGTTCACTGGTATACCCATCAAAGATCTCCACGACACAAAAGAAGTTTTTTTCCGCAAGAAACCCAGTGAAGCCGTTTTTCTGCTCTTGTCCGAGATAGATGGAATATTCAACGTCCATATATATAGTTACAGGATAACAAAACCAAGAATGAATAACAAAATGCTTATTGCAACAAGTAGAAATGAGATGATCATAAATGCTCTATTCCTTTTAGTTACAACCGTTTTTACCTCTTGGGAAATATTTGCATACATCTGGATGGTGAGCACCATAAAAAGGAAAGAAAAGACGATTGCCCCTATTTGGAACATTTTTTGGAACGTAAAAAAGTTATTGAGGATGTCCATATTCTTTTAATATATCTTGGATAATGTGCGCTGCTCGAGCCGGATGAGGAATGTTTATGAACTCCGTATTTGTCTCTGTTCCTGCTGTCTGAATAAACACGTTACCCAAATCAAAGATGCTGGAAGCAAATCCGCTTACCTTCACAGTAATATCTTCAATATGGTCAAGCTCCGTACGCGAAACGTTACGGAACGTAAGGACGCTGAAGTCAACGTCAATTATCTGTTTATTTGTCACGATCCCGATATTAAAATACCAATTAATTATCTGTATCCATAAATAGATGAAATTGCCAAAGAAAAAGAAAATTGTCGTATAGATAAGCTGCACCGCAGTGAGAAATTGCCCCAGAATGAAGCTCAGGAAAAAAATAAGAACAAATATTACGATGCTGTTTATGAATGTTGGGATAAGGGTGATGGGATGCGCCCGTAAGCTCAGAAAGACCACTTCTTCCGCTTTTTGGTTTTCAAATTTGATTCCTGGCTTTACGCACAGAGCGTGAAGCAAGGAATGGCTTTCTTCCAGTTGTAGCATACCACTATTATATACCACTTAATGCTATTCAATACCACTTGCGAAAAGACAAACCTTTCGCTATAATATCTCTTGTCCTGGTTATTGAAGCGATTTGGTACCACCCTTTCCCATCCCGAACAAGGTCGTGAAACAAATTAGCGCCTATGATACTTTTTGATCCAATCGAAAGGGAAAGTAGGTCGTAGCCCGGACATTTTTTTTTGGTCTTTGTTTCCGAAACAAAGTATCGGATTACAAAGACCTATCCCGCCGAAGCGAACGTTCGACTGCGTGGATGTAACCCACGAGGAGAACTTGAGCGAAGGAGGATTGGCGATTGATAAGTTCATTCAAATCTCACGCTTTTCGGCACTATGAAGATTTCTCCATTGATTTTTTTTATATTCTTACACGATTTGATAACCGCTTGAATATCAATACCTTTTCTTTCGGATTCCGGAATCATATCGGGAAGTGTCTCTAAAGAGAGAATACCTGAGGTCAATAACTGTCTACCCATAGTTATGGAGGTGCCAACTCCGCATTTCTTCTGTCCTTTAATCTCGCCAACCATCCAAGTATACATGCAGTCCCCTTGTACTGCATATTTTTGGGTTGTATCTTTATTTCCTGAGGAAAGCATAACTGAGTTTATATCAATAAAAGCTGAGATAGTCGAATTCTTCGTCTGGTAATCACACAGGATGGGCTGGTTAAAATCTATTTTCGGAACAGTTGTTTTATTCCCAGTTTGTGCAAGAGATTTCGACGTCCGTTTATTCTCTACAGACTGCCTATTGGGGAATGAATATTTAGTAAAAAAACCAAATATGATGATTGCAAATGCAAACGAAAAAAAAAGGAGGGGTAGATCAACGGAATTTTTGTTTTTCATTAGAGAATTTCGCTTTCCTTGCTATCCCCGCTTGAGGCGCTATCGAGGACATAAATATCTTCTTTATAATTATTCACTCCCACGAACTCCCCTTCACCCTTGATGATAAGTTCAAGTGGTTTACACGAATAACACCCATCTGGTTGCTTGCATTTGAATCTTCCCAGTTTTACTGCCAATTGGATTTCCAACGCGCTATCGAGAATTTTATTCAATACTTTTTCTTCGTCAGGAAGTTTTTTTTCGACTATCCCCTCTTCTCCCCGCTCCAGATACCAATAACTCATGCGTTCGATATGGCGTGTCTGGCATCTCTTTGCAAGAATGTAATAAATGGGAAGTTGGAGCGAATCATCTTTTTCCTCATTTTTACTTGTCTTGAAGTCGATGATATGTATGGAATCCGTATCGGGAAGATACTCCATCCAATCTATCTTTCCGGAAAGGATGATGTTTTTCTCCTCAGAAAGCCAAAAATAAGGCAAATCCATCTTGAGCTTCACTGCAAGCCGGGCAAGCGGACCGGGATTTTTCATCAATTTCAGGAGCATCCCTTCAGCCCGCGTTTTATACTGTTGTTCAATCGAACTATCCATGAACCCCCCTTTTTTACCTTCAATTTTTTTCCATGATTCGTGAAGTTTTCCGATAAGCGAAGCTTCTGTGTTGAATCGCTCCTTTACGGGGAGCGCCTTGAGCGTATCGAGGACATCATGCACAATCTGCCCAAGCGCAAGTGGCGAGGTCATGAGTTTCATCTTGTGTCCTGTCTTGGGATTTCGGTAGATGTACTTTAAATAATATGCCCGAGGACATGCCTTGAAGTCATTTATTCGCGAATGCGACACCCAGAGTGCCGAATATTTATCCTGTGCCATAGTTAGTTTTGAGCTATTAATTTATACATATATATATGGTCGATAAACTCTCCCTTATGTTTTATTCCTTTTGGCAACAATCCATATTCCACAAATCCCATTCTTTCATACATAGCTTTCGCGATAGGATTATTAGCGAAGACACCTAGGGTGATTATCTTCAGACCAATAATATTCCTTTCAGCCTCCTCGAGAGTCTTTTCCATAAGAAATCTGCCTATCCCTTTTTTTCTCCATTCTTTTGCGATGATGAGACCGAATACTCCTATATGAGTCTCGACCCGTTCTTTTAAGGTGATATCGGCCACCCCGATGAGCGTGTCTTCATGGAAAACGAGAAGTTTTACCGTTTTATGATTTTCAGCTTTATTGGTGAAATCTTCTACATATCTGCTTTCCTCCTCAAGGGTCATTTGTTCACCTTGGAAGGTGATGAAAGTCTGTTCTTTGGAGATGGTATTCATGAACGACATAAGTCTTTCCACATCATCCCGTCTTACATGACGTATGATAATATCTGTATCCTTATGATTCCCTTCAAATACGACTGTGCCTTCTAACATATGGATATATTGTACCATTGCTTCAGCTCCGAAAAATATATCTTCCCATCAAGTGTAGTAAAATGACGATATGAAACATACTATTGTTTTTCGGAAGGGAACGAACGAGGATGTTCCTGCATTTCTTTTATTTTTTAGAGTCAGCATCCCAACGCTTTTTCCTCATTACTCCCCCAATTCCATTGGTTTTACTGTTGATGTCGACTATGGACCAGAATGGCTGACAAAAGAGTTAAAAAAAGGTAATAAAGAGATTTTCATTGCATTCGACGACAAGAAAATTATTGGGTATATTCTCGCGGCAAAATCCATTGCAGGAGTGTCTTTTGCAGACTGGCTCGCGGTTGAAAGACAGTATCAAAAAAAAGGCATCGCATCCCGCTTACTTTCAATTTGGGAAAACGAGGCCCTGCAGGAGGGAGCCCATGCCCTCCAACTATGGACGACTGAAAATAATCTGGAATTCTATAAAAAAAGAGGATTTGAGTGTGGAGGCTTATTCCCGAAAGCATGGCATGGGGAAAATTGCTATCTTATCTATAGAATTCTTAGGGAACCAGAGGAAAAGAATTTCCTGAAAAGCTACCTTGAGCGGGTCAAAAAGGCATAACCCCCTGCTTTTTAGCTTAATTTTTGGTAAAATAGAACACGACTAGAAGCTAAAATTGCGTCTTTATGGGGAGTGGTGTAACGGTAACACGCCAGACTTTGGATCTGCGCGACTCAAGGTTCGAATCCTTGCTCCCCAACCAAACTGTAAGAAAAAAGTAATGTATTTTCAGTATTCACAAGCCATTTTATGGCTTCCTACTAGGGTAGGATATCAGATACATATTTCCACCAGTTATTCCATTTTCCATTCGTCAATCCAGACACGTGTGGCAAGTTTGTAAACCACATTTTTTTATATCCATAACCATTACATCCCCATATACTGCATGATGAGGACTTGGTTGATGTTGGTGCAGGAGGATAGGATAGCCATGCCTCACAGGTATTTATCGCAATACTGGCATTCTCCCAATCATAATCTTTCGCTGAATTAAATGGATTATGGATTGATCCACATCCAAAAGCGAAAGAACCACCAGTATTTGTTACGGGGTTTTTAATATATCTGTCCCAGTCATTATCTCCCCCTACTGCAAATACAACCCTCATCGTACCTTCTGTTCTATGTCCTAAATTTTCAATCATCTCTGAAACTCCACGTTCATAGCTAAATCCCATAATGTGAAGTTTCTTCGTACATGACGTGTTGGGAATAGGCGTACCATTGGTGGCATATGCCCCTTGGCCCGCCATAACAGCTTCATAATAACCAAACCAAGGTCCTCCCCAAATCCATAATTCGCTGATCTCACCATTATTTACCTTGTCGCAAACGCTATAGTCTGTCAATAACTTGTTGTAATTGATAAGTGCTCGTGCGTTATCATTTGGATTTGAGACAAGAGCAAGATAAGATTCATCGCTGTAGATATATCCATTACTTTTTTCAGGGTACGCATCTATATTTGCAATGCGCTGGGCGATTTTATAGTTTAGAATGCTATGACTAGTTGTTTTAATATCGTTTATATATTGATTTTCGAGAGCGATTGGATCACCCCAGCCTTTGTACTCGCGGAGTCTTTTCCCACCCTGGCTTTCAAGTAGAGGATTAAAATCTATCACTAAGACTTTCCTTTCAATGGGGGTATCGGCCGGCGGGATTGACGTGGGGGTTGGTATTGGTGTAGAAGTGGGATTTATGGTAGGAATAGTTGTTGGCACTGGGGTAACTGAAAGTATCGCTGTCGGCGACAACGTAGTTGATGGTGTGGTAGTTATGGAGACAGTCGGAGATGGAGAAGGAGGAACCACAACGAGAGTAATTGCATCATCTGAAATATTGTTGCTGAGCGAATACAGAGCGAGAAGATAGTCAATTGAGTTTGTCATACCATCGTCATTAATATCCGTAGAAGTGTCATCAGACTTCCCCAAATTTGCCATTATTTTTGATATATCATAGGCATCGACTTTTCCGTTTGCAGGGCTGATATCTCCCCCAAAGAACATCAGTTTTGACAAATCCACTAAATTGGATGTCTGTTTAAAAATAAATTGAGGGGAAGTACACCCCTTCCCATGAATAGATTCACTACAAAAAAGCTGCCCAAAGTAGTTATTTGGTTTGATAACAATAGCGTAGAGTGTGTTGTAATCAAAAGTCGGGTCAAAAGAAATCACCCCCTCAAATACTTTATCTGCCTGATACGTGAACGTCACATCCGTATATTCCTTTACCTTTCCTTGCGGATTATAGAGGATAACTGTTGACTTTGTTAAGGAACCTGGATATCGCTCTCCTGGCAATTTTATTCGCAGTGTTAGTGAATTATCTTGTGCTTTTGTGGGAGATGAATGATAGTTTTGGAAAAGAAAAAAAAACCCAATGAATACCGCAAATGTAATAACTAAGAAAAAAAAATATTGGGTAAACTTTGTGGGTCTCATATATAACTAAAGTTCAATTTTTTCAAACGTAAGACTGGGATCAAGAACTACATTTCCCTCCAGATAGGCGCTTGTTTTGGTTGTGTTCACTGTAATCATGGCTTTTTGTCTCGCATCTCCTATTTTCTTTACCCGGAGAGTAGTAAAGATCGTATTGGGTTCTCCAAGCTTGATGCCGTTTCCATCCAAACGAGCAACACCGGTGATAGTGATTACGCCGTTTTCCGCTATTTTCCTTGGATATGTGGGAAATGACTGTCCAGGTATAATCTCAAGGATGGTGAGATTATCGGTGTAATTTAACACCAAGTCGCTTGCATCCATTTTCATAGATTGCCCTCCTAATAGAGATATTATTATGTCCGTCTCTATTGCAGATCTCTGAGACTTCTTTATAGAAAAATACACCTTCGAGTTTTGTACTTGCTCTAAGGCCTTTTTTTTTTGCATTGAAAGACACACATCTTGAACGGTATTTTTTTTTGCTAAAACTATAGCTTGTTGAAGTTGAGTCCGACATAGCTTTTCTGTTTGGATGCTGTTTGACACTTTTTTCTGCATACTAATTTCGGAAGTATAAAATCCTCCAAGAAAAAAGAGAATGAAAAGAAGGAATACTGCACATTTCTTTAAGATATCAAGAATTGGCCCAGATGATAGTTTGGCAAATAGCATGTATTGAGGCTAACGGATTCAAAGATTAAAGTCAAGGGAGCGTGGAAGATGTATTGACATGAATTCATTAAACCTTTCCTTATCCTTCAGAAAAGACAGGTAATAAAACGAATTGAAATTATTTACAAATTTTACGAGGAGTTTATATTGCGATTTTAGATGTGTTTTTTGTGTATAAAGTTGATTCGTTAATAATTGAAGAACTTCGCTCTTATTATTTATTCTTTCAATGGAAAAAGTGTTGAGCCGCTTCAAAAAATATACGCCCCCTACTTTATATCCATTCAGATTTTTTTCAATGGTGTCTTTTTCCAAAAAAGGACCAGTGTAGGCGTCATGAGATATTCCATTCTCTTTTATTACAATGAGATCATCTGCGAATTTGTCATTCAATAAATCAGAGGCTGTAGATTTTCCCGTTCCAAATGGGATTTAAGCAAATTGAATTTGACGGCAGGACATAGCTATAGATTGGAATTTATGGTACACGATGGAGATTGTCAAGGGGGAGATACCGGAGAAAAATGCGCCACGATTCAGATGTGAAACTTCATTTAAACACTTTGTTCACTTACTCAATATTTGTAATCTAAGTAACTAGATTGCTGGAAGTGAACTGACTGATTATGAAACCTTATTTTCATACACTAGGGCTATGTTGAATAGAGGTACTTGTGAATTATTAGTTGAAGTATATGAAAGGGAAGTATATGAAAGGAAGGTGAATATAATATGGGATTGTTAGACATCATCATAATAATATTGATTATTTCATGGTTGGGTGGATTTGCGCTTAATATAGGAGGTGGACTCATCCATCTATTGCTTGTTATTGTTGTTATCGTATTCGTTGCTCGTATGTTAGGTCTTAAAATATAAGATTATTTAAAATTTACAATGAATAAATATGGATATAAAAACAAAATTGGATATAACAGGACAAAAAATAACAGGTGTTGCTCAACAAGTGAAGGGAGATTTCGAAGTTAAGACAGGTCACCACATAAAAGGAATGATAGATAAAGTCAGAGGAAAAGCAAACGAAATTGAAGCTGATTTAAAAAATAAGCTTGAGGATGCCAAATAAACCAACATTATATGGAAGAACCAGATTTCCCTTATCCGACTCAAAAATATAGCAGAAAAGCGAAGTGGACAGTTATCATAAGCATCACGCTTATGATAACGGTTGGGGGAATATTTTTAAGTCAAAAACCAAAAAAAACCGAAGTGAAAAAAGTCTTGGCAGTAGAATACAGGCAGCTTCCCAATTCCCCAACAGCGATGCCCACAAAGGCGAAAATGAACGTGACGATTGAGGTACTTAATGGAAGCGGTATCCCCGGGCAAGCGAATAAGGTGATGAAAATGCTTGAAGCAGAGGGATATGATATTGACAATATCAAGTCAGGAAATGCAAAAACCTCTGACCATGTCGGCACCACTATCACGTCCCGTGCAGATCTTGAAGAACGGGTTACCGATATCAAAAAAATATTGTCTCCTCTCTTTCCTGACATCAGTGATGGGATACAAAATACCAATCCTAATGATGATAGTGGTTATGATATCGTGATAACCACTGGATCGGTTAAAACGGGTACCCTTTTGATCCATTGATTCCCTTAAGGGCGAGATCTCCACGGTTAGACTGTTAGTATGAGCGTGAAGATTGGATACTTTATATCACCAACCGTTTCTTCAAAAGTTGATTGTGCGTCTTTTAACTAATCCTGAATAAGTTGAAGTGATACAATTTGGGATATGTTTGGCTTGAAACGCGAAAAAGTATTCATCTTTACAGCCCTATTATTGCTTGGCTTAGGTCTGATTGTCGCTTTTCGTGGGAAGTATTTTTTGATGAAAAAAATAAACTCCTTCTTTATATCTCCAACCCCCACTTTAACTCCCACCGCTACGCCTACTCCAACACTACTCCCCCCAAACCCCCCCACCCCCCCCCCCCCTCCCACCAC
>CAZKKK010000028.1:0-11571 GCA_964553365.1 uncultured Gammaproteobacteria bacterium
GGCAACAATCGGGCCCGCAAGCGAAAGTGAAGAGCAGATAGAGGCTCTCATCAACGCCGGTGTCAACGTGTTCCGTTTCAACTTCAAGCACTCCACCATCGACTGGCATGCAAGCCGGATTCACCGCGTAAAACAGGTAGCGAAAAAAATGAATAAGCATGTCGGGACCCTCCTTGATCTGCAGGGTCCTGAAATCCGCATCAACATGCCCACAGACAGCATACAGGTCGCAATCGGGGAACTCATCACCCTTGGCGAAACAGTGTTCACCGACAAAAAAAAGGGAATCTCATGTTCTCATCCCGATCTCTTCGAATATTTGAAATTAGGACAGCATCTTATCGCTGATGATGGCGCTTTTTCATTTACCGTGATGGAGCTGAAACCGGAAGTGATATTGAAATGCAATCGTGCAGGAATTTTGAAGAATAAGAAGTCCCTCCGGATCCCTGGGGCGAACTTCCCGTTCCCTGTCCTTGTCGATCGCGATTTTGAAGGACTGAAGATGGCGCAGCGAGCGGAAATCGATTATATCGCACTCTCCTATGCACGTACTGCGGATGATGTGTTGGTCACAAAAAAAGAAATGGCAAAATATAAAGTGGTTGCCCAGATCATCTCGAAGATAGAAGCGAAGTCCGCAATCGACAATCTGGATGAAATAATCGCAGTGAGTGACGGCATCATGGTTGCCCGAGGCGACCTCGGCATCGAACTGCCCCTTGAGGAAGTGCCTTATTGGCAGAAGGTGATGATCAAGAAATGTATCGAAAAAGGGATTCCGGTAATCACTGCGACACAGATGTTGCAGACGATGGTGGAAAACCCATTCCCCACACGAGCGGAGGTTTCTGACGTCGCAAACGCAACGTTTGACCTTACCGACGCAGTGATGCTTTCCGCTGAAAGCGCTTCCGGGAAATATCCCCATGAAACAGTGAGCATGATGAAACACATCGTACAATCGAATGAAAAGAGATTCAGCACAGATACACGGAAACATTACAACTTCACCGTTGAAGATAATGAGCAGCTCCTTTGTGAAGCGGCATATAATATCTATCGGAATCTGGAAGAGCAGAAAAATAAAGTCGTGGGATTCGTGGTGTTCACCGAAACCGGGAGAACGGCACGCATGCTTTCGCGCTATAGACCAAGTGTCCCTGTTTATGCGCTTGTATCGAACAAAAAAGCGGGAGACATGTTGACTGTGGATTATGGCGTGATGCCGATTTCGAACTTCAATCCTTACACAAGGGATTTGGTTTCGCCAAAAGGACTTGAACAAATCGTGACCCAGCTTAAGGAGTTCGGTACGATCAAAAAAGGTCAATCACTTGTAGTCATCTATGGAGATGTCTGGTTGAAGAAAGGAAATACATCGACCCTTAAGTTGATACAGGTCTAATAGAATTTGAAATTATGTCCTCAATCCGAAACTTCGCTATCATTGCGCACGTCGATCATGGCAAGAGCACTCTTGCCGATCGTCTATTGGAGATAACGGGAGTCGTGAGCGCGGGAAAGCATGAAGAGCAGATGCTTGACCGCAACCCCGTTTCACGGGAAAGAGGGATCACCATAAAACTCGCGCCGGTGAAGATGATGTACGGCGACTACATCCTCAATCTCATCGACACTCCCGGACACGTCGACTTCTCCTACGAAGTAGATCGCACATTGGCCTGTGTCGAAGGCGTTATCCTCCTCGTGGACGCGACTCAAGGAATACAGGCGCAGACAATCGCCAATGCCTATAAGGCACTTGAGAAAAATCTCATCATCATCCCCGTCATAAATAAAATCGATATGCCAGGGGCGGAAATCGAAAAAACGAAAAAGCAGATAATTGATTTTTTGGGAGTCAAGCCGGAAGAAATATACGAAATATCAGCCAAGACGGGTATGGGTGTGCAGAAGGTTCTGGACGCGGTAATCGAAAAAATCCCACCACCAGCCCTTTTGGATCACAATCTAAAAAAAGACTCCTCACATGAAATTCGCTCAACGACGAACTACAAATTGCAGGCGCTCATTTTCGACTCTTACTATGACACCCATAAAGGTGTGATAGCCTTTGTCCGTGTTTTCGGGGGCTCGCTCAAACGGGGTATGGATGTGAAAATGGCCCATGAGGGTGGCATATTCATCGTATCGGAAGTGGGGATGTTCAAGCCAGACCTTACTACGACCGATGAGCTGAAAGACGGCGAAATCGGCTATGTCGCGACCAACCTGAAAGACATCCATGCGATCCAGATCGGGGACACGATGCAACTGCCCAAGGATGAAACCCCTCCCCTCTCTGGCTATAAGAAAGTGAAGCCAATGGTATATGCGAGTATCTTTCCTACAGACACTGCGGATTATCTTAACTTTAAGAAGGCTTTAGAAAAGCTTTACCTCACCGATAGCGCATTGGATTTCAGCGGGATTTATAGTACCGCCCTGGGCGCGGGGTTCCGTGTGGGATTCCTTGGACTTTTGCATGCCGATGTCGTACGTGAACGACTTGAACGGGAATATGAGTTGAGTTTGGTACTTACCCCTCCCCAAGTGGAGTTCAAGATAGAAGACGGGAAATTCTTCGAACCGATCGTGAAGATATTCATATATACACCTGACACCTATACGGGAGCCGTCATGAAGGTATGTGAAGAGCACCGGGCGAAGTTCATCACGATGGACAACACCAATCAGATAGCTCTTACCTACGAAATGCCTTTGGCGGAACTGATAACGGATTTTTTCGATCAGCTGAAAAGCAAGACGAGCGGATATGCATCACTTGATTGGGAGATCTTGCGATACGAATATGCAGATGCCAACAAGATGGAGCTGTTGATAAACAACGATCCGGTCGAGGAGTTTTCGGAAATCGTGGTGACCGAGCGGGCACAGGAAAAGGCGCAGTTCTTAACGAAAAGACTGAAGGATCTGATCCCTCGACAACAGTTTGACATCAAAATCCAAGCCCGATACAAGGGTAAGATTATCGCATCGGAACGTATATCCCCTTTCCGCAAGAACGTATTGATGCATAAAGGTAAGTTGGTCGGAGGGGGTGATGTAGGTCGCAAGAACAAGCTGCTCGAAAAACAGAAAGAAGGAAAAAAACTCATGAAGTCAGTCGGTCGCGTGGAGATACCGAAGGACGCATTCATGAAACTGTTTAACAAGCAATAATAAGCTGTAATTCTAAAGCTCCGTATTTCATGCCCTTCCTCATTCAAGAAACTCGCACAATGAAATTCGAGTGCTCAAACAGGTCTTGAACTCGTCATGGCACAAAATACTTCGCTAACCAATACACTCACTATTGACAATCATTTATTCTGTTATACTCTTTGACATGAACAGTCGTGTGCTCGTCCTCAACAACTACTCCCCACACTCCCTTTAATCTTTCTTAACCTTCTTTTTTAATTTAACCCTTATGAAAAAAACAGACAGAACATATATATTTGATTTTGACAAAACCATCGTGTCAGTGGAGTCACTGGAGATTTTGGCGGATATCTGTCTTGACCAGCATTCACAGAAGGAATTCCTCATGAAGAAAATTTCTAAGACAACTGAAAAAGGGATGGAGGGGGAAATCTCATTTAGTGAAAGTTTGCGGACGCGCTTCAATCTGCTTTCCCCTACCGAAAATGACATTGAACTGTGTGCACGAGAAATAAGAAAACACATAACTAAATCGATCCTGGACAATAAGTCTTTTTTCGAAGAGAATGCAGAATCGATTTATATCGTATCGGGAGGTTTCACGAAACTTATTTTTCCGACAACTAGGATGCTCGGCATATCCGACAATCATATCTTTGCGAACTCAATAGTTGGCGGGGCTCTTGATACATCAAATCCTCTCGTCCTTACGGGAGGAAAAATAGAGGTCGTACGTCGGCTCAAGAAAAATAATGTCATCATGATCGGGGATGGGTACACTGATTTGCAGGTAAGGCAAATGGGGGCGGCGGATTGCTTTGTCGCATTTATGGAGCATGTCAGGAGAGTTGAGGTCATGAGACATGCCGACAGGGTTGTGAACAGTTTTAATGAATTTTTACTTCTTGATGAAATATTTTGAGAAGTAGGTTTTCTGACGCTTCGCATACTGCACCTCGCGGGTGACCCATTGTTTCTTGGCTTCGCTCAGGGTGAGTTCCTTATTGAGGTAACCGATGAGTTGTTGGTATCCTATCGCATTGAGGCCGGGGTCATCTTTGGTGTATCCCTCCTTCAAAAGGTTCTTCACCTCATCCATCGCCCCATCAGCCATACGTTGTTCGACACGCTGGGCGATTTTCTCCCTCACGATGTCGGTGGAAGTATGGAAAAAAGGATGATAGGTCAATGTGATGCCATCCTGGCGGTTCGAACGATCACCTAAGCGGGTGGGCAGGGTTTCTTTTTGCTGAGCAATTACGGGCATGGTTCCCCCGCTATTCGCTATTTCGATACGGCGGATAAGTCGGCGAGGATTATTCCGGTCACTGTTGTTCATTTCCGCAAGCATCACTGCGTTTTTTTTTGCGAGGATTGCCTGCAGTTCTTCTATTGATTTTTTTTCCAGTTCCTGGCGAAGGGTCCAGTCCTCCTTGACGGCAATGTCCGTGGTTCCAAAAAGGAGATGCTTGAGATAATAACCGGTTCCTCCGACCAAGATGGGAGTCTTTCCCCGATCGACGATATCCTTGATCGCTGTTTCTGCTTGTATACAAAAATCCGCTGAAGAGAATGTCTCTTTGGGATCGACGATATCATACAACCAGATCTTATATTTTGATTCGGTAGGTTTGTCCTTGCCGGTGACGATATCGAGTTTCTTGTAGATCTGGCGGGAATCGAAATTGACGATTTCCCCTTGGTGTTTATCAACCAACTCAAGAGCCTTAGCCGTTTTTCCCGTTGCCGTCTGGCCGAAGAGGATGAAGATATTCATCTGTGTTTCTGCATCTTTGCAGCATCAACCAGGTTTTTGAAGAGATAGAGCACATCAAGCGGGCCAACTCCTCCTGGAGTTGAGGTATAGTATGCCGCAATCGGATCCACTTCCTTTTCATCGTAATCCCCTTTTAACTTTCCCTCAACGGAATGTACTCCAACGTTAACCAGCACTGCACCGGGCTTGATCATTTCTGCGGTGAGGATTTTCTTTCCCACTGCAGGAATGATGATATCCGCTTCTCGGTAGTATTCATGGGGATTGGGCGTCTGTGAGTTGATGCCCATGAAGTTGATTTTCACTTCGCTGAAGGTCTTGACGATAGGTCGTCCCCCTGTTATCCCTTTCCCTATGACGATCACTTGTTTATGCTTCAATACACGCCGTAATGCCTCAAAATCCTTCTTTTTGTCTATGAACAGATGTCCGTCCATTTTGGGGTGGATGAAGATGAATTTGAGGATGGTAAGCACCGCTAATCCGAGGGGAGAGAAAAACTCCGTCTTTCGGCGATGTCCCTCGATTTCCTTTTCAAGCGCGATGAAGTCATACATGCTTTCAGTGACGAGCTGGGGAGGAAGGGGTTGCTGGACAATGATGCCCGTGACTTCAGGGTGCTGGGACATTTCCTTGATCTTTCGCATGAAGGGTTCGAAAGAAGGCGTGGTTTCGTATTGGATGAGCTCAAAAAGGATACCAAGACGTTTGGCCGTCTGTTGCTTGATATGGACGAAAGAGAGCTGCTGGGGAGTATTTCCGACCAAAAAAACCACTACTTTCAGTTTTTGCTTCTTGCTCAGCTTCGCTACTTCCTTCTTCAATTCGGCTTCAAGTACTTCTACCAACTTTTTTACCGGTATTATCATTTGTGTAGGCCGATTATATCAGATTTGAGGCGAGAAGTCCACCCGAGAGAAGCATTAAGGCTAAACACTAAATATTAAATCCTCAATACTAAACAAACCCCAAATAGATACAAAACAGCCTCAGATTTAGGGTTTAGGATTTCCCTCCCTTTAGATCAGGGTTGCGCTTACGACTTTATCAGTCTTGTCAGAGAATCTCATGAGAATCACTCCCTTTGCCGTGCGTGAACGGGGTGGAATTGAGGCTACTGGGATTTTGACGATTTGGCCCGATGTGCTGGTCATGATGATGGTGGTATCCTCCGGGTTGACGATTTGGACAAAACAGATCTCTCCCATTTTTTGGTCGACTGAGGCTATTTTTACCCCTTTTCCTCCTCGATGTTGCCCCTTGAAGAGCGCTAAATTGGTCTTTTTACCGACTCCATGCTCGCCGATTACGATGATATTCTTCTTGAACTCGTCATTCGTGATAACCTCTGCTGAGGCTACAAGATCGCCATCCGCAAGCTCGATGCCTCGTACTCCGATTGAGGAGCGCCCGGTGGAGCGCACTTCGCTCTCCTTGAATACGATAGCCTTGCCGTGTTTGGTGGTGAGCAGGACGCTCATCTTGCCATCGGTCATCTTTACCCAGAGAAGTTCATCTTTTTCCTCCAATTTGATCGCGATGATGCCATTTGAACGGATGTTCTCGAACTCCTCGAAGGTGGTCTTCTTTACCGTTCCCTGCTTGGTGCACATGAGCACGAAGTTTCCCTTCTTTTCGTTCTCTGTCGCTCCATAGGTAAGGATTGAGGTCACTATCTCATCAGGTCGAAGCGCAAGCAAATTGACGATGGCTTTCCCCTTTGAGATGCGGGAACCGACGGGGATATCCCACACACGAGTCTGGAACATGCGGCCCTGATTGGTGAAGAAAAGCGTATAGTCATGGGTCATGGCCGTCATGATATAGTAGACGTTGTCCGTTTCCTTGGTTTCGATGCCGGATACACCTTTGCCGCCTCTATTTTGTACACGGAATGTCTCACGGGGCACTTGCTTGATATAGCCTTCTTTGGTGAGTACGACGATCACTTCCTTGTTCTCGATGAGTTCTTCATCGGTGATTTCGCCTGGGCGGGATTTGATCACTTTCGTCCTTCGTTCGTCTCCATAGCGTTCTACGAGTTCAAGCAATTCCGCCTTTATGACTCCTAGGATCTTGAAGACGTCACGAAGGAGTGACTCGAGGTAGTTGATGAGTTTTTCCAATTCCTTGAGTTCCTCTTCGATTTTCGAACGTTCAAGACCGGTAAGTCTTTTGAGTTGCATGTCAAGGATCGCTTGGCATTGGATATCGGAAAGTCCGAATTTTTTCATGAGTTTCGATTTTGCATCTGGCTCATCCTTCGCTTTCTTGATTATTTCCACCACTTCATCGATATTGTCGAGCGCGATGATGTATCCCTCCAAGATGTGGGCTCTGTATTTTGCCTGTTTCAATTGATGTTCTGTCCGACGCGTGATGACTTGTACGCGATGTTTAAGGTATGCCTCCAAAATCGTATGCAATCCAAGAGTCTGAGGGACTCCATCGACAAGCGCGACGATATTGATGGGGAACGAAGTTTGCATTTCGGTATATTTGAAGAGGTTGTTCAGGACTTTTTTGTACTGTGCGTCCCGTTTCAATTCGATGACGACACGGATTCCATCCCGGTCTGATTCATCACGAAGGTCTGAAATGCCGACGATTTTTTTGTCGATCACCAGATGTGCGATTTTTTCCACGAGATTCGCCTTGTTCACTTGATAGGGAAGCTGTCTGATGACGATGGACATCCTTCCCTTATCCAATTCCTCATCTTCCACTTTTGCGCGGATAAGGACCTTCCCTTTTCCGGTGATATATGCCTGTTTTATTTCATTCCATCCGTAGATGATGCCGTGTGTGGGGAAGTCGGGGCCTTTCACATGCTCCAATAATTCATCGATGGTTACGTCATAGGAAAGAGGGACATCGGTAGGTTTCATCGTCTTTTCCTCTTTTGGGGTGACTGTCTTTTCCGCTTTATCGATCATGAGACAGATCGCTCCCACGAGTTCGGTAAGATTATGGGGAGGGATTTTCGTTGCCATACCGACCGCGATACCTTCCGCTCCCATGAGGAGTAAGTTGGGTAATTTTGCTGGCGTATAGAGAGGTTCCTTGAGTGTCGCATCGAAATTATCGGTCCATTCAACCGTCTCCTTATCGATATCATCCATGAGCTCATCTGCGATCTTGGAAAGTTTGACTTCTGTATAACGCATTGCGGCTGGAGGGTCTCCATCGATGGAACCGAAGTTTCCCTGTCCCTTAATGAGAGGATAGCGCATAGAGAAATCCTGTGCCATACGGGCCACTGCTTCGTATACGGAAGCGTCACCATGGGGATGATATTTACCCAAAACCTCTCCGACAACCTTTGCGCTTTTGGAAAAACGAGCACCGGAAGTGAGGCCAAGTTTGTACATCGCATAAAGGATTCGTCTGTGGACAGGCTTCAATCCATCTCGGATATCAGGAAGCGCACGGGAGACGATGACAGACATTGCGTAATTAAGATATGCTCTCTTCATCACTGACACGATTTCTTGATTGACCTGACCAGATTTTGGTAAGGTTGGTGTCGCTGTTAGTTCTTCCGGCTTTTTTTCATCCATAATAAAAATTAAATCTTAAACTCTAATCAAATCCTAAAGGGTTTTAACTCATTTCATCCCCGCTTTTATCGATTCATATGCCTTGTCTTTTCCCAAGAAATTCCTTGTCTTTACCCATTTCCCCTTTTCCAGTTCCTTATAGTGATTGAAGAAATGTTGGATTTTCTTTTTTTCGATTTCATTCAAGTCGGTGATGTCCTGGATGTCTGAGAAAAAAGGATCCACTTTTTCCACTGGTACCGCAAGGATTTTCGTGTCTATTCCCTCTTCATCCTCCATCTCAAGCATCCCGATGGGACGTACGGAAATATATGCTCCAGGTTGCACCGCATAGGTCGAGATGACAAGGACATCAACCGGGTCGCCGTCTTCCGCATGCGTGTTTGGGATGAATCCATAGTTGAATGGATAGACCATCGTGGTGAATGCGAATCGATCCACTTTCATGAAGCCGGACTCCTTATCCATCTCATATTTGATGGGCGAGCCTTGGGGGATTTCGATAACGACATTCACTTCCTGTGGTGGGTTTTTTCCGACTGCGAGCTTTGATGTATCCATAATTGAAATTAAAAATGAATAATTTTTAAATATCCAGGTTTGCCATCTTCGCATGGGTAACGATGAATTTCTTGCGAGGAGGCACTTCGTCTCCCATAAGCATCGTGAATACATGATCCGCTTCCTGCGTATCAGCGATATTCACCTGTTTCAGGATCCTGACTTCCGGATTCATGGTCGTTTCCCATAACTGTTCCGGGTTCATCTCTCCCAAACCCTTATAGCGTTGGACGTTGATGTTCGTCCCTTCCGGAAACTTCTTCAACATTTTTTCTTTCTGTTCTTCGGAATATGCGTAGTCTATCTTCTTTCCTTGTTGGATCTTGTAAAGAGGTGGTTGAGCCACATAGAGGTGGCCATTCTCGATTATTTGAGGCATATGGCGGAAGAAGAACGTAAGAAGAAGAGTCATGATATGCTCTCCATCGACGTCTGCATCGGTCATGATCACTATTTTGTGATAGCGCAGTTTCTTATAGTCGATTGTCTCTCCGATACCCATGCCAAGGGCGATGACGAGATCCTTGATTTCCTTGAATGCGAGGACTTTATCCAAATATGCGCGTTCCGTGTTAAGGATCTTTCCTCGAAGGGGGAGGATCGCTTGATATTTACGGTCTCGTCCTTGTTTTGCGGTGCCACCTGCGCTGTTACCCTCAACCATGAATAGTTCTGACAGTGCGGGATCTTTTTCCTGGCAGTCGGCCAATTTTCCAGGAAGGGCGGAACCTTCAAGGGCTCCCTTTCTCATGACGGCTTCCTTTGCGGCCTTAGCTGCAAGTCGGGCTTTTTGGGCAAGGAGGATTTTCCCTAGGATTTCCTTTCCCGTTTTTGGGTTTTCCTCGAAATAGACATCGAGATATTCCGATACTGCCTGTTGGACGACGGACTGCACTTCCGAATTCCCGAGTTTTGTCTTTGTCTGACCTTCGAACTGGAGATTGGTGGAGGGCATTTTGACGTAGACTATCGCCGTAAGACCTTCTTTCACATCATCTCCCGTTAATGCATCTTCCGTATCCTTTTGTGCAAGCTCTTTTCGCGCATAGTTATTGATGCATTTCGTGAGGGCGATACGGAATCCGGTAAGATGGGTGCCGCCTTCATGTGTGTTGATGACGTTGACGAATGAATAGACGCTTTCCGCCATGGAGTCGTTATATTGGATTGCCGCTTCGACTTCCTTGTCTCCTACGGCTTTATTGATGAATATGGCGTCATGCAATACTTTCTTGCCTCTATTGAGATCGTTGATGAGGGAAAGGATCCCTCCATCGAAGAAGAATGCCGTGCGATCATTGATCTTTTTATTATGGATGTGGAACATGACCCGTTTGATAAGATAGGAACGTTCTTTCAGCTGTTTTTTGAGAGTGGGATAATGGATTTCGATCGTTTCCGTGAAGATCGATTTGTCTGGAATGAAAGAAACGCCGGTCCCCTGTTCGAATGGGAAGTTCATCTTCGATTCCTTCACTTTTTCCACTTTTCCCTGGGGAATTCCTCGTTTGTATTCCTGGCGATACAGCTTTCCTTCCCGTTTTACCTCAACGATTATATGATCGGAAAGGGCATTTACGACGGATGCTCCCACTCCGTGAAGTCCTCCGGATATCTTATAGGCACTTGTGTTGAATTTTCCTCCCGCGTGGAGTTTGGTCATGACTATTTCGAGGGCAGAAACCTTATATTTCGGGATGATTTCGACAGGGATACCACGGCCATCATCGACGACCGTCATATACCCGTTTTCCTCGATCGTTATGCTGACGTTCTTTGCAAAGCCAGCAAGGGCCTCATCAATGGAGTTATCGATGATTTCATTGAGACAATGGTTCACGCCCAGCTGCGAAGTGGTACCGATATACATACCTGGTCTTTTGCGCACCGGCTCAAGTCCTTCAAGGACGACAATTGATTCAGCGCTGTAATCGGAAGAAGTAGTCATAAGAATAGGATTATAGAAGAATTTTTAGAAAATTGCAACCAGTACTCAGCAATCTTTAGGGACTAAACCCTAAATAATAAACCATAAACCCTAAACAAATAAATACAAAATCCTAAATCAAAATATTATAGGTTTAGAGTTTAAAATTTGGGATTTGATGAGGATTTAGGGTTTAGGGATTAGGATTTAAATAAGTAGATTAAAAAAAATCCCCCTGATTTCTCAGAGGGACTTTTTTGATGGGACAAGCTCAGATGTTATTTCATCATCGCTTTTGCACCGGCAGCTTCTACTTTCTTCTTAGCTTCTTCTGCGACATCTTTCTTCGCATCTTTAACTAATTCGTAAGGTAGTGTTTCTACTGCTTTTTTTGCGTCCATCAATCCAAGTGTTGGGTTGACTTCTCGAACTGCTTTAATAACAGCTAGTTTATTGGCTCCTGCTTCGGTAAGCACAACGGTGAATGAAGTTTTTTCTTCAACTGGTCCCGCTGCTGCTCCTGCTGCTGGTGCTGCTGCTGCCATTGCTGTTACACCGAATTTATCTTCGAGGTATTT
>CAZKKK010000029.1:0-11500 GCA_964553365.1 uncultured Gammaproteobacteria bacterium
TTGTAACAGGCTAAAGTAGTGTTTTTAGCAGTACATTTTGACTATTACGCCTAAAAGAGGTAAAAATATTTTCTATAGTATGAAATATACTCTTCCTTTTTGAATATTCGTATCAGCGATGAGGTTGTTGTCTCCCCGTGCCATGCTGTGCGATTTCAACTAATTTAGCTATCATTTCGATTCGTAGGGGCCACCTTCAACCGCCTTACTCCACTTTTGTTATTACGTAGTCGTTAAAGGTGAGATTATTAAGAACAAGAGGAACTCCTCGTCCCGGTGATACCACATATTCTTCCCCAAAAACATACTGACCATCCTCTTTTTTTACTCGTGCTCTTGCTTTTATTTTCACATATCGATAGGGTTCTATATCCGAATTAATTTGTTTGCCTAAATCGCTTAATAGTGCGTCATTTGTCTCTCCCTTCTCCTTATCAAGGATTTCAAACACCTTTTCTTTTCCATTCATGAGAGAATCACCAATTTGTATCTGTTCATACTCCCAGGGATTAACATTTTTTTTATACAAATAAATAATTTTATTTTCATATGTTTCTTTTATTAATTTTTCAGAAAAAGCAATAATGGTGCCAGAAAACTGTACATTGGGAAACTCTAAGTCGATAGGAGAGCTTACCCCGATAGTCTCACGGTTAAAGTTATACGTTCCTTTGCTCCCCACCCGCGATACTTTAAGCCGTGCGGTTACGTAGACATCATACTGTCCGGTTCCATAATAGGGATAATAAGAGATATCAAGTATTTTTACCAAGGGTTTTCCCGTGAGGTCTTTTTGTTCTTTAGCTTGTTGAATGGCCTTAACATACCACAGGCTGGGCCGCTGTGTGCTTGCCCACCACATCCCCTGCCCCACTTTTACCTTAGCATACACATAAGTTGGTTTAGTAACGAAGAGCTTATATACTGAAACAATCCCCACAAATCCGATACTCCCAGCAAAGATAAGAAGAAAATAATTTTTTTTGAGAAAGGAAATAAAACCTTTTGATTTTGATTTTAATTTTGCTTGCCCCTCGTAGCTCGAAGAGCGAAGTGGGGAACTTGAATTTTGTTTTCTTGGTGCCATACCCCGTAGTATACTACAGGATTTTTATTTTCAACAAAACATTTGTATACTTTCCTTTATGAAACATAAAATAAACAAGGGTTTTATCATCCAAAAGTTAGACGATAAGACCGTTATCTTCGATAGCGACAGTTCAACCTTATTTACTTTTAACGAAACGGCCAGTTATATTTTTAAGAAAATCAAGGCTGGAGAGGACGAAAAGAAGATTATTAACTTAATAGTTAAAAGATACCAAATTAAGCCTGAAAAAGCTATGAAGGATCTGAAGGATTTGCTCGCAGAGCTGAAAAAGAAGAAGATAATTTCTTCAAAATAATCCAGGAAATTGAATATACCACTGCCGGGCTCGTGAATATAAATATCTTTTTCCACCAAGGATTGGGGGACAGGAAGAACAAATTTTTAAAGCGGCTTATGCCTGCTCTTATGCGTGGTTCATCATCGAAAATCTGCATATCGCCAAACGACCTTGCTGTTTTGTTGCTATGATATTTTATTAAGTTGATAAACACATTGGGAATAGGTGTTCGGTAATATTTTTGCAGGAGTTTAAAAACCGGATAAGTGAAGTTTGACAACTGAAATTTGTTTATTTTATCTGCTATGTCGGCCCACTCGCTTCTCTTCAGATGGTTTTTCCTTATTACCTTATCCAAAAAGTCCAGTCGGAAAGCCCCATTGAAGTTGTGGTGAAAGAAATGAAGGGTTAGATAAAGTATTAAGTATTTATTGGTCAAGATCCAAAATGGTTCATTATTTATTATTACCTTTCTTTTTGTTTGTAAAAAACAATGCGTCAGTTGATTAATTAGTTTTTGGGGATATAGCTCTTCAAGTCTACCGAGTTGTTGTGACATCCAATCTATTTCCAAATGAATGTCAAACGTGATAATAAAACCATTAATTTCTTTGGAAAATGGAACTTCGATATCTTTTCCTCTAAGTAATGTGTGAACTTTAGACAATGATTGACTATGTTTTCTATAATGATTTATATTTAAAATTTTTTCTACTTTTGATAAATCTTCTTTGTTAATTAAGATGTCGCAATCAGCATAAATACGTTTAGGATGACTCTTGTCATAATAAAGGTGAAGGGGAAGACCTTTTAGAAAGACATAGTTGATCTTTTCAAGTTCAAATATGTTTTTTATGTCAACAATTTCGGAAAAATATTGGGTTGATTGAATGAGATATACATTTTCAGGAAAAAGGAGTTGATTGTTTCTTTTGACTTGATAAATCTTCCCAATTATTTGACCAGGGTAGATTCTGCCGTCTGATTGTAGGTTGTTGTCACCTTTAGAAATGAGGTGTTTGTTTGTCTTATAAATGACCCTGTGAGAAATAAATTGTTTATTTTTTCTGATAACGATGATATCGTTGACCTTGATTTTTGAAAATGCGATTTTTTTGAAATATACGGTGTCGTTGGGCCAAAGGAGTGGCAACATGCTTACTCCTTGGGACTTCAGGGGCAGGCTTTTTGTTTTTATCAGGCGAGTGATGACATTTTCCACAGCATCATTATACTTGGCAAACCCTTCCGCCGGGATGATACAATAAAGCTTTGTGTGCCTGAGAAACGTAATCTAATTTAAATAAGTTCAAATGAATAAAAAATATCTTTTTAAAGTTGGAGGATTCATTAAAAACTTGGTGAAAAACAAAATAATCTCATAGTTGTGTTTTTGTATGAGTCGTGATACTATCAAGGTAGACTTATGAATAAATTAGGCATTTTAGTGGGCATTGTTTTTTTCTTATTGGGTGTTATCGCCACTGAATTCTTGTTTTTAAAAAGTGTCGACTTAAAGTCTAGAAAATCTTCTGCTGCCAATTGCGTAGCTCTCCCCACGCCGACCCCTCTTTTTCAGGGTCGCTTTTCTAAAGACGCAGAGGCTGTACATCAATCATTTCTTAAATCGGGGTTTATAGACCAAATAACTCATTTTGGGTATCAAAAAGATCAAAAAATTATTTTTCAAACCTCTCAAGAAGGAGTAATTCTTGAAAATACGAAGGGGAGTGGCAAAAATTCAGGATTTAGGTCTTTAACCATTGGGGACGTTAATAGAAAAAAAATAGTAACGATTATGGTTTCCATAGACAACTCTAAAAGTAGCGAATTAGTGATTGCTAAAAAAACCTCCCCTGAAATAATTATAACTGTAGACAAGCTGGCCATTAATCAAAAAGTCACGCTACAGGTAGGAACCTCCCTTGTTGCGGGGAAAATGACTGAGGGTGTTTATATATATGTCGAATAATATGAAAAAACAAAGGGGATATATTAGACCGAATATTAAAGTACAAAAATTACACTTACCTACGCTATGTCTTTCGTATGGGTTAGAAAATTTATTAGCTGGCATATGCCCAGACCCTTGCAACCCTAGCAGGAGTGATGCCAAAACTTGCGGTCCTCCAGAGTGGCCAGCTTATTGTCTTGGCTCAAATTGCGCATGTTGAAGGAATTGTATGACTTTTTTTTTATTTTTCCTGCAACTTAAATAATAAACTGGGGTTGTGCCAGATAGCTCTGATATGAGTTTGTGTGTTTCATGGATAATTGATTTGTCGGTCCACACTTGTTCTAATAGTAAAGAAAGTCTCTTTGATAAAGAAGTAATCATTTCTCTTTTTTCTGTTTGCTTTTTTTGTATAAAATAAAGAGTATCTAAAATAAACTTTCTTGAGGTCCTGACAATCCATTTATTTTTTTCTATTATTGGGGTTTGAAAAACATACAATTTCCTCCCTAATTTTCTCAAAATAATGCTGTCATCTGCAATGGCGGGGTATATATGATTGGCTGCCTTCATAGTTGTTGACTTTCCTGCGCCTGGTTTGCCCATAAAAAGAATTGCTTTATTTTTTGATATTTTATTTCCGGATGCGTGTAATATGCAGCCATTGTGTTTAAGAAGAAGGAGATTTAATTCAAATATAAAAATATGTATGAACTGAACAATGCTGGTATGTTGATGAATATATATATTATTGTTGTGTTTTGAATAGAGCTCTACATATCCTGCTTTTGTGTTCCGGAAAAAAATAGGTACATTGGAATCAAACAGATAGGATAAATGAACATTTTTCGGCATTTTGGAAGAGATGAAGCCTTTATAAAACGACTGTATTCCCCTTTCAATTCCATTGAGATAAAGGTCATTGCTTGTATTATGAAATACAAATTTAAAGTTGAGGTCTGCCACTCGTAAATAAAACATAGATACTATCTGTTTCTCCATATGCATAAAATTTATCATATTTTACTCCACCCTCTCAAAATAGGTCTTGAGCACTTCCTTTGCAACGGGGGCTGCCACGTCCGACCCCTGCCCCGCTTCCTCAAGAAGAACTGTTATCGCAATCTCTGGCTTTTCGGCAGGGGCGTATACTTGTATCCATGCATGGGGAATCCCACTTTTTGCATGGCTTTCTGCAGTTCCTGTTTTGCAGGAGACTTGGATTGGTTTAAAATACTTACTATCTCTATTCATAGAGGCTTCTGCAGAGGCTTTTTTATTATCGGGGAATTTTTCCAGGTCTTTCGCGAAGAGTTCGATATTCTTCATTTTAAAGTCAAAAAGGGGCCAACCGGTTCCTCCCGTCGTACATGCCCGCTTCATTCCTTCATTTATGAGGTCAAGGGTGTTTTGTTTTATGGGGAGTTTCTTGCATTCTGGCTTGACACCTTTGAGAAGTTGCGGCTTGCACTGCACCCCATTATTCCCAAACGGCTCAAGGGCATATGCCATCTGGAGAGGAGTCGTAGAGAGATACCCTTGCCCGATCGAATAGTTGTAGGTATCCCCTGTATACCACTGCTCATTCAATACTTCGCTCTTCCAGAATGGGGAAGGAAGGGTTCCTTCGGCCTCATCAAATCCGATATTGATGGAAGAACCGAGTCCGAATTTTTCCGCCCATATCTGGATCTTTTCCGGGCCCATTTTTTCTCCCACGGTATAGAAATACGTGTCATTCGATCGCTGTATTGCTTTTAGCATATCTACTGACCCTTCTGTTTTCCCATATTGGAGGAAGTACCAATTTCCAAACCGGAGTGCTCCCGCCATCACGAAACCATTGTCCTGAACGATGGTTTTATCGGTAAAATATCCGTCCTCGAGGGCTCCTGTTGCGACGATAGGCTTAAATATGGACCCCGGAGGATAGACCCCTTCAGTTATTCTATTCAACATGGGTTTTTCGGTGTTGCTGAATATTTCGCTCACTCGGAGATCTCCTTTTTCAAAGAATGTCGGATCGAATGAGGGGGATGAAACAAAAGCGAGCAGCTCTCCCGTTGTTGGCTTCATGGCAATCACCACTCCCCGTCGGCCCTTAAGGGAAAGATAGGCTGCCCGTTGCAGCTCAATATCGATGGCGAGTTGTATGGTTTTCCCATCAATCGGAGGAATCACGGCTATTATCCCCTCTTTTTTCCCTTGTGCGTTTACTTCAACGAGTTTTTTTCCTGGGGTTCCCCGAAGCTCGCAGTCATACAGCTTCTCCACTCCTTTTTTCCCCACTCGCTCATTGGATATCAACTTTCGTGGACAATAATCGGATTCTATGTCTTTCTTATCGGCGAGTTGCCGATATCCGATGATATGGGCTGTTTCCTCTGGAAAAAAATAGGTGCGCTCTGAACGAATGAAGTCCTGGGTTTTTGACACGGTTGCATCTTTGTTCTCGGCAAGTACAAACCCTTTCCTGTCGAGGATTGTCCCATATTTCGGTTCGATGGGTATTTCCTGAATCCTGTTTGACTCTGACAATCGTCGATAATAATCTCCTTTTACGATAGTCAATGTGAATAATTTTATGAAGAGGATGATAAAAAAAACGAAAACCCCAAAAACAAGGAAAAGGAATATTGTCTTACGGGCCGGATCCTTGGAGCCGACGAAATGGATGTCACTTGTCCTCATCTTCTGGACAGGAGCTATTTTTGAATTAAATAATCGTTTCATTTTTTTAGTATGTTGATTATAATGGTTTACATCGCACGTTTCACGTTATACGTTATACGAATCATATGTACAAGGTAGTAATCGTTCGGCATGGACTTTCCGTTTGGCCAGATAAATTTACCGGATGGACAGATATCGATCTCGCTCCCATAGGACTTGATGAAACATATAAATATGGGAAAAAACTAAAGGAATTGGGATATACGTTCGATTTGGGATTTTCCTCTGTTCTCAAAAGAGGGATAAAGACATTATGGAGATTGCTCGATGGGATGGACCTTAATTGGATTCCCCTCACCTATGCATGGCAATTGAATGAGCGTCATTATGGAGCCTTGCAGGGCCTTAATAAGGCAGAAACTGTAGAAAAATATGGGAAAGAACAGGTCCAGCTTTGGCGAAGAAGTTATGATGTCCGCCCTCCTCAAGTAGAGATCGCAGATAGTAAACATCCATCCCATGATCCACGATATAAGAATCTTAAAACAAGCGAGTTACCAAGTGGAGAATGCTTGAAGGATACATATGAACGAGCGGTTCCGTATTGGAATAATGTAATCATGCCTTTCGTTAAGCAAGGAAAGAAGATTGTGGTTTCGGCCCATGGGAATTCCATCCGGGCAATAATGAAACATCTTGATGGGTTGTCAGAAACCGCCATCATGGAGGTGAACATTCCCTATTGCATTCCCCTCGTTTATGAGTTTGATGAAAATCTCAAACCTATCAGGCATTACTACCTGGCATCCGATGAGGAAGTGCAAAAAGTGATAGAAGGAATTAAAAATCAGACCAAAAAATGATAATAGTTCCAGCGCTTTTGGAAACCATCATTCAAACATTTGAAATAAACGTCAAACGTCTCCTTCCTTTCTATTCCCGTTTCCAGGTGGATATCGCTGATGGTATTTTTGTTCCTAATAAGACAGTGCAGATTTCAGACATCGAGCATCTCCATTCGCTTGCACATCCTGAAACGGTTTTTGACTTTCACCTCATGGTTCAAGACCCTATCAAATATATCGAGATGATAAAAAAACTGCATGGACTTACCCATGGAGTTGTCCTTATCCACAAGTCTGTCTTTCCTGACCATTCAGTTCTTAAAAATGCCTATCCACAATTCCAATTTGGATTGGTATTGAACCCCGAAGATGAGGTTGGAACAGTCGATACAGAACTAATAAAGAATCTTCCCGCTATCCAAATAATGACAGTTTCTCCTGGATTTCAGGGAAGTCCTTTTGTAGAACAATCGCTCACAAAAATTGAACAATTAAGAAAAGGGGGATATAAAGGCGAAATCTTGATAGATGGGGCAGTCAATGAAAAAAATCTTCCCCGTATTCTCTCCAAATTATATAAGCCGGATGTTCTGGGAGTCGGGAGCTATCTTACCCTGTCAGCCAAGGAAGAGTTGGAAAGAAGGGTGGGGTATTTAAAGCGTTCGATCTTTCACTTATAGGTCTCTCCAGGGAATAAACCTAAGGAAGAATTCCGGGTTCTTGAAAGCAGTGGTCACATCATGAAAATCCCACTTTCCGTTCCCGTCCGTATCGAAAGGTAAAAGCTTCTTGATGATTATGCTGTTTATCCCTTTTTTGAGGATGCTGATTGCTTGTCGAGGAAGATAGGGGTAGCCTAATAGGACAATCCGATATTGTTGTCCCGGAATGATGTCGGAGATGGTGTCTACGGAGATTATCCCCTTCCTCATGGAGAGGTTCTTTTTGGAGAAAACCAATTCTTCCTCCGTATTGAAAAACTGCACCTCGAAATTCTCACCACTTGAAACAAACTTCGGGAATAGGGACGTCTTTATAGTTAATTCCGGGAAGGGCTCTATGGTAATTGAATGCTGTTTTGTTTCAGATAGTGTCTTTCCATTTTTCTTAAGGGCTAAGGATATCTGTATTGTTTGGGGCTTTGCAGGAGTCTTTATGGTAACGCTCATCCTATCTTCCTCGAACGGTTTAATTGTCCGTACATCTGAGGTAAGGCTTTTTACTTCAGGCGAATCGCTTTGTACAGATAGACTGTATCCATCTTCTTCACTCCATATGGCCTGCCCCTCATTTGTCAAAAAAACGGAAAAATGATAGGTTGACCGAGCGATGAGGGTATTCGGAAGAGATATTCTTATAGTGCCTTTCTGGATTTGTTCTGGCTCCCCTTTTTTCTTTGAAAGATCTCTCACCACGTCATATTGGGTTGAGTTTCTTCCTTCTTTTTTCCATGAAAATCCCAAAAAGGGTTGGGAGAGATACTTAAATACAAAAGGAGTTACCGCTTGGACCCTATCGTCCTGCCCCCATATTTGGTCATAGGCAATGCGAAAATTGTTCGCGATTGCATCTTCCGAAAGCCTTCCTTCAATCCACCCTGTTTCAGTTATGAATACGGGAAGGGTTTTTTCCACTCCCAATTCCCTTAATAGATTAAGTTCATATTCATATCCTTTGATGGATTTTTTCCCACTGTCCCATACTGATCCGCTGAACCCAGGGTTGGGGTAGGAATGGGAGGACCAGGCATCGATATAATCCTGGAGATTGGAAATTGGAGATTGGAATATCTTTCGTAAAAATATACCAGAGTCTTCAAACTGCGGAGGAGAAGACGGCGCAGCACCGTCAAGACCAGCCAACATAACGACATAGTCTTTATCGGCCTCTTTGAACGCTTTTGCAAAAGCAAGTGCCACCTTGCCATAGCCCTCTGGGCTAACTTCACCACCCCATTCGCTCGCATGGTTTGGTTCATTGAAAAGAACTATATATCTTTTTTTTATTACCCAATTTAATGAATCGAGAAAGTCGACCCATTCTTTTGCATCTTTTTCTTCCGGACGTCTCCATACTTCTCCTTGTGGACTTGTGGCCAAACGGATGATCGGGATGAGATGCTTTTCCCGCAACTTCTCAAATATATCTTGCCACTTCCTTATATCCCGGTCGTTTTCCTGTATGACGAGCGTTGCATATCCCCAATCCCCTTTTTGACTATTGATGAGTATCGACGCTTCAAAAATATCCTCTGAAGAAGGCTGTAGAAGAGAGATTCCCACTTTATTATTTTCCTGAGCAAAGGAAGAAGGAATGGATAAAAATACGAATAAGAAGACGGATACAGAAATTAATGCTTTTTTCATATGAACTTTCTTACCTTCACTCCTGCATCCAGCAATAGCTTCTCACCAAAATCATCGCTGTGTTGGTCGTCGTACACAACCTCCACGACTCCTGCATTGATGAGCGTTTTTGCACAGGCTGTGCAAGGAGCAACTGTAGAATAGAGTGTTGTTCCTTTCGTAGAAACCCCGTGATACGAGGCTTGGATGAGGGCGTTTTGCTCTGCGTGCACACAAATACAGAGGTCTTTTCTCACTCCAGCCTCCACTTTATTATTCTCCCTATCTAGGCACCGTTTACATCCCCCCTCGTCACAATCTTTTATCCCGGATGGAGTCCCATTGTAACCGGTAGTGATGATGCGTTTATCTTTAGTGAGAATTGCCCCTCGTGCTCCACGAATACAGTTTGAGCGTGTCTGGACAATATGGGCGATAGATACAAAATATGCATCCCAGCTTGGGCGTATGATGTTTTTCATAGATTGATTATACCATTCACTATTCACTAACCACTAGTCACCAGCCACTGATATAATAGTGTCCTATGCGGGACGTAGTTCAGATGGCTAGAACGTCAGGCTGGGGGTCTGAAGGTCGCGAGTTCAAGTCTCGCCGTCCCGACACATGAATATCAAACCTGTCGCTTTTGTAGTGCTTGCTCATCCAGATGATGAATCCTTTGGTCCTGGAGGAACCGTTGCTCTTTTGAGCAAGACCCATGATATCTATCTTTTTTGCGCAACAAAAGGTGAGGCGGGAGAAGATCACTCAACAAAAAATGGGGTGGGTCTCCCTGAAAAAAGGGCTCAAGAATTGCGTGAAGCCAGCACTATCCTTGGAGTAAGAGAGGTTATTTTCCTTGGGTACCAAGATGGTCAGTTAAGCAACAATGTCTACCTTGAAATTGCGGAAAAAATTACTCCCTATGTGAAAAAACTGCAACCTGATCGAATCATCACGTATGAACCCAGAGGCATTTCAGGACATCTCGATCATATCGCGATGTCGATGATTTCCAGTTTCATATATATCAAGAACGATTGTATTAAGGAACTTCATTATTTGTGTCTTGATGAGAAACAAAGAGGATTGGGCCAGAGTTACTTTATATACTTTCCTCCAGGATATCCTGACAGAGAAATCTCAAAACGAGTCGATATCACTCCCGTTCTGGATAAAAAAATAGCAGCGATAAAAAAACACGTAACTCAAATAAAAGATGTAGAGAAGATGTTGGAGTTGCACAAAAATAGCCGTATCGAGGAATGTTTTATTATTCTTAAAAAGAAATAATATATACTAGGTTTATGAAATATCACAGTGTCAGCTGGAAACAACTTCATGCACTTACTCACGCCCTTTCGGAAAAAATTCAGAAAAGAAATACAAAGATTGATCTTATTGTGGGGGTTGCCCGCGGTGGTCTTACCATAGCTCATATTGCTTCTGATTTCCTTATGCTTCCCGTTGCTTCCTTTACCATTTCAAGCTATAAAGATTTAAAACAGCAAAAAATGTCTAATGTTGATTATCATGTAGGAGGAGATTTAAAAGGCAAGCACATTCTTCTCATTGACGATGTCTCCGATACAGGAAAGACGTTTATTCGGGGAATAAAATATCTCGTCGAAATGGGAGCTGCAAGCATTACTACAGCTTCTCCCTTCATTAAGCCATGGACAAAACACATGCCTGATTTTTATGTCAAACAAGTAGATGAGTGGATTGTCTTTCCTTATGATATGAGGGAAACAGTTGAAGCCATTCAGTCAAATCTTCTCAAGGAAGGAAAGACTTCTGGGGAAATAGCAAAACAGCTTTCTCTTATCAAGATTCCAAAAATATATATAAAAAAATATCTACAAGAATAATGAACACAATCGAAAAATCTTTTGAAATAGTATCAAAAAAATGCCCTTCATTTCCTGAAACTCTCATTATTCTTGGATCAGGGTGGAACAAATTATTGGAGGATATGGATGTTGAACTGCGACTTTCGTATGAAGAATTATTTGATGTGAAAACATCTGTCCCGGGACATACAGGAGAACTTCTCATCGGGAAAATCAACAGTAAAAGGGTCGCGTGTATGTCAGGAAGATTCCATATGTACGAGGGTTATTCTGGGTATGACGCAACCATGCCCATTCGATTATTCGGAAAGCTTGGGATGAAAAACCTCATCCTTACCGCTGCCTGTGGGGCACTCAATGAAAAATATAAAGTTGGGGATTTCGTGATTCTCTCCGATATGATCACTCTTTTTCTTGCTCTCGATAATCCTCTCCGAGG
>CAZKKK010000030.1:0-7139 GCA_964553365.1 uncultured Gammaproteobacteria bacterium
AACCATTCCGCTTTCAGACTGTAAACAGGCAGCAGGGGATGCAACCTGCAACACCAGTAAAAATGAGTACTGTGGTGGCGAGGGAAAAACATGCAACGCAGGTGATTCACTTTCAACATCCCAAAAAATATGTAACTCCGCTACGAACAAATGGTGCTGCGCTCCAAAGCCGACCGCTGTTCCCGTAGCAAAATGTGATATAAGTAAATTAGAAACAGAACCTTGCACGAACTTTCAATATTGTGGAACAAACAAGAAGCCAGATGTTGGCCAAAACTATTATTTTTCCAATGAAGTAAAAGCATCCTATTCTGACAAGTCATGCTCAGATGCAAGCAAATTGAGTTCTATAGCCTCCCATTGTTGTATCGATGCAGCCGCCCCACCAACTAAGCAGACCTGTAATGAGTATTCAAAAAAAACAGCGGACTGTACACCTGATTGTAATCTTCCTTATACAACCGGCCCAAATTATTATTGTCCACCGGCCGCTGCAGCTGACTGTATTGCTAATTATCAGGTATGTTCTACGGGTGGAAAAAAATGTTGTAGTGGTGCTGATTGCACATGGAATGGATCGCTTACATCATATCGTTGTCCCGCTGCTGTCGCTCCAGGAGTGACTTGTCCTGCAGGAACAACATCGACAAACTGTTCATCTTATTGCTCAGGTCTTGATCCCAAAATGACCACCACCAGCACAACTAATTTCGTCGCCGATTATCCCAATAAAAAATATTGGACTGCTAGCACGTGTGCGACGGGTACAGAATATTATCCAGATACACAATGTGGATGTGTTACGGATGGAGGCGCAGTCCCAACATCATGTGATTTTGGTGACGGAGTTAAACTCAGTCCTAGTACAAAATCATGTCAAAATGGAAAGGTTTATGACTGTTCAGCTGCAGGTGTAAAAACAACTACAAATTGTGACCAAGGTTGGGCATGTGAAACAGGAGACAATCCTCAGAAATGTGTGAATATATCCAACCTTGGGACGAACTCATGTTATGAACAGGGTGACACAACAAAACGAATCAATTGTGGTAAATACATAGGGGATTCGGTTATCACTCAGGCATGTGAAGATCCGGCCGGATGGAGCGGGACAAGTAAGTATTCGGTCGCATGCACTGGAGCCCCGCCTTGGTCTTGTGAATTTTACGGAACATTTGCGACACTTAACGCGGATGGTACGAATGGTCCCGTTGACTGGAATAGAAATGCTAGATATTCAACCTCAGCTGAGGCTAAGGCATTTACATACTGTGAGCGAGGTGCAAATGAAGTAAGAAAATTTGGAGTTTCTTTAACAGTAAAAGAAATCAGCGCATTTTTCGCGTACGGAGGTAAGTTCAGTAGCGGCTCCATCTGTACAAATAACAATGCAAAAAACAACCCAGTTTGCCATGCAGTCGACGTAAGTAATCTAACTGCCGCTAATGATACTGTACGGACTGATTTCGAAGTAAAACCAGGCGACGAGGTAAGTTGGGTGTATGGATATGTGTTTGATAGCGCTGATCCAGCACACACCTATCAACACAGCGTTAGTGCAAATATCGATGAATATTCACCACCCCAAGCAGGTGGGTATGGATTAACAGTTAATGCATTGAAACCTACACAATGATAGATAAAATGAAGAAATTCGGTTTAATCGCGATACTTCTGGTTGTTTCATTTATGATCAGTGGCTTTGCAAATAAGGAGGCTTTTATAGGCAATTCTCCAACCATTCGTCCACATCTTGGTTCTTATATCGCTATGAGAGTCAAAACAATCATTCACCCAATATCGACCTATATAGCATTGTTGCAGGGAAAAGATCCTAGCGAAGTGAAAATTAAGTCTGTCGCAGAACGAAACGCCAACCTTCAGAGTGTGCCTTTTTCAAATATCGCAACAGGCGTTGCTGCGCGTGAGAAGGAAGGTGTAGCAGAAGTTCGATATGACCTCAACAACATAAAGTGGATACGATATTCTTACACAACGCGAGCTGGAACAAAAATCACGATTCAAGTTCCTGAGGGACAAAAACCACCTCCAGAAGGAGCTTTGTAATTTACGGTATGAAAGCCATTGCAATTTTATAAATTATTCTCTATCCTGAAAGTATGTACCTCGGTCCATTTTACTTCGACACAAAAGAAATATTCCTCATTTTAGCGGCTATCCTTGTTGGGTGTGCCATGTTCTTCAATTGGCCATTGTATTGGTTTAATCCGAAGATCTTACTCATGCTCATCATCCTTATGCTTATCACGAAGGGATTATTGCCAGCTATCCATAACGAATCATTCTTCATTCTTGCCCTTGTCACCATCTTCCTATCTTTATATTTGCCTCTATTCCAGATTGTACTTTTCTACTTCATTTCATTCGGCCTTTTCCGATTGATGAAGGTCATATAATCCTTCTTTAAATATATATCCTCTCCTTGATTGTATCCCTATTCTTTATTTGTTATTATTAGGAAATAAGTACATACGTTCATATGAAATATAAACAGATCGTGTTGATTCTCTTTCTTTTCGCTGTTTTTTTTCTGTCTTCACATCCTGTTTCTGCAAGAGCAATGTGTATTATGCGGGCATGCCCGGACGTAGATTGTCCCAATGGCATGCAAATAGATGCTTTAGGGTGTCAAACATGTGGTTGTAATGGTATCCCCGTATGTCAACCTGCCCAAACTCCAATTGGATTAAGTATAGCCGACTATTCAAATGGCATCATTCAATGGGATGCCGCTACGAATGCAGCTACCTATGATGTCCGTATCAACGATGTGGGAAACGGCTGGGTGGGAGATTGTACGAAAACGCAGGAATCGGGGGATGTATGTGTAAATGGCGTAAGAGGGACCACATTCAATTACCTAAGTACAGTTGGGCATACTTTCCAAGCGGGACATACATACAGTATATGGGTTCATTCTATGAACGGGTGTTCATATAGTGTTCCTGCAGGGCTCAATATCAGCATAAGTAATATAACTCCTACACCTTATATACAGATAAACGTAAAAAATCCTCAGGGAGGAGCGGTTGTGGTGCCATTCCTTGGGTTTTCCTATGGAGGATGTGGTGGATATAATCAGTGTTTCTCGGTAGTTGGCTATAACAACAGCAGTTATACGATCTACGCATACCAAAGATCGCCAGGTGGCGGAGGTATTGCATTAGGCACAAATCAGATGTATTTGGGAGTAACTCCGAGCGTCGGTGGAGGAAGTACGAATATCACCAATAACAATGTTTGTCGGAGTGGATATTGCACGCCGGAAAATAACACCAACTGGTATAACTATTGGTGGCCAACGTTTCCTTCAACAGGGTCCCGATCGCTCACATTTATTGTCGCAACTCCGACACCCATTCCCCCTCAAGGATGTGGAGCCGGATGCCCTTCAGGAAAGGTGTGTTACCAACCCCCAATGCCTCCCTGTGGTACAGGGGCATGTATTCAGGTGATGCCCCCGATGGTTTGTGTAACTCCGACGCCATTGCCATGTGAGGACTCAGATGGCGGAAAAAATTCCATGGTAAAAGGATTTGTGAAAAATCAGTATGAAACAGTGTATGACAATTGCATGTCCTTGCAGACAACCTCTACTACGAGCCAATGGGTCGCAAAAGATCCAGGTACACACGTGCAGGAGGGGTATTGCCCCAAGACTGGGACAGAAGACATTGGGCATGAAGCCATGGCATGTGCAAATGGCTGTACTAATGGGGCATGTATCGGAACGCCTGTAGATCCCTGTCCAAGTCGAGGGAAAGGGGACACGAACTGTAGCACAGTTGTGGATGCGGCAGATTTTGTCGCATTTAAATCGGCATTCAACGGACAGAGTCTTCCAGCTCCTCAGTCTGCAGATCATAACAAAGATAATGTGATAAATTTGGTTGATTTTGAAATTTGGAGAAATACGTTCCATAAATAATATGAAACATCTTGCAAAAATAATCGTCATCGCATTAGTCGCACTTGGAGTTAGTTTAGGGCTTTGGATGTATCTAAATGGCTCTCTTATTAAATCAAAAGCAGATGTCAAGACGGCAAACCTCAGATTCGCTCCTATTACAAACAAGGTCAATGATGGGGCAGAAGTAGGTACGAGCATCATTATCACATCAAGTGGGAACCCTTTTTTCTCGGGAGTTGATCTGTCCTTTACTACAACGGGTGAAGGGTTGGATTTTGTCCGTTACACTTTGCCAGCGGGGTTCACGGAGCAAATCCTTGATGCATCAAAAATATCGACCGCCACTGCACCAAAGCAACTTCTTCGATTGGTTTTTGTTGCAACAAAGCCAGCGAGCGCCCTTCCAACTTCGATTACCATCCCTCTTTTTTTCAAGGCGACGGCTCCCAATGGGGATAGGAATGCCACGCCTAGAATTTCCGTAAATGTGAGCGCATCGCAAATTGTAGGGCCGGGTGGAACTTTTACAATCATGCCGGATCCCGCAGCTTCAAACTTTACGTTAAGCTTCAATCCACCACCTTCAGACGCCGCGACGGCACCAGAATGTGATGTCGCCCGGAACATGAGTAATAACGATTTGGGTTGCGGAAGAGCAGTGTCTTTCACCTGGACTGATGCATCGAATGAAGATGGATATAAAATATATCGGAAAGGAAGCCTTATCGCGACAATTGCTAAAAATTCTATATCTTACACAGATAGAATATGTAATTTCGCAGGAAATACATATACCATTGAAGCGTATAATCTCGGGGGATCAAAAAAAACAGATGTTACCTGCAAATGTCTTATTTGTCCCACGTTGCCGCCTCCGACACCATCTCCTATCCCGCCTCCAAGCTCTGCAGATCTCCTGTTTCACGCGGTTTTCCCTGATGCAGACGCCTCGGTCAATCAGATCACCGATGTAAAAATAACCCTTCTTGACAGTAATGGGAACACCATCTGTAATGACGGGGTGGACTGCGCAAAAATCGTCACATTCCAGCGCGATACAACAGCGAAAATGCCGAACACATTTAATTCTCCCCGACTGGGATACGATTTAGAAAAAAACCGAGCTTATACAGTGATGGTGAAACAAAATCACACAGTACGACAAATGTATAAACGCGTATATCTCACATGGAAAGATATATTACAATGTAAAGAGGGAACACAGGATTCCCGATGTGGAGATTTAATCAGTGCGGTAGAGGAACGCACTCTCTTCTCCGGTGATTTAGATAATTCAAATACGGTTGATGAGGCAGATCTCGAGATTGTCAACAGAGCCCTTGGCTTTAGTGGCGCTGAAGGAGATTTGAATTTTGATGGCAAGACAAATCAGAAGGACCTTACCATAGTTTCCAAGAATTTCGAAAAAAACGGCACCTAATATGCACAAGAATTTCAGGGTAGTGATAATTGGAGCGGTTTTTGTGACCGCTTCGTTCTTGGTTGCCTATTGGGCACAGCAATACATGCAACGTTCCCGTGCTTCGGCGACAGCTCCAACCAGCTCGTTTCTCATTGCGGGACCGAAAGTGAATCCCGGGGAGTCGTTCGATCTCATTCTCCAAATCAATCCCAACCTTACCCCTTTTTATTCCTTTGATGTTGCCTTTACCTATGATGCGGCAAAAGTCACTCTCAAAAACACCGATCCCGCAACTGTTCTCTCCAATATCACTCCTTTATCTACGGTAGCTGGTGGAGCTGTAGATGTACGGCTATTGACGGGAAATGGAAGCACAGCCATCGATCAGAATATACATAAAGTACGGATTACCGCGATAAGTACAAAACAAGCGAATGGCGAAAATCAACCCTTTTCAGGTTCAAACGATCTCACGATGGTGAAGGTATCGTTCACTATGATCCAAGGACAGACACTCCCCCTTAACTTTATTTGGGTTGATCCAGATCCGACAGTTAATTCGGACTCTGATACATTCGAGAAACAAAATTTAAGGTATATGGGACCGGTCGAAACGCCCACCGCTTCTCCAACGGATGCAAATACAACCCCTTCACCGACACCAAAAGTATGCGGTTCACAAATCTGTACGGCGAGCGCTGCTTGTTACCAACCTCCAAAGCCGACATGTGCAGTCGCAGGCTGTAATCCAGCATTGCCTCCCATGATATGTGTAACAGTCAATCCTAGTTTAAGACCGACATCCGCCGTTCCCACGCCAATTGGGGGATATGCGGCGCCAGATGGGACCACAACGACTATTACTGAACGAAAAGACCTGCTCTATATAAATTCAATCGGCACCTATCAGTCACCCTTCCGCTATGAACAACCCATAAAGCTCGAAAAGGGTACATATACCCTTGCAATAGGAGCGAAGCTCTATGAAAAAAGGGGAAGAGGTCTCATCATCGTACTTGTCTGTAATGAAAACACCTGCGGCAAAACAGCGAGGAATCAAGTCATTTACAGCAGTCCTGGATTTCCTCTTAAACCAGCGTTTTCGGAGATGAAACAAACCCTTACTATTACAGACGATGTAAGCAATAAAGCGACGATTCTGCGTATATTTTGCGAAGATGGGAGCGAGTGCGAGTTAGACTATGTTTCCATTGAGGATGCATGGGGAAGTGAACGAGTGGCAAACTCACAATTTGAAAGTGGCACCCAAATAAATGACTCACGTCGACAACCAAATGATTGGGCAGTGGATGCTACGGCGAATATGTACGGGACGGTCGATCCCGCCGGGGGAGTGAATGGGGCGTTATTGATTAATAATCCAGCTAAATGAGAAAATATATACTATTAGTCACGATATTTTGTTCACTTTTCCTGTTAGTAAAAACAGTCAGTGCGTGCGTAGATACTTGTTATGGAAACGGTGATTGTACTGATGCTGCAGGAGGAAAGTGTAACGCGACTCATTGCTGCACGTATCCAGCAAATCCATGTGTTCCTCAGTATGGTCCATGGAATGCTTGTCATTCCATCGGAAATGGCAAATGTGGACGGGGACAAAAATGTACATGTAAAGCTGGCACGACTGGTACATGCAGTGATAATGTAGAAGAATGTAATTGTGGTGGAAATCCACAACCAACAGATCCACCTGGAGGGCCCAATCCGACAGATCCACCTGGAAATCCACAGCCAACAAATCCACCTGGAGGGCCCAATCCGACA
>CAZKKK010000030.1:7239-11191 GCA_964553365.1 uncultured Gammaproteobacteria bacterium
AGATCCACCTGGAAATCCACAGCCAACAAATCCACCTGGAGGGCCCAATCCGACAACGCCTCCAGGTAATCCTATCGCAACACCCATTCCTTGTGTAGCTCAAACATTCACAAGTGCATCAGTTGTTCCTTCGACCCTTCGACCCTTCGATCAAGTCACCGTGAAATGTAACTATGGCAAACGCCTTGACTGTCTTTCCGTTACAGGTGCGGGCCTAACAGGGTGTCGCTATAGTCGCTATGAAGGAACGGATAATATTTTCTCCTGTGATGCGGGGCCCAACGCGGGTTTTTATGACGATGCAAAATGTGTAGCTCGTGCAGGTACAAAAGATAATTGCTGCGCGGCTACCAATAAATCGGGAGACATGACTATATTGGGTACCGATGTACATTACGATCAGGATATCGTTCTTCCTTTTGGGTCCGTCGTTTTTAATGCGAACGTATGGACCGTTATTTCAAAGAATAAAGGGGTGAGGATTGAGCTTATCTGTAATTCAGATACCTGCGCAAACAGTACACAGAAAAATGCCACCATATTTTCACTCCCATTCCCCGCGACACCTGATTTTATTTCGCAAACAAAGCCTACTGTATTAACCGGAACAGGTGATGACCGTCATTATATCGTTCGGATCAGTGCGGATAAGGGGTCTGAAGCATATATTGATTCAGTTTCAATGAAAAATGCTGCTGGAAGGGAATTAATACGTAATGGTGATTTTACTGCAGCAACAGGTACAACCGCAAATACGACACAACCAAATGGATGGGGGGAAGGGGATAACAAAATTGGGTATTATTATGGATCGCTTGCGGCAAATGAGCCAGCTCCAACAACGGGGCCTAATCCTACGTCTGGTCCAACATCCGTACCTGGAGCTCCCGCTTCCGTGAGTCTTGTATTGAAAATAAAAATGCAGGGAATCACCAAAAAACCATCTAAATCCGACGCAATCAACGTACAGGTAAAACTTGCTGGAGGGAGTTTAGCGAGCGCTACTGCATACAAAACTGTCTCATTCACCGTAGATGATTCGGGAGTGTGGAACGGAAAAGCGAGTTTTGATTCCATTCCTGTTGGTGCAGGTTATAGAGTATACATAAAAGGCCCGAAACATCTCGCAAAGAGAGTCTGTGACGCGGTGCCTTCAGAAGCGACAGGCGGAACCTATCACTGTTCAGATGGAAAGATAACCTTGCAGTCAGGGGACAACTCACTCGACTTTTCCAAAATCATTCAGCTCGGAGGAGATCTTCCCGAGGCAGGAGGAAAACAAAATGGCATTATCGATGCATACGACACCACATTCGTTCGCACTAATTTAGGCTCTACCGATGCTGCAAAGATAGCGATTGGAGACCTTAATTTGGATGGAGGGATCGATACACAAGATTATTCAATAATTCTTCAGTCGTTATCCATTAAATTTGATGAAGAATAAACCACTATGGAAAACTCAACTCCCCACACAAAATACACGCGTTCGATGTTGCTTATTCTTGCGCTGGTGCTTTTGTTCGCGAGCATAATCGGTTACTTTGCGTCAAGACGTATACAATCTAATCAAAATGGTGCTGAGGTACGAGTCACCTCCGCGCCAACAGTCATTCCCACGCTTATTCCTTATCCCGTAAAGGGGCAGTTCATGCTCAAAGAAAAGGCAGGTCAGAAAAGCGTGAAATTAGGAAGCGCTTTCACCATAGACGTGAATGCCACATCAAGTACCGATACAGTTGCAGGGTATGATGTCGTTTTTTCATATGACAAAACAGCATTTGAACGAACATCAGTTCAAAGTATAGCGACTTCATTCCGCATTTTCCCGTTTGAAAGAGGGAATCACCTTTCCATCTCGGCAACCAAGAACCTTCAAGTGACAGAGCCCATCCGATTCGTCAATACGCCCATACTTTCCCTTTCTTTCGTTGCAAAAAAGAAAGGAACCTTTACTTTTTCCCTCAAACCGATAGGGAACGAAAGCTCTAAACTCGTCAATGAGAGCGCACAAGTAACCTATCCAGAAACGAACGATTTCCTCCTTGAAATTAACTAGGAAATAGTGAATAATTGGTGGTAATGCGTATCTTCCGTTTTTTATTCGCCCATTTCTTTATTTGTTTATTTCTTTATTCGTTCATTGCAACGAGTGCACAAGCGGCTTCCATCGGTTTTGACCAGGGCACGGTGACAGTGGCTGTTGGATCAACGTTCAACTTAGGTGTCACTGTTGATGCGGTGAGCGACCAAATTACATCGACCGATATGTGGGTGCTTTATGACCCCGCCTTCCTTGAAGCGCAGAGCGCTTCAGCTAGTTCCTATTTTCCCGCGGTGACGAGCACTATCAGCTCTGGAAAGGTTTACGTCGCCGGTCTTGTAACTGATCCGGGAACCTATAAAACAGGGTCTGGGACGGTCGCAATCATCACATTTAAGGGGCTTAAAAATGGAAAGATAACCCTTGCATATGATTGTCGAACGGACGTAAGTAATTCTTCAAAAGTTATCAAAAATGCTGTCGATCCTACCAATATAATTGTATGCTCTTCAAATGGGACGTCTGTAGTCACCATCGGTTCGGGTGTGGGTTCTGTTGTTCCAACGACCGCAGGAGTCGTTCCCACCACAGTATATCGACCTCCTGCAGCAAATCCTACCGCACTGCCACAGTCTGGTATTGCTGACAAGATGCCTCAGTTATTACTCGTGGGGAGTATATTTATGGTTGTGGGAATTGTGATGAGAGTTCTGTTGATACTATGAAATTACCCTCAATTAAGGCATCGGCCGGAATAAAAATCTCCATCGGGGTGGTGGCTGGCATCGTCGTGGTTATTGGCGGTTTCCTTCTCGTACAAAATGTGTTCACCAAGGCAGCAGACACTGCACCAAGAGATTTGATCATCAGCGGAATCACCACCAATACCGCGAAAGTCGCATGGACCACCGATCAAGAAGTGCAAGGGGTCGTTGAGTATGGGTCCTCACCCACTGCATTGAATTTATTTGCCCCCGAAACCCAAAAACAGAAAAATCACACTGTTCAAATCACCCTTCTTTCTCCCGCAACATCCTACTATTTCCAGATTCGTATTGGGGAAACGAAGTATGACAATGGGGGAGTGCCATGGACATTTTCCACAAAAACATCAGGTACAGGTTCTGAGAGTCCCACACCTCTCGCAAGTAGCTCCGCCACGATCGCTCCCACTCCTGTAACCGGTATACTCACCCCTACCCCTGCAAGCGCATTTGGCCCCCTGAAGGGTTCATCCCTCAAAATAAACCCAACAGCGGTCCCTACACAAAAGATCACCGTTCCCACACCAACAGTCTATGCCGTTCCCACTTTGCCGGTCTATGTCTGTGGAGTGACGGATTGTCAACAAATCTGTCTGAAAATCGGCACTACTTGTAGTACTCAAGACTGGATGCGGTCCGGATGTGTGGGAAAAGTGCTTCTCGGAAGCTGTTTCCTTGTCGTTCCCACTCCCACATGGAATCCCGCGAACCCAACTCCAACAGCCATACCTATCCTAACCCCAACGGTAACTACTGTGCCTTCAAACACACCAGGGCCGACAAATGCATCCGTGAACTAATCTTTATTTGAGGTTTGACCGAAGTATGTTATATGTTACACTGATTAGTATTACCAATTATTTTAATTCCTTATGGCAGATTCACAACCATCCTCAAAATTCGGCTTAGGCCTCATTTTTGGAGCAGTCATCGGCGGTTTGACCGCATTTTTCCTCTCTCCTAATTCTGGACCAGAGAATCAGAAATTAGTAGCAAACAAGATAAAAGAGATCGAAAAACTGCTTGCGGATTCCGATTTGGAAAAGAAAGTAAAAGAAATCTTCGGAGATGCGACTGAAGAGGCAACTATGGTATATAAAAAAGCCAAAAAACAGTTCATTAAGGCCCTCGCGGAAGTAAAAGG
>CAZKKK010000031.1:0-10949 GCA_964553365.1 uncultured Gammaproteobacteria bacterium
GCATCCTGAACAATGTCACGCCGCTCTCTCTCATAAAGAGAGCGCATGCCTATAAGGATAAATTGCAAAAAGGCGCGGACTTGGAAGAGATCAATATGGGGCTCTTCAGTTACCCAGTGCTTATGGCGGCCGATATTTTGCTGTATGATCCCGATTATGTTCCGGTGGGGGATGACCAGAAACAGCATATCGAGATAACGCGCGATATAGCGGGTTTCTTCAACAAGACCTATTCCGATACGTTCATCCTTCCCGACATTTTCAATATGAAGGAAAGCGCACGATTGGTGGGGACTGATGGGAAAAGGAAGATGAGCAAAAGCCTCAACAATTATATAGCGGTGTTCGCCGATGAGAAAATAATCAAGAAACAGATCATGAGTTGCTATACGGATCCCAACCGCAAAAAAGTGACGGATCCGGGACAGGTCGAGGGCAATCCCGTGTTCACCTATCACCGCCTTCTTAACGACGACAAAGCCGAAGTCGCGGATCTCGAAACCAGGTATAAAGCAGGAGCGGTGTCCGATGTGGAGGTAAAGGAAAAACTGTTACAGGCGATTCTTGCCAAATTCAAAAAAGAAAGAGAGCTCTATGATGAACTTAAGGCAAATCCCGATAAGATAAAAACGATTTTGAGAGAGGGGGCCGAAAAAGCGAGGATGCAGGCAATAAAAAAAATGATGGAAGTGAGAGAGAAAGTTGGTCTGACCAATACATACTCGCAGTTCCAATACGAAGGCTAAACGCTATGAAAAGAAGACTTGATGTACTTGATGGCTTGCGGGGATTTTCTATCCTGCTGGTATTCCTCAATCATATCGACTCTCGTTTCATTGCCGAAGCGGTCCCTTCATTCATAAAACCCGTAATCCAATTTCTTTTCACGAGTGGGAATTTGGGAGTCACGTTTTTCTTCATTCTCTCTGGGTTCCTCATGGGATATCTCTATATAAATCCCCAACCCAGGGAGTTCATTGAGAGACGGTATTCGCGTATCTTCCCCCCTTTTTTGGTGATGGCTACTGCCATGTGGATCTTCAGATTTTTTCCATCCACTCCCCTGATTGCCGCATTTCCCTTATCCTTGGCGTTGCGCTTATAGCTCGATTCATTTGGATATATGGGGTGGAAAAGTATAAGAAAGGAAGTTTATTGATTACTCTTTTCTTCATCCTTCAGGGAGTGGTCGCGCTGTGGTATGGATTTTTCATCATGCGACGGCCCCCTATTTGGTTTGATTCTCTTCCGCTCCTCTTGAGGGACGGGACAATCTTTGCGGCTAATGCGACGCTCACTCTTCCGCTGGGGAATTATATCCCTCTTCTTGATGGCGTCTATTGGAGCTTGGCCCCCGAAATGATTTTTTATCTTCTGTATCCCTATCTCTTCTCTCCCGTCGTAAGGTCCCTCCATAAAAAAAGCAAAGTGTACATCACGATTTTCATTGGGCTTCTTTTCCCTTTTTTCTTCGGGCTTTCGCTCCTATTCAAACACTCCCAAGGATTGACCATGCTTTTCATCGAATACTTCATTTATTTTTGTGGAGGGATTGCCATCGCCCGGCTTGTCGCGAAAAATGAAAAAAAATCCACTACCCCATTTATCCGAAAAACGATTACCCCTCTCACCTTTATGATCCTCCTTTTTTGTTCTTACTTGCTGTTGGTTGGGACATCAGGATACGCAATGATAATTTTTCGCCTCCTGTTGGTGTTCCCCTTTGGCTACGTAGTCTATTCTTTGGTAGAAAAGGATACGTCGCTTAGCCGTTTATTCCAACACAAAGCATTTCTATTCTTGGGGACGATCAGTTATTCGATGTATATCAGCCACACCGCAATCATCGACGGAATGCATCTGATATTCAGGCCGTCAGATGCCCTTACCAATATCCTTTTCTTAATCATTACCGCAGTTATCTTCCTCTTGGTATCCTATGCGATTCATCTGATTATCGAAACGCCTTACTTCATGTTCAAACCGGAAAAAAAGCCAGCCGGCATATATGTCCAAAACAATAAGATTATTTTTTGCGTGTTGTTGGTCTTCGCTCTATTCATTTTTTTTTCGACGTATACGTCGCAGTTCAACTTCTTTTCTGTGCAAAAAAAATATTCGAACATCATTCCCTCAACGACTTCAATTTCGGATGTCCCCTATACATTTTCCTTCATGGCTCAAGAAGATAATATGGGAGTAATCCTTGTTCACCTCACTAATACAGTGGGGAATGAGAAAGAGAAAAAACAAATTAGTGACCCACTCAAACAACAACGTTTACAGATTCGGATGAAGGAGCTTGGGGCAAATAGTTGGTATGCAATCCAAGATGCTTCTCCAGCTGAAATTGGAGACAGCTCTTCCTATCCACTTGGATTTCCCATTATCGAAAAAGCGAAAAACAAAGAATATGTCGTTGAGTTGGTAATGAAGGATATTGATTATCGATCAACCATTGTTTTGAATAAAGATCGATATGATCTTACAACCATACATCAAATTCCAAAACAAACGCTTCTCAAGGATCCGGTGAAGCTCCTTAGCCATATAAGTGAAAAATTGCAGACAGCACTCGCCAATCCAGAGGCCCAACTTGTCGCCGCTTGCATTACACCTTTCTTTCTTCTTTTGTTTTTATTATGATTGGAAAGTTGATATTTGCAGTTTTTATTTGACATTTGATATTTGAAATTTGTCATTTCTTATTATGATCCCCCTTGCTGAACAGCTTAGGCCAAAGACACTTGATGAAATAGTGGGCCAATCCCATTTGGTAGGAAAAGGCAAACCTCTCCGCAAAATGCTGGAGAGCGGGAAAGTCGGATCCATGATTTTGTGGGGACCGCCCGGATGCGGCAAAACCACTCTTGCACGGCTTGTGGCCAAATATGTCGAAGCGGACTTCATTCAATTTTCCGCTGTCACTGGAGGAGTTGCGGATATACGGGAAATAATCAGGAAAGCGAAGGATGAGCAGCAGCTTTTCAAGAAACAGACTGTCCTGTTCGTCGACGAGATTCACCGATTCAATAAGGGACAACAAGATGCATTTCTCCCACACGTGGAAGATGGCTCTATCATTTTGATTGGCGCAACGACGGAAAATCCTGGATTTGAAATAAACGCCCCGCTTATTTCCCGTTCACAGGTATATAAGCTGGAACAGCTCACCGATGATGAGATGAAACATATCGTTGCACGGGCTATTCAGGAATACAAGGGAAGGAAATGGGAAAAGGAAGCAATCGCCCACATCATAAAAAACAGCAATGGCGATGCCCGCAATGCGATAAATGCAATCGAACTCGCATCCTCCCTAGGCAGGACCATCACATTGAAAATAGCTGAAGAAGCGATCCAAAGAAAAGCGATATATTACGACAAAAAAGGCGATTGGCATTATGACACGATTTCCGCATTCATCAAAAGCATGCGAGGGAACAATCCGGATGGCGCGCTTCATTACCTCGCTCGAATGATCAAAGCTGGAGAGGACCCCGTGTTCATTGCGCGACGTATGGTGATATTCGCAAGCGAAGATATCGGAAACGCCCAACCCACTGCCCTGGTCGTTGCGACCGCCTGTATGCAGGCTGTCCATATGATAGGTATGCCCGAGAGCGGACTTATCCTAGCACAGACCGTGACCTATCTCGCAACCGCAAAGAAATCGATTGCTTCATCGATGGGTTTATGGTCCGCCATGTCTGATATCGACTCAGAGAATCTCGATCCCATTCCCCTTCACCTTCGCAATGCATCGAATAAAGTGATGAAGCAGTTCAACTATGGAAAGGGTCATATCCGGTATCCTTGGCTGGTGGAAAAAGAAAGCGGTACGAAAATAGAACAGGAGTATCTCCCAAAAAACCTGAAGGGCAAGAAATACTACAAACCTGACTGGAAATAGAATATTTTACAATGGTTTTGGCGCGACACCCTCCACGGAATTATTCTGCAATTCCATAGGAAGTGGTTCGGGCTGTAAAGGATTCATTGATGGCGCAATCGGTATTTCCTTTTTCTGATAAAAGAGTTCTCCTGCCTTATCCCATGTGCCTTCTTTATAGGAAATTATTCCCGTGTCGGTGACGATGTAAAAATAGTCATTCAGATACAGTCCTCTTTTGACCACAGGTGACTCAAGTGCCTTCACGAGTGAAAGCGAGTTTCCCTCGTATGAGAAAATATAGCCACCTCGACTTCCTGGTAGGAAGAAGATCTTGTATTTTGGATCCTGCAAGAATGCATGGTGGTTGTCCATCGCATCGGAATAATACTCCCCCGAAAGTTCGTATTTTGATACTTCCTTTGGATTTAATGGATCCGTAACGTCAAACAGAGAAAGCTTTACCTGGTTTTCACGTCCAATCCCTAAGACGAGATGAGTCCCTATCGGATGCAAATAAGATGAATAGCCGGGAATCTTCAGCTCTCCTTTCAAAAGCGGCGTATTCCCGTTGGAAAGATCCAACACATAAAATGGATCTGTTTGGCGGAATGTGACGACATACCCTCGATCTTCGATGAATCGAACCGAATAAATCTTTTCTGTTTTCCCCAAATCCTTGACCGAGCCTTTTATATCCAGGTTTCCCCCGAGCACATACACATCGTTGACTTGTTCCGCACTGCTGTTTCCCCCTAACATATAGAAAGGATTTCTGCCGCTTATCGTTGTCGCTACACGTAAGTCCCCCTTCCATTCATCAAATGAAAACTGGTTGAGGATGGTCCCGGGCACTTTCCCTGACGCTTGGATAGTAAGGTCGCTGTTTTTGACCTTGATGATCCCCGTATACTCAAATGAACGTTTATATTTAGTAAAAAACCTTATAAATGCATTGTTCAGCTGGTTTTCTTGCTTCAGTTTTTCGCTTTCATCCATTGCATAGAGATATTGGGAAAGCAAAGAAGTGATCTCTATTTCCTTCGTGGATTGGGAAAGGTCATATCCTTTTAATTTCTTTATTTTATCTTCTATATATTGTGGGAACATTCCTTGATTCTCTTCAATGAATTGGTTGAGTATGTCCACGCTATTCCCTTGTACTTGATAGCTTAGATAGAGCGCTTCAGGAGACATGTATACCGTACTTTGCCCTTGTTGTCCTATGAACGACAGAGTCTTTTCTACGGCTCCTGTTTGGGGATTGATACGTAAAACGGAATAGACCGTGTCCATGACGGGACGGCTTGAAGGCATATAGACATCGGTACATCGTATTCTCATCATACTTTTTCCCTCGATGAGTGGCATAGGACACGGACGAGGAAGCGTTGGGGACGTTGAAGTGACAAGATAGACGGCATTATTGTAAAGACGGGCAGCTACTTTTTGTGATTTGCTTGAAAAAGGCAGTTCCCATAGTTTTTTTGGGTCGCTTGGGTTCGCGATAGAATACCCCACCAATTGGAGGGATCCATTCGTATTATCATCGGTGAATACGACGAGTACCTTATTGGAGATGAGGATTTCCCCGTTGATTGGGAGAGAACTCTGCAGCTTCATAAGGGAAGGGGGGAGTGCATTAACAGCTATTATTTCGCTCTTTTGTTCGAATTGAGGCGGCATCATCCTATCCGCTGTAATACCTTGCATCTTTGATTGGGATGATATACCTGCTGAGTTCATCCAATAGCCATATTGCCCAACCTTAGAATAATAGATTGAGCCATCCTTCGTTTTGACGATGTCTGGTTCGTCTATCCCTACCACCTGCACGTTTGTAGTTGAGGATCTTGAAACGGATTCCGCAGCGACTCCCGTTTGGGGCGCGACGCTGTTCGTTTTCATCATGGCGTCTCCACCCGCTCTCATAGAGAGGGAAGAATATATGCTGTTCTGCTGCACACTCATCAAAGCAGTGAAATCCGCATCAGATGCGATTTTTTTTATGGTGTCTTTGTCATAGAAGGAGTTATCAAAGGAAGAGATGGGGGCATTCGGTGTCTCAATCGGCTTATTTGGCCTTGATTTGATCAAAAACCCCACGAACGCCAACACGACGAAAAAAATGATAAAGTAGATGAGAGGATGCTGTTTTTTTTCCATATAACTTCATCGTACACTACTTTTCATCCCTTTTCTACTACCCAAAAGTCCGCTCCTTGGGCATCCCATTTGAGTCTTCGCTCATCTGCATCCGCGAGATTGTATTGGTTGTTGACGAAATAGAAAATCGATCCCGGTTTTGAGGCTACGTTCACGACTCCGTGGGCTACACCCCGAGGAACGACGACAAGTTTTGAAGTGCCATTTCCCATGACTATTTTTTGCGTCTTTCCTTTGGTGCTCGAGTTTTCACGAGTGTCCCATAATCCAAGGATCATGTGATCTTCAGGAGCTACATACCATACATCCTCTTGTTTGAAATGGAGGTGCCATGCTTTAACCGACCCAGGGAGAAGCTTCGATCTGTTGATCTGCCGTACTTGGATATCGGGGAACAGTTCAAGATGGCCTGTCTCATCGAGTCGTAACAAGTCCTCGAAGGTCCCATCTTCCCCTGCCATCCGTTTCGCTTCGACAACCTTCACTCCTTCAATCATCGCTTTTTTGGAATAATCCTGTACGAGCACTTCTTTTTGTAATTCGGTTGAGATATCTTTAAGTGTCAAATCTGCCATAGAAAAACGAGTGAATTGGTAATGAATGATTCATTATACCTTATCCCCGGCCTCTTCTCTTTTCATCTTCTGAAATCCATTCTTGGGCAAGCTTTGCAGATTCTACTGGTGAGTAACGACAAACGCCTGTTTTGAGTCGATCTTGTGCGATATGGTGAGTGACGACACCGACGGTGACCGATAAGTTAAGGCTATCCACAAATCCATACATGGGAAGGTATATAAGGGTATCTGCCCTATTTTTTGCGGTTTCAGTGATGCCGAAGCCTTCATTTCCGAATACAAACGCCGTTTTTCGCTCGGGCAACTTAAACGTGTCAAAGGACTGCGCGGTTTTGTCGATTGCCGTTGCGGCGATGTAAAATCCCTCTTTTTTGAGGGAGGAAAGGCATTCCTCTGAGCTGGTCCATGTTTTTACATCCAGCCATTTGTTTGCTGAGGCTGAGGTGAGTTTGCCCAATTTCTCCGGGTTATACATCTTTTCGGTCTCAAAAATGACATGTATCGTTTGGATCCCAAATGCGTCGCAGTTCCGAAGCGCGGCTGCCGCATTGTGCGGATCATGGATGTTTTCAAGCACGACTACATCGTGGAGCCTGTGGGAAGCGACATCGTTCAATCGTGCGATTCTCTCATCTGTAAGCATATATATTTTCGGACCTGCCCTGAGCATGCCGGGTGTCAGCAGCAGGATTTCCCCCAGGGGGACTAGCTTCTTCGTTTCACTACGAAGCGGCGCGTGCCTCATCCTGCTATATTAATGTGTCAGCAGCAGGATTCGGACCTGCGACCTTACGCTTATGAAACGTGTGCTCTACCACTGAGCTATGCTGACTGCACAATGCAATTTGATATAATTATACATTATGACCGTAAAAAATCCCGTCCTATCTATCGTCATCGTCACCTATAACACCCGAAAAATCACGCATCTATGCTTGGAATCGATTTTCAAGTCATTTCGTGCCTATAAATCAGCGGCTTCCCCCAGTTTTGAAATCATACTTATCGATAACGCTTCATCCAAGGATGATTCGGCAGTCTATTTCGCCGATTATGCCAAAAAGCACAAAAACATCGTTTTTGTCGAAAATACGACAAATGTGGGATTCGGACCGGCGAATAATCAAGGTGCTCGGCTCGCCAAGGGCACGTACATCTTCTTCTTGAATTCGGACACCGTCATCCTCAAGGATGCCGTCCATAAGCTTTTCGCATTCTACCAAAAAAATGAAAACACCAAGCATTTCGTGGGGCCGAAACTGCTCAATAAGGATATGACTCCCCAAGCTTCCGCGGCGCCATTCTATTCGCTGCCTGTCATCTTTGGTGCGCTGTTCCTTCGAGGGGACTATTGGGGGCTTACCCGTTCCTCACCGAAAGAATTGCGAAGGGTCGATTGGGTTTCAGGAGCGGCGATCATGACGAAAAAAGAATACTTCGTAAAAGCGGGCGGGTTTGATGAAACCATATTCATGTATATGGAAGAGGTGGATTTGCTCTATCGAGCAAAAAAATTAGGGATGAATACATTCTTCTATCCGAAAGTGAAGATTGTCCATCTCGGATCCGCCTCGAGTAACGGGAAGACGTTCCCCATTATCCAGGTATATCGGGGTTTCCTTTTTTTCTATAAGAAACATCATTCCGCATTTGCGCTCTTTTTATTGCGATTTCTGTTACGATTAAAGGCAGGATTGGCTTGGTTCCTTGGATTCGTCATTAATAATAATTATTTGAAAACAACCTATGAAGAAGCTTACCGCGTGGCTGGACAGTAACATTCTCAAGATTTTGCTGGTTGGCTACATATTTTTCATCCCTCTCTATCCTAAGCTTCCCTTCCAGATGGTTGACTACACCTATATCGCTATCCGACTTGAGGACCTTTTCGTTGCGCTAGTCTACATCGTCTTTTTTGTCCAGCTCATGAGAAAGAAGATAACGTTAAACAGGACCTATCTCACTCTGTTCGTCCTCTTTTGGAGCTCGGTTTTCATTTCGTTCTTTTTGGGATTTTTCGTTCAACATACTATCGTCATAAAAAATGTCGGGTTTCTCAATGCCTTGAGACGAATCGAATATATGGCTATTTTCTTTGTCTTCGCTTCAAGCGTAAAATCAAAAAAAGATGTCATCTTTTATCTCCGTTTTATTTTATCGACAATAGCGCTTGTAACTCTCTATGGTTTAGGACAAAAATATCTGGGCTGGCCGGCAGTTCAGACGATGAATCCGGAATATGCAAAGGGGTATCTCCTCGTCCTTGATTCGTGGGCTCGCATCTCTTCGACATTTGGAGGAAATTATGATCTTTCGGCATTCCTCCTTTTCTTCCTTCCCCTTCTCCTTGCTCTCACTGCAAAAGTCAATAAATGGTTTTATGTGCTTTTTCTCCTTGCGCTTTCGAACCTCGTCCTTGCAGGTTCCCGCGTCTCCTATGGTGCATATATATTAAGCACCTTCCCTTTCTTGCTTTTTTATCGGAAATGGATACTGCTCGTGATTACGATTGCAGTAACAATCGGATTTACTTTCCTTTCCACCAATCTTACGGAAAGGATTAACCGTTCATTCCAGACTAAACAGATATTCATAGATAAAACAACGGGGCAGACAACGGTACCAAGAAGACTGAAACCAGATGAATTGCCTATCGGCGACTATATCATCGATAAGAACGCGGCTAACAATAATGCCGTAGATGTGAATACCATAAACATGAACGCGAAGGATGTAAACGACGTAAAGCTCAATTTATTGGATGAGATACGTAAGGAAGCAAAAAAAACGGGTAAGGTATTGACGGCAGCGGAGGAAAACGAACTTCTCAATGAGGCGTATAACAATATGAAGGTCGTGACCGCCGTCATTCCGGATATCTCGGTCGCAACCCGACTCCAAGTCGAGTGGCCACGTGCGATAAAGGCGTTCCTTAGTTATCCCATTTTCGGGAAAGGTCCATCAGCGATCACAGAGGCAACCGATGGTGATTATTTCCGATGGATCGGTGAGTTTGGCGCTGTGGGAACAGGAATTTTCGTGTTTATCCTGGCAAGATTATTTTTGTCAATATTTTCCGTCGCAATAAAGAAGACCGCTCCAGAACAACTTATCTTTGGGGGAGTCCTCGCGGGCTTTTTCGGACTCCTTATCAATGCGGTGATGATTGATATATTTGAGGCATCGAAGATTGCATTCATGTTCTGGATGGTGATGGGAATTGCTGTCGGATACATGTCAAATCAGAATATGGGAACAAAATTAAAATTCAAAACAACAAAATGAAGAGAAACGATTATATAGTCCTCGGATTAATAGTGTTGGTGGCATTCGTCGTGAGACTCTATAAAATCGATGCTCCACTTGCCGACTTCCATTCATGGCGCCAGGCGGATACTGCAGCAGTCGGACGGAATTTCGAAAGAACGGGGTTCAATCTCATGATGCCGACGTTCGATGATCTGTCCAATTTGCAATCGGGTGTGGATAATCCAAAAGGACTGCGGTTTGTCGAGTTCCCTATCTACAATGCAGCTTTTGCGGGACTTCACATGGCGATGCCCTTCCTTTCACTTGAGACATGGGCACGAATTATTTCTGTGTTATTTTCGCTTCTCTGTATCGCGTGTCTTTACTACTTAGCACTCGTTGAAGCAGGCAGGCCTGCCGCGATATTTACAGCTCTTACCTATGCAATCATGCCATTCTTCGTATATTTTTCACGGGTTATACTTCCCGAAACACCGGCAGTGTCTCTCGCTATTTTTTCCATTTTCCTGCTTCATCTCTATACGAGTGATAGATCGAAAAAAAGAAGTATCGTATGGTTCGTGCTTTCCATCATTTCATTTGCGGTATCCCTTCTCATCAAGCCAACGACTGTTTTTTATGCGTTGCCCTTATTGATTCTGTTCGTCCGCAAATATAAATATAACATCCCAAAACAACTCCATGTGATTTTATTCTTTCTTTTGGCGGCAGCTCCTCTTGTTGCATGGCGCTACTATATCACGAAGTATCCCGAAGGGATCCCCGCAAGCAGTTGGCTTATCACCATGGTGAACACTTCGGAAGGACAAAAGGAAATATTCTTCCGCCCTGCCTTTTTCCGCTGGATGTTTTATGAACGATTGAACAATCTTATTTTGGGGGGGTATCTTACTGTGTTCTTTGTCCTTGGCCTTATCAGGAAACAAAAGACATTTCTCCCTTTGAGCATCATTGCCGCTGGATTCATCTATATATTTGTTTTCCAGGGAGGCAACGTACAACATGAGTACTATCAGGTGATGGCTTTCCCAGCAATCGCGCTT
>CAZKKK010000032.1:0-10756 GCA_964553365.1 uncultured Gammaproteobacteria bacterium
ATTCACCTTCATCGGTCTGTCCAGCCCACAAGCCTGCCGTTGGCTTTACCTCTAGAATGTTGTTAGGAATCCTCAGATATTCTCCCAATGCATAGATGTGTGTTTTGTACATGTGTTGAAGTGGTTCGATGTCGGAAGCACCATCCCCAAACCGAGTGAAGTACCCCAAGAGATGTTCTGTCCTATTTTCCGTACCGCACACAAGCGCACCTAATTTTTTCGCATTATCGAAGGCAACTATCATGCGTGTGCGTGCCATCACGTTTCCCATCCGGAAAGGGTCGCTTATTTTCAGCTCCAACTGGATTGAGTCAACCATTGTCTTGATGGGGATTATCCGCAGTTGAGGCTTATTCATCTGCAAATATTCGAACATCGGCAAGAACTCATCCTCATACGACTGCTCATAGGGGAGATGAAGCGCTGTTATATTTTCTGGAGGTAATGCTTTTGCGAGAAGATAAAGGCTCACGGTAGAATCAATCCCACCGGACCAATTTATGACCGCTTTTTTCTTTCCCGCTGCCGCAAATGTTTTCTGCAGGAAAGAAATTATTTTGTCTGCTTCTAATTGGGCGTTGAATGTATTCATAATTATTTTAAATATAACTTCTTCGATTCGATATATTTTTTTACCATATTCCCGACCAACGGCACAATCGGCAACTGTTTTTTGACTCTCTCGCGTACATGTGTTGAGGAAATCGTGCTGACGATGAGATCTCCTTCAAGCACAGTGATGTTCTTGGGGATGGTCTTGAGACCGAACGACTCCTTTACCCGCTTTTCGAGCGTCTTGAAGTCCGTGTCCCGAGGGAACACTATGAGGTTGTGATCTTTCACGAGCTCTTCCCAATGATTCCACAGTCTGAATGTAGGAAGCGCATCAGAACCGATAATCCAATAAAACGTATCATGCGGGTAATAAACGCGAAGCAGACGTAACGTATCGATGGTGCGACTCCGCTTGTTATATTTTTCCTCAAAATTAGATACAACCAAATCTTTCGGTGATACAAGGGAGGCCATCTTGAATCTCTCTTCGTAAGGGGTGATCCTCTGCAATTTATCCGGGAATTCGGGAAAATAGGAGTAGCAGACCATCAACCACACCTCATCCATCTTCATCTGTTCCTTCACTTGTTGTGCGACAAGATAATGTCCCATGTGAATGGGGTCAAACGCTCCTCCTAAAATGGCAATTTTCATATCAAATTATTGTACCACACTGAGAGCGGCTATCTTCGCTTGCAAAATATATTTACTCCCTATAGAATATTTGCTGTATCAAGAGAGATAGGGATAAAACCCTGTCCGGCAACCGACATATCCTCTTCTGTTGATGTGAACGGTGCCACCTATGATATGCCATTATAATTTGGAAACATTTTTATGTCCCAATCCACCTTTACGTCTGAGTCTGTGTGTGCAGGTCACCCCGATAAAATTTGCGATCAGGTATCTGATGCTGTCTTGGATGCAGCTCTTACTCAAGACCCTCATGCGCGCGTCGCTGTCGAAACGCTGGTCACGAAAAACTACGTGACAATGGCAGGAGAGGTGACGACAAAAGGTACCCTCGACTATAAATCGATAGCACAATCGGTCATCCGCAAACTGGGATATACCAATCCCGTCCTGCATTTTTCGGACAAATCTCCTATTGTCGTAAAAATACATACTCAGTCGTCGGAAATCGCCAAGGGAGTTGATGAACTTGGAGCGGGGGACCAGGGGATGATGTTCGGATATGCATGCAATGAAAGCCCGGAGCTTATGCCTCTTCCCATCATGATCGCACACAAATTGGCAATGAAAATGGATCGATTGAGAGAGACGAAATTAAAATATCTGCGGCCGGACGGAAAAACCCAGGTAACAGTCCAGTACGAAAACGGCTTTCCCAAAAGCATCACTTCACTTGTCCTTGCAGTACCTCACGATGAGAAATGGGAATTGGCAACGGTAAAGAAGGATTTGATAGCATATGCAGTCAAACCTGTATTGAACGAATATGGTATGGAAGTTGACGAAGACAAAATACTCTTGAACGGAACCGGGGTGTGGCATATTGGCGGTCCTGCGTCCGACACTGGAGTGACGGGGAGAAAAATAGTCGTCGATACCTATGGAGGCATGGCGCGGGTAGGGGGAGGCGCATTTTCAGGGAAAGATCCCACGAAAGTGGACAGATCCGGGGCATATGCGGCTCGCTACATCGCAAAGAATATCGTGGCAGCAGGTTTAGCTGATAGATGTGAAGTGCGTCTGGCCTATTTTATCGGTGCAAAAAAACCTCTTATGCAGGAAGCGGAAACGTTCGGTACAGAAAAGAAGTCAAAGAAAATCATAGGTGAGTTCATGGACTCGCTCTTGGACGCCTCGGTGGAGGGAATCCTGTCAAAATTGAGACTGAGACGACCAATATATTATAAGACAGCAGCCTATGGCCATTTTGGCCGGCCGCAGTTCCCATGGGAGAAAATCGCCTGATACCCTTGCAAAATATGTAAGCCGCTGTTACAATGTATAGCTATGGAAGAAAAAAAATACAACCAGAAAGAAATAGAAAAATTATTCGAGGCAGGATCACATCTTGGCCACAAAAAAAATAGGCTTCATCCAAAAGCACGAAAATACGTCTATAAAATGGTCAATGGCGTAGCCGTCATCGATCTTACCATCACCGCAGATCAGCTTCACAACGCAAAGGAATACTTGAAAGATGCAGCAAAAACAGGCAAAAGCTTGCTCGTCGTAGGCACAAAAAGAGTCGCAAGCCAATTCGTCCAAGATTATTGCAAGGAAAAAGGAATCCCACACATAACCACGAAATGGATGCCAGGCCTCCTCACCAACTTCGAAACACTCTCGAAAAATACCAAGAAAATGATCGATTATGAAGCTGGAAAAGCCGATGGATCATGGGAACAGTTCGTGAAACACGAGCGCACAAAGATGCAGAAAGATCTCAACAGACTTAAAAGACTTTACGGAGGAATCGAAGAAATGAAAAGAAAACCAGATATCCTCTTTATCATCGATATCAAAAGAGAGAAAAATGCACTTAAGGAAGCAAAACAAAACGGCATCCCTGTCATTGCAATAACCGACACAAACACGAATCCTGATACTGTCGACTTTCCAATCGTGGCAAATGATGATTCTCCAACATCCGCTCACTATGTCATTGAATCAGTCCTTTCAGCATACACTGTAGAAAAATCTGAGGCTGCAAAAGCGACAAAACCCCCACTTCGCCAAGGCTCCGCGGGGCAAGCTGAAAAAAAAGAGGTAAAAAAAGAAGAAACAAAGGAAGTAGTAGTTGCAGCTCCAAAAGCTGAAGAAGTGAAGAAAGAAGAACCAAAAGCAAAAAAAGCAACTAAAAAGACAGCGGTGAAAAAAGAAGTGAAAGAATAAATTAGAAATTTGTCAGCAAACCCTCCTATGTCCATCGATCTTGCTAAATTGAAAGAACTTCGTGAAAGAACAGGCGTTTCATTTGCACTCTGCAAAAAAGCATTGGAGGCGACAAATAACGATATTCCATCAGCCGTCAAGAAACTGCAGGAACTCGCAGGAGAAAAGATAGAAGAAAAATCCAAGCGATCAGCCACAGCAGGAGGCATTTTCAGCTACATTCACCACAATAAAAAAATAGCTTCAATGGTTGAGCTTGCAAGTGAGACAGATTTCGTATCGGGAAACGTTGACTTCCACAAAGTTGGACAGGAAATTGCCCTCCACATCGCGTCGATGCCAGCAAAAACAGTCGAAGAGCTTCTCGAACAGGAATATGTCCGGGACCCAAGCAAAAAAATAAAGGATATACTTAAGGAAGCGGTACTCAAATTCGGCGAAAATATCAAGATAAATAGATTTTTGAGATGGGAACTCGGTATATAACCATGGACCTCAATACTTTCAAATCAAATATCGCTCTCACAATCACAGCTCTGAAAGATGAGCTTAAGTCCATTCGAACCGGCCGCGCGAATCCAGCGATGATTGAGGATATCATCATCGAGGCATATGGAGGTTCGACAAAACTACGACTTAAAGAGTTAGCCACAATCACCACAGATGGAGCAAGTGCGTTACTTATCGCACCTTTCGATCCTTCCACCATCATCGACATAGAAAAGGGTATATTGAAAAGTCCTTTGGGCATATCTCCCCAAACACAGGGAATGCGCATCACGATCCGCATACCTCCCATGTCCAAAGAACAAAGAGATAAATACAGCAAGCTTGTCGGGCAGATGATCGAGGAAAAGAGATCCATCGTCCGCAACCATCGCGATGATGTAAGGAAGAAGATCCGCGATGAGTTCGACAAGAAGATCCTCACCGAAGACGATAAATATCGACTCGAAAAAGAAATCGACACCCTTACTCAAAAGGCAAACGAGGATATCGCCTCCGTAAAGGAAGCGAAAGACGTCGAGATACAGCAAGTATAACTCTCCATTAAACAATAAAAAATCTGAAGCAATATGCCAAGCATGTGGACCTTCATGCGTTGATGAGTTGAGAGCTAGCTTGAGGCGCCACTGCTGGCATATGCGAAGATTTTTTAGTCCCCTTTCAACCTTTCATCTAAGGAGAGCTTGAAACTTTTCTCCATAAGTTATAAGCTATAAGCTAAAGTTATAACACATAAAAAAATCACTCTATGTCACTTGTCTTATTCATCTTAATCCTCAGTTTCCTTGTCCTCATCCATGAATTCGGCCACTTCATTATGGCAAAGAAAAATGGCATCAAAGTGGAGGAGTTTGCGATTGGCTTCCCTCCACGACTTTTTGCGATAAAAAGGGGAGAGACGACCTATACGATAAACATATTCCCACTGGGAGGATTCGTGAAGCTTTTCGGTGAGGAATACCAAGAATTGAAAGGTGCCCCCAGCGAAAAGGACCGGGCATTTGCATTCAAAAAGCCCTATCAAAAAGCGTTGGTAGTCGCGGCTGGCGTATTCATGAACCTGCTTTTCGGTGTTGTTATCCTCTATGGTATCATCGCGTCAAATGGCTTCAGATCAGATCCATTACCCCTTATCTTTCCCCACCACTTCACGTTTGGGGCACAAGAGGGAAGGGTGATCGCGACAAATCTGACGAAGGGATCTCCCGCGGAAAAAGCAGGCATCAAACCGGAAGATATCATCTCTTCATACTCCATCAATTCCGATAATAAAATAACCCATCTGACATCAGCCCAACAGCTCATAAACATGATAAAATCGTCACCAGGGAAAACCATTTATCTGGAAACGATCAACCTCAAAGATGGTGCGACGAAAACGATCCCGGTTGTCCCCCAATATAATGCAAAATTGAAACGTGCCATCATCGGCGTTAGCCTAATCGATGGGGTCGTGATTTCCTATGAAAAACCGGTAGATAAAGTACTCTCCGGATTCATGCACTCCTATAATGTACTTGAATACAATTTCAGTGTCATCGGACAGCTTATCGGCATTGCGGTAAAGGAAAAAAGCGCCAACGCAGTCTCCGGTGCGGTTGCCGGGCCTGTGGGGATATATGGAGTGGTGAATGACATGGTACAGACATCAGGAGCCCAATTGGTGAAGAACATTCTGAATCTGATGGCTCTCCTTTCCTTGTCGCTCGGTGTCATGAATATCCTGCCATTCCCAGCCCTTGATGGGGGACGTATGGTATTCGTCATCTATGAATGGATCTCGGGAAAACAGGTCAATAAAAAGGTTGAAAATATAACCAATGTTGCAGGTTTCGTTTTTCTCATGGGACTGGCAGTATTGGTGTCGATAAATGACATCATGAGACTGTTTAGATAATTTAATTTAAAATTTTTAATTTTTAATCAATTTTTAAATTGAATTCAAATTTCAAATTTAAAATTTCAAACTGTTCCTGTATACTAAATCATGGAAAACACATACAAAAATATAACCGTCTCTGGAAAAGTTGCAGTCGGAACGACAACTCTTTCTCGTAATCTTCAAACTATCCTTGGTTGGCAGCATATAAATGCCGGATTCATACAAAGGGAATATGACCGCATGCATAACATCCACGAAAATATGCAGGGTGCAGCTTCCCGATCTGACGAACATGAAAAAAGCATCGAGGAAATGACGAAGAAGATGCTTACGGAAAAAGAGCATTTGATATACGAGGCATGGCTTTCTGGATTCGTCGCAAAGGACATCCCAGGAGTCCTTAAAGTACTCGTCTATTGTTCCCATGATGAGGTCCGTATCGACCGGGTCATGAACCGCGAGAATGTTACGGTTGATGAGGCTAAGAAATGGATAAAACAAAGGGAAGAGGAAAATGTTGAAAAGTGGAAAAAACTCTATGGTGACTATGAATTCTGGGATCCAAAATATTATGATCTTGCCATAGATACCTATGGATGTGGACCTATGGAAACGGTCGGGAAAGTACTTGATAAGCTCAAATACAAAGGCACCATAAAAAAATAATGTTCTCAAAGATCACCATTTCGGGTAAAATCTGCACAGGTAAGTCTTCCGTATTCCGTGAATTGCAAAAGAAATTGAATTGGCCGACGTTTTCCACTGGTACATATTTCCGTGAGTATGCAAAAACACATGGTATTTCCCTCAATAATGCGGAAGAGCAAACTGATAAACTTACCCGTGAAGTAGACGGGAAGGTAAAGGAAATGCTCAAAAAGCCAGGGAATTTACTTCTTGACTCATGGTTAGCAGGAATCATGGCTGAGGGGAGAATGGATGTCCTAAAGGTTCTGCTCATCGCTACAGATGATGTGCGTTTCAAGCGATTTGCGCAGCGGGAACATGTGTCATTGGACAAAGCGAAAAAGGAAGTGATGCTTCGTGACTCCAGCTGGTTTACGAAAGTGAAGGAAATCCATGAAAGGACTGATTTTTTTGATACAAAGAACTACACGCTCGTTATCGATACATCGGACAAAAGCGTTGAAGCAATCGTTACCCTCATACTCAAAAGCCTTTCCTGAAGACCTAAATTTGCATTCTCTTTGGAATATGGTATATTTTTCTTTAACAAATGGATAAATTGAACTTCAAGGATAGGAGTACTTGGTGCGTTGATAATGCTGCACGTATTGCTGATGAGTTTCACTACGTCCCCGATGCGAACTTCATGAATGCGCTCGATAGAATGATAACTATGGCACACGAAGCTTCAGTAGTTGAATTGCTTGGATCCGTCGCACAAGGATTGTTCACTTCGTGGAAACCACCGCTTGAACATGTCCCATCCGCCCTGCATTCCAGCCAACCAGAACCGACATCATCGCCCGTCCCTGTAGTTACAAAAAGAGGTTGCTTATTCAGTTTTTTACCGAGGCATAAGTAACGAACCACTAGCCACCTTCCTCGAACCACTGTATAATACATAACATGCGTTACTCAAAACTCTTTGGAAAAACAGTCCGTGAAGCTCCTTCCGACGCCACCATGGATTCTTACAAGCTCCTATATCAAGCGGGATTTATCCGTGAATCCACAGCAGGCAGATTCTTTTTTCTTCCCCTCGGAATCAAGATGCAACAGAAAATCATTAAGGTCGTGAAAGAAGAGATGGACAAGGCGGGAGCCCAAGAGATGGTATCCCCCGTGCTTCATCCACTTGAACTTTGGAAAGAGACGAACCGGACAAATACTGCAGGATTCGAACTCATGCGAGTGAAAGACAGGCGAGATGCCGAGTTCGCGCTCGGAGGTACGGCTGAAGAAATGTTTGTCGATGTCGTACGCAAATTCCAGATCAGCTACAAGGAGATGCCTTTCAATATCTATCAATTTTCGACCAAGTTCAGAGATGAGCTCCGTGCACGAGGCGGATTGCTTCGAGTACGCGAATTCATCATGAAAGATGCCTATTCATTCGACATCAATGAGGAAGAGTTCAAGAAAGAATATAAGAACATGGGGGATACCTATACCCGTATTTTCAAGAGACTTGGGCTAGACACGACTGTTGTAGAATCAGACGGCGGCTATATCGGCGGAGATTATTGCCACGAATATGTAGTCAATTCACCAATTGGAGAAACAAACTACCTTACCACAGAGGACGGATCGTATAATGCCCATGAGGAAGTGGCGACATTCGACAGAAATGACATAAATGGTTCCGAAGAGATGAAAGAACTCCAGGAAGTGGATGCAGTGCGCGGAACCACGATGGACGATGGGGTCAAGCTTCATAAAATGCCACTTTCCCACCAAATAAAGGATGTTCTTTTCGTAGATGAAAAAGGCAGATTCATCCTTGCGGTACTGCGAGGGGACTTTGATGCGAATGAAGTGAAGTTGAAGCGAGAAGTCGGGGCGGTTACCCTTCGACATGCAACGGAAGATGAAATCAGGGAAAAATTACACAGTGCACCAGGCTTCATCTCTCCCGTAAAAATCCATGAGATCAAGGAAAAGAATGTTGAACTTATCGTCATCGCAGACACGTCCTTAAAAACGGTAAAGAACGCATATGGGGGAGCGAACAAACTCAACCGCGACTTACTCAATGTCAATTTTGAACGCGATTATACGCCAGATAAAGTGGGAGATATAGCGATGGGAAAAGAAGATTGCACAAAGGACGGAAAGAAACTCATCATGAAAAAGGGAATAGAAGTGGGGAATATTTTCCAACTCGGATACCACTACACGAAACTCATGAAAAATGCGGTATTCAAGGATAACGACGGAACGGACAAACCCTATTATATGGGATGTTATGGTATCGGTATCGGAAGGACGATGGCGACCATTGTCGAACAGTATCATGATGAAAGAGGAATGACTCTCCCTGCAAATATCGCTCCCTATACAATTCACCTAATCGCAATTGGGAGAGATGCAGTTCCTTTTGAAAAAGCAGAAAAACTTATAAAACTACTTGAGGAAAAGAATATCGATGTATTGTTCGATGATCGGACCGATGTTTCCCCAGGTGCGAAGTTTGCCGATGCAGACCTTATCGGCTGCCCATACCGACTCGTCATCTCCCCAAAAACAGGAGATAAGATAGAAATGAAGAAAAGGACGGAAAAAGAAACACAGCTTGTAACACAAGAAGAGTTGTTGGATTTATTAAAATAACTTGTGTCTGGATAGAGTATTTTATGACTTGACGAATCCAAGGGCTGCTTGAGCACTCGAATTTTTATTGTGCGAGTTCCTTGGATAAGGAAAGGCGTAAAATACGGAATTAAAATAATACCTTATGAAAACAATCGTTCTACACATTTTTCCCGACCTTGACGCCATTACCAGCGCCTGGCTCCTTACTCGTTACCTTCCTGAATGGGAAGAGGCTGAAGTAGTATTCACTCCCCAACAACAAAACTGGAACAATGTCATCCCAGACTCCAATCCAGACATCTTATACTGCGACACAGGATACGGAAAATTCGACCATCATCAGATCAAGGAACGGACATGTGCAAGCAAACGCGTGTTCGAGTACTTATCCATGATGAAGCACCTCCATGCAAAGGATAAGGATCCTCTTTCAAGGATCATCGATTATGTCACGGACATCGACAATTTTGGGGAAGTGCATTATCCGGATCCAACCTCCGATAAATACGAATTTTGTCTCCATCAGCTCATAACGGGCCTCAAGAAAAAAGGTATGTCAGACGCAACACTTGTCCAAACGGTATTCCTTCTTTTGGATGGGGTTTTACAGTTATTTTTCTATAAACTGAAGGCGGAAAACGATATTTCCAAAGGATTTGTCTTTTATTCGAAATATGGGAAATCGCTCGCGATGAACACGACCAATGATGAAGCGATGCGACTGGCCCAGAAAAAGGGATTCAGTCTCGTCGTCATGAAGGATCCATTGAAGCACTTTGCCCGCATAAAGACGCTTCCATCCCCAGAACTGGATCTCACCCCCGTCTACGAAAAAATCAAGAAAGTTGACACGAAGGGATATTGGTTTCTTCACATTATGAAGAATATGTTGTTGAACGGCTCATCCCGTACACCTGATGCCGTTCCCACCCCACTTTCCCTCCAAAAGCTTATTGAAATAATCAAGGAAGTGTAATACAATATACGCAGAACTTGCTACTTGTTTCATGTTAGTTATATTTAAAGGGGGGTGTATATATAATGGTTGTCATATTCAAAAAAAAGGGAGAGACAAAAGACGCTATTTTCAGAAAGTTTTCTCGTATGTTCATGGACGAGAATATTGTTGATGAGCTCAGAAAAAAACAATATTACAAGAAGCCATCCTTACGATTGAAAGATGAAGCGAAGGAACGTATTCGTTTACGTGCTCGCAGACGCAGATTTGCATTGTCTACAAAGAAAGAAAGATCAGCAATGCATCACAGATAATAATCTTTATGTTGCGAATCATCACCTCATCTCGCTATCTTATCGATAGGAAACGGATCCGTGTTTGCGTGGAAAAAGCTTTTTCCACGCTTCACATCGATCCCACACTATCAGTAAACATTATTTTCGTGGGAAAAAATAAGATGCGCAGCATCGCCTCCACATATAAACACGAAGATATAGCACTACCTGTACTCGCATTTCCCTATAGGAATGATGAGAGTATGGAGGAACCACTGTTGGGTGAAATTTTTCTCTGCTATCCTCAGGTCGTCTTGCTTGCCGTCGAAAGGAACAAACGCCTCGATCCTCTTATCGATGAGCTCATCATCCATGGGATAAACAACCTGCTCAAGTAAAAATCCTAAACTATAAACTCTAAAATCTAAACAAGTC
>CAZKKK010000033.1:0-9540 GCA_964553365.1 uncultured Gammaproteobacteria bacterium
ACTTCCTCATAGGCCCCATCGATGATTTTCATATCGGCACACACTTCACCGGGCCAGTAGCGCTTTATGGCACCAACGACCTGCATCCCTTCTTTCTTTATGAGAGGTGTACCCGCCTCAATGATGATATGCTCCTCTCTCGGGATATAATTGATTACCGAGAGGAAGTCATCGAACGACGAGTTGAATGCAATCTGTATTTTGCTTTGTCTCATGTCTTATTTTTGTCCACGAAATGCTTCAAAAAAGGTGTTGGGAATCGTCATGATTATCTTTTCCGAAGGGTCAGCCGATATTTCCTTCAATGTCTGCAGGGTTCGTAGCTCCAAAGCACCCTTTGCACTGGATAGTATCTGTGCCGCTTCAGCGAGCTTTACCGATGCTTCCTTTTCCCCTTCTGCCTTGATGATGCGGGCCTTCTTGTCCCTTTCCGCTTCAGCCTGTTGTGCCATCGCCCGTTTCATATCTGCGGGGATTTCGATGTTCTGGATTTCAATCGCAAGGATATCAACTCCCCATTGGTCGGCGGCTTCGTCGACGATGGACTTTATGTGGACTGCGATCTGTGCACGTTTTGACAATACCTCATCAAGAGATATGCTTCCAATGACGTCCCGAAGGGCAGTCTGGGCCTTTGCGGAAATTTGGCTGGAAAAGTCCTGAACTTTGAACATGGCAACAGATGGATTGACGACCTTGAATCGAACGATGCCATCAACCATGCATGATACGTTGTCCCCCGTTATCGCTTCCTGTGTGGGGATATCCATGACCTGTTCTCGGATGTCGACCATAGTTACCGACTCAACGGGAACGAGGATGATATTCAATCCTGGATCTATCGTGCGGGAGTATTTTCCGAAAAGGACCACCAATCCCTTATATCCTTCTGGAATGACACGGAAAAACTTAATGAGGAAAACAACCAAGACAATTAAAAACGGAATAATCAAATATTCCATAGGAGAGCATTTTATAATTATTAATAGTCTCAGTATATATCGTAGCCGATGGGGAATGCAAGAAGAGGCCCTTCCTTATTTCATGAAGGCGATCATGAGCCCAAGAATGGCAAAAAGGATGCCGAGGAGCCACAATCTCATCACTACCTTTGGTTCTTCCCATCCCCTATGTTGCAGATACAGATGCAGCGGGGCAACGGAAAAGACTTTTTTCTTCCTGAATTTTTTGCTTACCAGTTGGATAAGAGAAGTGGCGATTTCGATGACAAAAACTCCCCCGATGATAGGAAGCGCGAATGCTTTTCCCAGCACCAAACCCACTACCGCAAACGTTGCGCCGAATGCAAGTGCTCCCGTGTCGCCAAGCATGATTCTTGCTGGATAGATATTGAAATAGAGGAATGCAGCCAATCCACCCAACCATACAGCAATGAACAAGGCTGTTGGCATATCTATTATGGACCGAGCGATCGCCCAGAAAGCGGTAAGGGCAAAAAGAAGGACGCCCGTCGCCAACCCATCAAGGCCATCGGTGATGTTTACCGCATTCGAAAATGCGACGATTATGAATGCGGCAAAAGGGATATACCAAAGATCGAGATTGTACACTCCCACAAAAGGAATATGCATTATGTCTATCTTTAGTTCGACGAAAAGCCAATAGGCCGCAACAGTTGCGAGCAGTATCTCCAACACCAATTTATGACGAAGGCGCAACCCGAAAAAATGCGTTTTCTGCCATTGGAACATCTTGGAAAAGTCGTCATATAATCCCAAAACAGCGAAACCCACGAAGGTGAAGAGGATGATCTTGACTTCGGAACCGAATGCGGGATAGTTCGCCAAAAAGGGCTTCCGTATCAGGAGGAAAATGACGAGGAATACCGCGTAGAGAATTATGGTCGAGAGGACGATGAGGATGCCGCCTCCCACTGGGATTCCCTGTTTATGATTATGAAGCTTGTCGAAGATAGGGGTTGGTTTATTGAATGCGTCTTTTGTCTGTTGGTCCCTCCTCTGCAGTTTCAGTTTATACAATATGTTTATGTACGGAACGATGAGGAAGAAATTTATGATGAATGCCACAAACATGACAAAAAGATAGAGTGCCATAGGTTATGAAAATAACTGCAATATGCGCGGTACGAATATAATGCATGCAAGAACGAGCGATCCGATGGCGAAGATAAGCATTGCTGCAGCGGATGTGTCTTTCGCGATCTTGATATCAGGCCGAATTGCCTCATCGATCGCGTCACATGTTTCCTCTATCGCGGTATTGATCGTTTCTATCACAAGCCCCATGGTGATGAGTATTCCGATAGTCAGGAATTCCTCCGAACGGATGTGGAAGAAAAAAGCCCCTCCGATGGCAAGGAGGGAAAGAAGCAGATGGATGCGGTAATTCGGTTGGGTGGAAAAAGCTATGATGAGCCCATCGAATGCATGTTTAAAAGATATTGTGTGTTTTCGTATCATAGAAAAATTATAGTAATGTCATAACTGCATTTGCAAGCCGAGTACTGTCATGACGTAAAATACTTCTTGCGTATGAAGATATTTTATCTGCAGTATTTTGTTCTATCGGTGTGTTATCCGCTATGTTTGCGCGAACGACACGTTTGTCGTCTGCCAAGTCATCCTGAACGGTGTGTTCGTTATGGGTTTCATACCATTCTACGATCGCTTCATTCAGTTCACCCTTGTGCATGATAATTGTATCAATTTGCCTCCCTAGATACTGTTCGATATCGTGAACATGGTCTTTTGCCGTGTAGTTATTGGTCTGCCCGGACTTGGTCATGAGATTTACCACATAAACCAATTTCGCCTTTGTTTGTTGGAGCGCTTCCTTCATGCCATCCACCAAAAATAGGGGAATGATGCTCGTATACAGATCTCCGGGCCCGATGACAATCACGTCACTTTCGGCAATCCGTTGCAGTGATTGGGGATATGCGGCAACGGTAGGCTCTAAGAATGTTTTCTTTATGTTCGTCAGCTTGTGAAGGTCACTATCGATATCCGCCTCCCCTTTTACCACTGTCCCATTTTCATATTCAACGCACAATTGTGTTTTCTCGTGAGTGACGGGAAGGACCTTGCCTTTTGTCTTGAGGACAAAAGAGGCAGTATCCAACACTTCATCATAGCTCTCCGATACTTTTTCCAAAGTGGACAAAAAAAGATTCCCGAAATTGTGTCCCGCAAAATCTCCGCTGTCGAAGCGGTAGAGAAAAAGCCGTCTCCATAAGTCAGGCGCTTCCGAAAGAGCGACAAAACACTGTCGGATATCCCCTGGAGGAAGAACCCCAAGTTGTACTCGAAGCCGGCCTGTTGAGCCACCCGAATCCATCATATTCACTATGACGCCAAGATCGACATCATGCAATTTGAGACCGGACAGAACGACGAATGTCCCCGTTCCCCCTCCCATGACTGTTATTTTTTTCATATGTGTTTTTTGTTGTCATTCCCGCGAAAGCGGGAATCTATAAAATTATCTGTCTTTGGCTACAACCTCTCCTGGCATCACCATTGTTCCCGGAGCTAATTTTACTCCAGGGAATGTGCTTGAGTTTACTCCTATTTTTACGTCCTGGCCCGCGATCAATCCGAATTTCCCTTTTTGTGAGTCGATCATGATTTGCTTAACCGGGGTTTTGATGGTTTTTCCGTCAAATCGGTAGTTCGCCGTAACTGCCCCCGCTCCCATGCTTACATTTTCCGACAACACCGAATCGCCCACATAATTCCTATGGAGCATTACCCCTTTTGAAAGATAGGAGCGGGCAACTTCGCATCCCGATCCGATCAACGAATTGTCTTCGACGCTACTTCCACGGACCAAGGAATGGTCTCCTATGACCACGTTTTCCCCTATATAACAGGGCCCCGTTATTTTGCTATATGCACCGACCTTTGCGTTTTTTCCTAGGAACACATCCCCTTCTATCGTCGCTGTTTTATGGACTGTCGCAGACGGATCGATGGATTTCGTAAGGGTGTGGGTGAAGAAATAATTCTGCATAGAAAGGACGTGCCAACTGTATTTCAATGTCGCCCAATCCCCCTCATATTTAAAGCACGTGGCTGGTTTTTGTTTCATGAGGACGGTCATTGCCTGTTCGTTTTGGTCATCCGCTGGAGAGTGTTTTTTCAATTCACTGACGAATGACTGAACTTCTGGGAAATAATCCGCTACGAATTTCACATAGGAGGAAGGCACCTTATCCGGAGCGGGCTTTTCCACCAGCCCAACGGCTTTCTCATTATCGAACACCACATATCCGCCAGGAAAGTATTCCTTGACGAACTTAGCTACGAATCCAAATGAGGAATTTTCTTTTTTCGTTTGAGTTATGAGTTGGGAGAGAATGGAAAAATCGAATACGTCATTCGCGTTGAGGATGAGTGCGTCTTTCGTGAGGGATTTTTCCGCTGCGAGGATCGCATCTGCCATTCCTCTATCATCTTTTATCTGATTGATATATTGGACAGAAAATTCAGCTAAATCCGATTTGATCATCGTTTCGTTTTTACCATTCGTCACGACTACGGTTTCTTCGGCCATTCCCGATACGGAGCTAACTATGTATTGCAGGACCGTTTTTCCATTGAATCGAAATAACATCTTCTGCTCCAGTGGATAAAATCTGCCTCCGTCCCCTCCCGCCAAAATAAGGATTGTCTTTATTTTCATATTCTTTTTATGTCGCCTCCCAATTTGGTAACTTTTTCCACGAATCGTTCATAGCCACGTTCCAAAATCGATACGCCATTGACGATGCTTTCCCCGGGTACCAAGAGTGCCGCTATCGCAAGAGTCGCTCCCGCACGAAGATCTGTTACCGTGAGCACCCCGCTGTGGAGTTGTTGTGGTCCATAAATCTTAATCGCTTGTTTATATACTTTTTCCGGGTCGTACGTGAAATGATAGTACTGTTTTGGATTTGCTACAGGAGCGGGGTCAAACTCGATGTTGGCGCCTAGCTTTTGCAGCTCGGTAACGAAGGCAAATCTGTTTTCAAAAACCCGTTCATGTACTGTCGATACCCCTTCCGCTTGCGTCATCAGGACAACCCAATTCTGTTGCCAATCCGTCATGAATCCCGGATGCGGCTCTGTCTCTATCTGGGTTGCCGTAAAAGGACCTTTGTGATAAAAGCGGATCTTATCCTTTCCGATAATCTCGACTCCACCACCACATTTCGTGACGGTTGCGATGAACACCTCGAGCAGTTGTGGGTTGATGGGGCCGATGGTTACATCTCCCTTCGTGATAAGTCCAAGTACCGCAAATGTCACGGCCTCATTGCGATCTGACACTATCGTGTAGGGTTTTTTTTGCGAAAGGGAAGAAACTCCTGTTACCAAAATGGCATTTCCCTCTCGGCGGATATCCGCTCCTCCTGCATTGAAAAACGCGATCAGATCGTCTATTTCAGGTTCGAGTGCCGCATTATCGATCTTTACGGTGCCCTCTGAAAAAACAGAAAGCATTATCATGAACTCCGTCCCGGTGTGAGAAGGTTTTTCGAACGTATAGGACCCGTGTATCTTGCCTGCGAGTTTTGCGTGGTAATAACCGGTTGCGTGGTCATACTCGACGATGCCTCCCAGCTCTTTCAATCCATTCATGATGCGGTCGATAGGACGGGCGCCGATTCGGCATCCTCCCGGATTGGGGATATGGGCTTCCTTGAACTTTCGCAATAAGGGAGCGAAAAGAAGGAATGTAGAACGGATTTTTGATCCGTGCAATAAATCAACCGTGTTTGTCTTGAGTCCTGCGCCATCGATTATCACTGTATTCTCGCCGATGAACTCCGCTGTCGCGCCAAGCTCTGTGAAGAGATTAAGAAGCTCATCCAGATCGCGGATGCGCGGTACGTTATTGAGGGTAACTTTCCCATCAAAAAGGAGTGCGCCGATTACCATTTTGAGCGCTGCATTCTTTGCTCCGGAGAGAATCACTCCCCCTTTCAGTTTTTTTCCTCCTTGGATTAAATATGCGTCTTCCATAGATGAAAATGAATTTACAATAACTCGACCTCTTCCTTTAGTATAATCCCAAACTGCCCTTTAACCTTCGATTTTATTTTTTCCACCAAGGACATGAGGTCTTCGGGCCGTGCATCTCCCCCTTCATTGATGATGAAGTTGGCATGGACGTCTGAAACCTTGAAGCTCCCTATCTGAACTCCCTTCATTCCTGCTTTGTCGATGAGATACCCTGCCGATTTCGTAGGAAGTCCGTGGGCTATCTGTTCGCTTGCCGCTATGTTGCGGAAGAAACATCCACAGGTCGCGCTGCCACTGGGCTGTGTCTTTTTTCGATACTCAATGGATCCATTCGCTCGCTGTATGAGGACATCCGGATCCTTTTTCTTAAGACGGAAGACGACACTTATCAGGAGCTCATGTGTTTTTTGCAGGATACTGTAATCATAATCGAAAGCGAAATATTTCCTGTCCACTTTTTTTTCCTTTCCTTCCCCATCAACGAGGACTGCAGAAACGACGCAGTCGCCCACATAACATACTGGGTGAAGCCACTTTGAATTCATGTATACAGCTCCTCCCACCGTTCCGGGAAGCCCTTTGTGATATTCAAGTCCCGATAAACCCTGTTCCGCGAGATACTGCACGAGTTGGGCCATGTTGGTTCCCGAACCCACTTCGATATGTGCCGTGGTGTCTGTTGCGGAAATGGCCATAATTGATGTGAAGCTGTTTTTGACGACAAGACCCTCAACCTGTGAACCTTTGAAGATTGCGTTACTCCCACCGCCGAGCATGATGAAGGGAATGTTCAATTGTTTTGTGGCTTGAACCGCTTTAAGGAGATCGTCCTTCGATTGAGCCTCAAAAAAATACTGCGCTTTCGTATGAAGCCGCATCGAAAGATAGGGGAATAAATCTACCCCTTCCCGTACTTTTCCAACGCCCAGTAGCCCGTTAAATGGATTGTTCATTGAGAATGCTAATTATATCATCTTTTAGCTTGTAAATATCCCCTGCGCCGAGTGTCACCACCACGTCCCCAGGCTGCACTTGTTCCTTCAAATGCGCCAAAAGGCTCATTTTATCATCGAATGCAAGGAACAAATTGTTTCCTTTACGCATAGCGATAAGGGACAGTTCGGCGGATGTTATGCGGAATTGCGAAGGATTCTCCCTTGCTGAGGCAAAAATAGGCAGGAGATAGACGTTGTTAGCCTGGCTGAGCTGCGCCACGAACTCGTTCTTAAGCTCCTCAGTACGGGAGAACGTGTGTGGTTGGAATAGGATGTGGAGCTTCTTTCCGGGAAAACGACTTCGAAGAGCGGTAATTGTTGCCGCAATCTCTGCCGGATGATGTCCATAGTCATCGATGAGATAGGAAATCGTGTCTGTCCATACCGTTTCCAGCCTCCGTTTTGCCCCTGAAAATCCTGCAATTGCCGTACGTATTTCGTGGCTAGTGAATTTGAGCTCAAGAAGAAGCGCCACGACACCGGCACAGTTGAGGATATTTTTCTCTCCAAACAACAATGAAGTGAATCTCCCTTGGGAAACGCCGAATTTAAGCAGTTCAAATGAGATACCCACCACATTAGCCTCAGATTGTACGATTTGATAGTCACAATCATCAGTCGTGCCATAGACGCGTGGATTTTGGGGAGCTAGGCTTGGCAGGAGGGAACGTATTACCGGATCATCCCCACAAACCATAAGGTGTCGAGCCTGAGAAAAGAACTTCATGAAGGTCTTTTTCGTCATTTCGATGTTGTCATAGACATCGGGATGGTCAAAGTCGATATTGGTGCAAAGCGCATAGTTTGGGTGAAGAAAGAGAAGCTTGGGCGTCTTGTCTTTTGGAGGGTGGACACCATATTCATCAGCCTCAACCACAAAGTATTCGGAGTCCGTTACTTTTCCCCCACCACCACCATCAAAAAGTGGCGCTCCAATGAGTAAACCTGGGTTTTTCCCCAGCTTATTGAGTGCCCAGGCGAGAAGGGATGATACGGTTGTTTTTCCATGACACCCGGATACAGCAAGGGAAAGCGTATGTTTTTCCACGAACTCAGCGATCAATTTAGGTTGGGAAACAAGTAGAATTCCCCTTTTTTGGGCTTCTTGTGCAAGGGGACTTTCATCTCCTCCATGAGCGGCGGAATAGATAAATACCTCAAACTCATCGAGAATGGAGAAATCCGAGAAATCCGAAGTGTAGGTTATTTTATTTTGGGAAAGCGAGCTATCGGTGATGAACTCTTCCGCTACATCGACTCCTCCCACTTTTTTCCCCATTTCCTTCAGCATCACGGCGATATTCGCCATGGCACTTCCCTTTATGCCCAAAAGAAAAAACGAGGATTTTTCTAGAATCATACTCCCATTATACCGAATCTGTGCGAAAGTGTGCAGCCTTGGCAGATGAGTCATCTGCCAAACGGCTCATTCATGAAGTAATTGCTTTGTTCATCTTGATTGCGGCACGGGATGTTTTTTTCATAGTGTCTTCGTACCCACACATCTCTACGACCGCGCCCCTATATCGCCCTCCCGCTTTCAATAGTATTCCGTCCTGAATGCCGTATTTCGGCAATTCTTCCTTTATGATCTTTATCATGCCAAGGACATCATCCATCTTTACACCTTCTCCCATTCCGATATCTGTCGAAAGTGTTGCGGAGGAAAATCTGGATGAACCATCTGCAGATTTATTTTTGCTTGCTCGTACGTAGGAAAGCTGTTGGGCTGGGCGAACTTGATTTTCCTGCAGCAGATACTGTACTTGGGGTGTAGGAAATAGTATCTGATTTAGGGATTCGATGTGCTCTGGAGTAAGATCTTCTGGAAGGATTTGACAGCCAAGTCCAAGATAAGAAGTGATGGGTGAATAGCGAACTGCAAATACCCCTTCAGTTGGAGAAAAGACATCAAGATCCACAGTAAAGGTAACATTCGTTATTCCCCATTTTTTTATCCCCCCTAAAATGGTTGTCACCAACTGTCTTTTTTTCCACTCTCTGTCAACGTCCGCAATTCCAGTAACAGCTAATTTGGGTATCTTCTTATCTTCTCCCCGCTTTGTGAAAGTATTTATCAACTCATCATCTGGCCCGAGGATCACAGGAGCGGTCAAATATCCTTCTGATGTCAAAAAATTGTATACATTTCCAGAAGTGATTACATCTACTCCTGGATTGATTACTGTGTCGATGTGCTTATCAAAAACTATTTCCGCAACCTTCGTGCTTCCAGGATCTACCATTTCTCCACGTAATGCGCGATGAGTAGGATAAAGGGCAGAGTGAGGTCTGCTCATAACGGTGACATCTCCCCTAGCAGCTTGAAGCCGCTGCTTCAGAACACGTATAAATTCCTCCTGATTCAGGTCATGGGCTAGGTCTGGGGTGTCTGTCAATCCCAAGTCATGGACAAGATTCGCCTCTACCTCTGTCCATTGATCACATTTCTGAAAAAAATTTCCGATCTGTACAAGACGATTATCAGATAGAAGGCTCAATGTAGTGTATTAGTCAAATAGTACTGCTGTTTAACTGACTATAAGACTTTCAATTAC
>CAZKKK010000034.1:0-9504 GCA_964553365.1 uncultured Gammaproteobacteria bacterium
GGGATGTCGAACTCACCTGCGTCATCTTCCATTATCTCGTCCGATGTGGTGAGATCCACCGGTGCGACACTTCGCACATCCTGTTTTGCGGATCGTTCTTCGACCGCCTTGGCATAGGTAGGTTCTTTGTCTTCGAGTAACTCAGATGATTTCTTGAAGTTGAAAAGCTTGAGTCTGCTTTCATCGAACTTGGTTGCAACGAGGGTGACTTTTATCTGATCTACCATCTGTTCATCAATCACTGCACCGAATATGATATCGGCATCGGGATCGACGCTTTTGGTGATGATGGATGCCGCTTCATCGATTTCCGCCATGGTAAGATCCGGCCCTCCCATGACATTGAAGAGAACGCCTTTCGCTCCTTCAATCGAAGTATCGAGAAGTGGGGAGGAAATCGCCATCTTTATCGCAGCAATCGCGCGCTTATCTCCGCTTCCTGTCCCGACTCCCATGAGAGCTGTGCCTGCATTTGACATTATCGTTCTCACATCGGCAAAGTCTACGTTTATGAGGCCAGGGACCGTGATGAGCTCCGCGATTCCCCGTACGCCTTGGTGAAGGACAGAATCTATTTTTCGGAATGCTTCCAAAACAGGAGTTTTTCTGTCTACTACCTGCAGTATTTTTTGGTTCGGGACGACAATCAGGGTATCGACTTTTTCCTTGAGACGTTGGATACCCTCATCAGCGGAAAATCTCCGGCGAGATCCTTCAAAATCAAAAGGTTTTGTCACCACGGCAATCGTGAGAGCTCCCGATTCCTTTGCGATTTCCGCAACGATAGGCGCTGCCCCTGTTCCCGTACCTCCTCCTTCTCCGCAGGTGATGAATACCATGTCGCAACCCGCGATTTCCTCCTTCAATCGTTCCCTGGATTCTTCAGCCGCTTTTTTCCCGACTTCAGGATCGCCCCCAGAACCAAGACCCCGAGTGACGTTCTCTCCAATCTGAACCTTGATAGCTGCTTTGCTATGAAGAAGTGCCTGTGCATCCGTATTAACCGCGACGAACTCAACCCCCGCAATCCCCCCCTCGCTTATCATGGATGAAAGAGCGTTTCCGCCTCCCCCACCGACACCGATAACTTTTATGCGAGCTGGTTGACCTGCGCTTGGTTTTATTAACATAGTTTTACGGGATGAACTGTTTAAAGAAATTCTTAAGTTTTCCTACTTGGTTATTGACCGACACTCCTTTGAACATCGTGCCGAAGTTCCCGAATGAGGATTCTTTCGATTTGTTTTCCTGTCGTTGTCCATAAAGGATAAGTCCCACTGTCGCTGCGAATTGGGGATCGAGGATTTCGTCAATGAGCCCGGTGACTCCCCCTGGAATCCCGATCCGGACAGGAAGGCCGATCACTTTTTTCCCCATTTCGCTCACCCCGACGGTGAGAGCTCCTCCGCCTGTCACGACGAGGCCTGAAGGAATCTGTTCAAAATAGGTGCTTTTCATTATTTCGTCCCCCACAAGCTTGAATAGCTCCTCCAAACGAGGGCCGATTATGCCATCCACAATCGTTTTCACCGAAACATTGTCAAGGGATTCCTCTATCTGAAGTTCATTCAGGGGAATCTGCTCTGCGTTTTTCTTCTGTCGGTCGGAAGATTTGAGATGTTTGCTTAAGAAGAGTTTTATTTTTTCAGCGCTATCGAGTGAAACTCGAGTGCCCACTGCTATGTCATTTGTGATATGTCTTGCTCCTATTGGAAGAGAACTCGAATAGGACAAAGCTCCGTCCACATAGAGAGCGATGTCCGTCTTTCCACCTCCGATATCGACACAGGCAACTCCCAGTTCTTTTTCCGTATCGGTGAGGACGGACTCGGCGGAGGCCAAACCTGCGAACAAGAAGCCGTCATTTTTCACTCCCAAATCCTCAATGCATCGTTCTATGTTTTTCAGATTTATCTGGGATGCGGTGATGATATGGGTATCCACTTCCAAGCGGACCCCACTCATGCCGATTGGATTCCGGATCCCTTCCTGCCCGTCGACGATGAAATCCCGAGGTGTTACTTCTATTATCTGTTTCGTGGAAGAAAGCGAAATCGCGCGGGCGGCTTCAACGACACGATTGATATCTTCTTGGGTTATTTCGCCCTGGGTATTCGCCACGGCTACTACTCCCCGCGAATTAAGGGAAGCGATATGAGGGCCTCCGACCGAGACATAGGAATGGTTGATTTTTTGTCCTGCCATGCGCTCAGCACGTTCAAGACTTTCTTCGATCGCACCTGAGACCTTGTTGATGTCCACGATGAGACCTTTTTTGATTCCTTTTGATGGAGAGTTGTTGAATCCGATTATGCGGAGTTCGTCGCTATCTTTTGTCTCTATCCCAACGATAGTGGCTATCTTCGAACTTCCGATATCAATTGCTGTGATTATTCTATCGCTCATGGTTCATTTTTGCGGTAACTGTACAACGGGTTTGTCAAATCTCAAGTCAAGACGTCCTATCCGCAGCGCTCCAACCTTTATCTGACGAATAATCTGTCTCACCTCGTGCGTCTGCAAATCGAGCGGTCTTGTCTGTGAAAAAACAACTTCAAACCCCTTCGTCTTACATGCTATCATATCCACGCTATCAATAGCAACTGTTTCCGTCTGATACCCTTCCCCTTCCAAAAGGGAGATGAAAAAGAGTGCCCTTTCTATCGTGGAAAACCCTATGTTCTGTCCCACTTGATACTCTGCGTGGAGTACCGGTTGGTAAAAAGTGATGAAGGGATGGGGCGTTTCGGACGTCCTTTCCTTCATGAGTACGACTCCGTTTTTGGAGAGGGCCAGATAGCCATAATCCGTTTTCAGGTAGGCGAGCGATTTCTCCTTTTCGACAATGAGGACGAGCGTGTTCGGGTACTGGATATGGCTTTCTTTTATGATGATCGCTGGGTAGCGTGACTGGATACTTTTCTTTATGTCGCTCGATGGTAGAGTGAGCGTTGATTTACCTTTAAAAAAGCGAAGGATTGCTATACGCTCTTCTTGGGTGACGCCGAATGCCTCGACATGCTGTATACGGAATGCGCTGTTTATGTATGACAAAAGAAAAAAACCAATGCAGAGACCAAAGATGAACAGAAGGCTAGAGATGAAGTATTTTTTGAACAAGTGTTTGTGTAGCATCTCGTTTTAATTGAAGTGGTAACGACTCAAATGCCCTTCTGTATTGTATGACTTTTTGGTGAAATGCTTGTATGGCTGTCAGCAATTCCTGGTTATTGATCTTTTGGTCGAACACCTCCCCGATTCCCTGTTCCTTGAAAAAATCCGCATGTGCTTTTTGTTCCCCGTGAGCCGACCAAGGCAGAGGGATAAAGAGGGCAGGTTTTTGCAAGGCTATCAATTCAAAGAATGTGTTCGCACCCGACCTCCCTATCATGAATTCGGCTTGTTGATAGACCGATCCGATGTCATAATCCGAGACGTGCGAGAGAGGAATGTAACGATTGGGATATATCTTTTGGAATTTCCGTTTCAACTTTTGGGCCTGATCCGAATCCCCATATTCCTTGACATCTCCCGTTTGATGGATAATCGTGAATGTGGGGAGAAGTGCATCAAGCAATGAGAATATATGTTCATTGATGCTGTGGGATCCGAGAGAACCTCCCGTGACGTAAAGGAGAGGTACCGTAACATCGATGGGAAATGTAAGCTGGTTTTTGCTGAACACGACGTCACGGACCGGATTCCCGATCCACTCAGTCTTGCTTTGAGGAAAGTAGCTTACGACGGATTCGAACGCGACGAATATTTTCTTCGAAAAGAATCCGATAAGCTTGTTCGCGACCCCCGGTTTCATCGTCTGTTCATGTGTATAAACAGGGATATGGAGAATCCATGACCAAAACGCGACAGGGAGAGCGATATATCCTCCGAACGAAACGACGCAATCCGGTTTCTCCTTCAGTAGGAGCAGGAGTGATTGAAAAAAGCCATAAGGGACGCGCACGATATTGAGCATGCTCGACTTGGTGATGAGCCTGGTTATCCTTCCCGCCTGCAATTCAGTAAAGGCAACCTTTCTATCCATGCATCCTTTGTATTCATACGACAGCGTCCTTTCGGATTCTATTGCATATTTCCTTCCCACGAATATGAGCGAAATGTGCGGATGGTTTTTTTGAAGCTCATCGATGACGGCAAGAGCGGGAGTTGGGTGGCCACCACAGATTAAAATCTTTTTCATAGATACGTCTATACTAATCTATTCTTGTCTGTCGTGCAATGTTTAACAGGATTCCCATCAATGAAAAACAGAGCAACAGATTTGACCCTCCATAGGAAATGAAGGGCAAAGGTACTCCCGTAAGCGGAATGATATTCACCATCGAGCCCAAATTCACCAAAGTCTGAATACCGAAAAAAGCGAAGATACTTCCTGCAAGGAGCCGCCCGAATCTATCCGGCGCCTTTTCGGCTATCCGGAAGATGTACATGATGAGGAGCACGAATGCCCCGATGAACAACACGCAACCGATGAATCCCACCTCTTCCCCGACAATGGCGAAAATGGAGTCGGTATGTGCCTCGGGCAAGTAAAGATGTTTTTGCTTTGAGGCGCCGAAGCCTCTCCCGAAAATCCCTCCATTCGAAAGCGAAATGAGGATCTGATTTATGTGATAGGTGATCCCAAGCGGATCTACCTTTGGGTCAAAGAATGCGGTGATGCGTTTCATGCGATAGGGAGCGACTTTCGCGAGCGTCACGAAACCTGCGATAGCTACAGGGATGAGGAACAAAAGATACTTGAGATCCACTCCAGCCAAAAAGTAGACAATGATGCTTATGCCGAAAATGATCGTAGCAGTACCCATGTCCGGCTGCATCATGATGAGGAACATGAGAAGACCAAGAAGAAGGACGAATGAAAAGAATCGCTTCCTCTCTTTCGTAAGGAACCAGGATGAAAGATAGATGATGGTGGAAATTTTCGCCAGTTCCGATGGTTGGAATCCGAATATCCATCTCCGTGCCCCTCCTACGGAACTTCCGATACCTGGGATAAGGACAAGGAAAAGAAGTCCCAGCGATCCGAGCATCGCATAGAATGCGAGATAATACCATTTGTGGTAATCAAACAAGGAAAGAAGGAACATGACGACCCCTCCGAGGACGATCCACATCGCCTGAACCTTCAGATAGTGGAAGCTGTCCCCATACTCGCTGAATGCGCGGACATAGGAAGCCTCAAAGACGAAAAAAAGACCACTTATCGCAAGGATGAAGGGCATGGTGGTGAGCGTCATCAGAATTTTGCTTCTGCGGGATTGGTTGGGTTCATGTATGACCTGTTTTTTCATGAAGTGCCGTGTAACTTTACATATTTTTGGAATAGGTCGCCTTTTTCCTCGAAATTTTTCCATACGGAATAACTCGGGGACGCCGTTGACAAAAGACAGATGCTTCCGGGGCTTCCCTTTTGATAGGCGAATACAACAGCCTCTTCCATGTTGGAAGTCGAAAGGACGGTGGGATGGTATCCGCCTAATTTTTCCAACGTCTCTTTTATCCGTACGCCCGTTTCCGGGAATAACACGATCGATTTGATATTTTTTTCCTGCAGTGCCCGTGCCAACTCCACGAAATCATATCCGCGATCCTGCCCTCCCAGAAAGATGGTATCGACATTCTTCAAGCTATTCAGGGCGGCAATCGTCGATTCCGGTGTGGTGGAAATCGCATCGTCATAAAAGGTGATTTCCTTGAAGGTCCCCACATTCTGCAAACGATGAGGAAGGGGGACAAAAGAGTAGACCGCACTTTGCGCATCTTCGTCCGAAACGCCAAAGAGACGCGCGACGGTAAGAGCCCCTTGGATATTCCTTTTATTGTGAGCGCCGATGAGCGGGATCTTCGTTTCATCGAACGGAAATTCATCCGTATAGGGGGTTGTTTTCGCTCGGGTAAGCCGTGTCCATCCGGCAACCTCTTTTTCTTGGGGATCATAGACGAAATGATCCTCATTGGTCTGAAAATACAGGCAGTTCTGTTTTGCCTTTTTATACGCATCGAAAGAACCATGGAAATCGCTATGTTCCGGATACCAGTTTACGATAAGTACGACATGGGGAGAATAATGGAGGTCTGCAAGTTGATAGCTGGATAACTCCACCACCGCCACTGTATCTTTTGTCGCCGTTTCGAGAGCATCCAACATCGGGAATCCTATATTGCCGACCAATCGAACATCAGGTTTCTTTTTGCCAATCATCGCCGCGATAAGGGACGTGGTCGTACTTTTGCCTTTTGTCCCCGTCACTCCAACGATCTGTCCGGGAAAATTGCCGAAAAATATATTCGAGGCAGTTGTCCATTTTTTGGTGACAAGCTCCCTACGGATTCCCGGGGAACGGATTATCAAATCCGCATCATTCTGTTTAAGCAGATAGTTCTCATCATCTTTTTTGTCCGCTATGTGGACCTCCGACAAAGGAATGTGTTTTTTCAGGAATTTTTCCGCGGACTGCCCTTCCTTGCCGTAGCCAAGGATGAGGATTTTCTTGTATTTCTTAAGCTCTTCTATGATCATAGATGTATCTGCAAATGGAACTCCCCTTTTGCCTCTATTAATGTGAGCGCTTCCTGGGACTCTTCAAACGTCCCTACGCATTCGAATGGTTTCAGGCCTCCCTGTCCCAAGAGGTCTTTAAAGGTATTAGTCAACGACGGGTCTTCAAGAAGATTCTTTCCGAACATTTCCACTACTTCTTGTTTGGGGAGTTGCGAAGCGAATAACAAGAAGGCAAAAGCGCATTTGGGGCACTGCCCACACCATCTTTTTCCCTGCAGCGCATTGGTCACGGAAAAATTGCGGTTGCAGCTGGATACGACGTGAAGATACTGAGGGTAGGTAATGAACTCCTTTACTATTTCCAGTTCCGTAATCGCCCGAAGGGGTGAGTAATAGGAAATGCTTGGAGAAACATTGGCATGAAGATAGCTTACGAACGCATCTTCGAACTCCTTGCTTTTGCTCCATTGATGGTTTATCTGCACTCCATACAACTCGGTATTCCCTTCATCCGCGCTTTTTTCATTCGATACGACAAAAGCCTGATAATCATAAAGAACCGATGCGAGGACACCAATCCATGCATAGATCATGGAAATGGGGATGTGGCCATTATGGATGAATGGACTGTTTTTCCTTTCGATAAGTTTAGCGTCCATCTCACGACGCAGTCGGATGACGGGAATAGCGCCAACCTTCAATAAGTCATTTATCGTTTCATATTTCTTTTGGGTCTCGATGATAAGTCCCATCGCAGGAACTCCATCCTTCTTTAATCGTTCCCATGTGACTAGGGAGTCTTTCCCTCCGCCGATGCCTACCAACTCCCTCTTAAGGAACTGGATTTCTTTTGGAGTCGTACCTTGTGAATCGACAAAGGGGAACGAAACAAGATTCCTGAAATCCAATTTGTTGCGGTAATAAAACTCGCCCAGTCCTTTTGTATAGACCAGGTTCCAAAACTGCGCCTGCGCATGATTGAGCGTGCCGCTTTTGATTTCTATTTTCGGGATACAGTTCATTTTCCAATAGGAAATCCCGAGAGCGAGGTGAAGATTGAATAAAAGTGCGTTCAATACCCCCGCGTCAACAGACTCGGGAACGGGCTTCGGGAGAAAAAGCTTCTCCTCAAACCGATCGGCGCCAACCTGATAAACGAACGACAGAACAGACTTTGTGGCGTCCAGAGAATACGAATCAAAGATAAACGATTCCATCCCCTTATTATACTATTTTCAGAGCTCCATGCTGATGATATACGGCATGAATTCCAGGAGAAGCGAGGAATACTTTTTATTGGGTGTGATGACTTTGAGGAGTTTGTTTTTTTCCTTGAGATACTCGATAAGCGGATAAAAGTCACCGTCCCCGGAAACGATGATTGCCTTGTCATAATGGGGAAACTCAATCATCGTATGGAGCACCAAATCTGCATCGATATTCCCCTTCACCACGATATCCTTGTCCTTGTATTCGATGATTTTCTTGAAAACGCAGATATATCCTGAACGTTTCAGATAGTCGTACAGGACCTTGTTTTCCTCCACATATCCGATGAACAGGAATGCCTTTGAGACGTTGTGCTTAAGTTTGAGGTACTGGCGGAATTTTCGGAAATCAAGCTTCCCTCCCTGACTCAGTACTCCCAAGTTGAGATTTTGGCTATCGATAAAAGCGTAGATCGCTGGTACCTGTGTGGGGGATCTTCGCAGCGAGTGACGGATGATCCTTCTTCTATAAGGATACATCGGTCGGCTTGAAGGTGGCGCTTTTTGAACGACTGATGGTGTTGTCACAACTGGTTTGGCGACAACTTTTTGCTTTCTGAACAATGATCTTATTGGGTTAAACATAATATTTTTTTACTTTTTGGAACCATGAACAGAACGGACAGTCGGCTTGTGCCTCGGGCATGGACCCTTGCAATACATCGATTGCTCTCTGTATTCTATCATGTACCTGTTCCGGGTGCGCGTCAAGGCGCACAATGTGCTTGACCATGGGAAACCCATTCTTGATTTCCGTTGCGAGATCCGGAAAGAAAAAGATGAGATATCCATACCCCGCCGGCTCCTTCCTGTTTTGTTGGAGCAAAAAGGCATATGCATCTATTTGGTTTTGATAGGCGCTCAAGATATCCTTTTCCCGCGGATCGCTGCTTGAAGTCTTGAAATCTACGGGTACGTATTTTCCGTCAAGGACCAAACATTCATCCAGCTTGCCCAAGAAGCCATAATTCGCATCGAATGAATGGAAGTAGGTTTCCTGAAATGGATCTTGCAGTTGCCCCTTGAGCGTATCCGCCACGAAGGGAGGGAGTGTCCCTTTTTTCCGATAGATAGCGAAGTACGACTTCAATATCGTATCGAACCGATTGGCAAGACGCGATTGGATACCCTCCGGATGATAGATCTTATGGTTATATTGCAGATAGAAACATCGTTTGCATCTGTTCATTCCTTCGATCCCTGAGTGTGAAAGCCATGTCTTTTTCTTCTTTTCCGGAAGCACGAAAAGGGATTCGTCCTGTATTTTTTTTGCCATGAGCGGTCTAGTTTCCAACAAATTTTAAAAAGTCGTCAAGCGTTGTCTTGAATTCGGCATTGAAGACGATGCCTTTCCATGCTTTGCCGGGTGGGACGATATTCACGACGACAATGTCCGCACTATTGAATATCGCGGACTGGAGCTCTTTTTTATCGATGCCTCCCGCCGCCCCTAACTGTGTTTCGTATTTCCCTTTTATTTTCGCGATATCCTTGTATTGGATTATTTTCCCGAATGCATTTTCCTCATCCCTTCCTCGATGAATGAAGACGGCATCCGGAATAACGCCACTTTTCCAGATCGTCTTCAGGGGATTGCCATTGTTCATCATATCGATGATCGATTTGATACCGTTCTTCTTGCACGTATTCACGAATAGCATGAGAGACTCCTTCGACGTGTTTCCCATGGCGGTAACCGACGTAGCACCT
>CAZKKK010000035.1:0-9457 GCA_964553365.1 uncultured Gammaproteobacteria bacterium
CTTAAGGTTTTTCTACCAGCTAGAAGAGCTTTAAGATTTTTTTTATGGATAAAACTATATTTTCTATCGTTTTAACCGCTCTCCTTTTCACCAACTTTGGTGCTGCGCCTTTACGGGCCCAGGCAATTGCAGGTTCATCTGCCGCCGTTGTTTCACTAGAAAAGAACTCGACATCTCTCACCAGTTTACAGAAAATCGCGGTAAAAAGGAAGGCTATGACGGAAGTGCTTAAGCGCTATGATGCCCCCCTATTGTCAGAAGTTGACTCATTCCTTGAAGCATGCTCTACCTATGATTTGGACTGTTATCTCCTTCCTTCTATATCGGGAGTGGAGTCGACATTCGGTCGTTTCTTGATCCCAGGCACATTCAACCCTTTCGGCTGGGGACGTGGGCTCCTGTCTTTCACAAGCTATAACCAGACGATCATGACTGTGGGAAAGGCTTTGAGAGAGCGATATATCGATAAGGGCGCAGATACGGTAGACAAGATCGGACGCATCTATTGTGAAGGTGATACCTGGAGCGGAAAGGTTAAGTTCTTTATGGCTAAGTTTGAAGAAGAAGAGAAGAAACAGTTGTTTTTCATGCAAGATACGGTACAATTGTAACCATGCCTACCCACACAATAAAAAAACAACCTAAATCTACCGTCGAGATTTTAGTAAAGCTCCCCTGGATTGATGTACAAGCCGCCTATAAAACCTCCTTCACCACGCTCCATGCCCAGTTTGAAATGGGTGGATTCCGAAAGGGAAAGGTACCTACTGAGCTTGCTGAGAAGAATATCGATAAAGATAAGGTCTATTCCCACCTTATCCGTGAAATCATGCCTAAAATATATGAGGACATCATAAAAAAAGAAGGGCTTCACCCTATCCTCTCCCCTAAGATCGATCTCGTGAAGGCAAAGGAAAATGAAGATTGGGAGCTTAAGATAATGGTAGCGGAAAAACCAGAAGTGAAGCTAAAAGAATACAAGAAAAAAGTGCAGGAAGCTAAAAAAGGCCTGAAAACCGATGCTATTTGGGTCCCTGGAAAAGAAGAGAAAAAAGACCCTAAAGATGAGAACGCCAAGAAAGAAAAGGCTTTAAACGTAAGCCTCGAGGCTGTTTTAGCAGAAACCGAATGTGAGCTCCCTCCCCTCCTCATTGAAGAGGAGCTTGATCGCAGATTGACACAGATGGTGGATGATGTCCAAAAAATTGGGCTTACGATGGAAAAATACCTCCAGACACGGAATTTGACTCTTGAATCAGTGAAAGAACGGCTTATTAAGGAAATAACGGATATGTATAAGCTTGAATTCATCTTGCAAGCAATTGCCGATGAGGAGAAGCTGGAGGTGAAACAGGAAGACCTGAACGCCCTTTTTTCCAATATCAAGGAGGAAAAAGATCGCAAAAGCGCTGAGGCTAATGCCTACTTTTATGCATCAGTCCTGCGTAAACAGAAGGCACTTGACTTTATTATAGGACTATAATATAATAGGAGTCTATGACTGCTAAGAAGACCACATCTCACATCGTTAATCCGATAGAATCACTTCGTGAACTGTCTTCTGGTATGGGAAAGAGCACGATAGATGCTCTCCAATCCATGGGTACAGGCATGATCGATCAGCTTATGGGCGTATCACACGAGTCTCCTGAGTTACCGGAAAAAGAAGTGCAGAAGCTCAATGAAGAAACCCAGAAAGACAAAAAAAACCTGAAAAAAGAGGCAAATCTCTTCAACTACCAAAGCCACCACGAAAATGTAATAGTGCGAGATCAGATCAAGAACCTCCTTGAACAAATCAAGCAGGAAGTGAAGTATATAAAGAAAGCAGACTCTTCCCTCTTGAATGATGTGCGAGACATCGAAAAATTTACCATGGATACCCTGAGCGAGAAGCCAGGAATTTACCATGTGAAGTTCCTTGAAATCGTGCTGCGGATTTTACAGACAGTGCGAATGAAGGTGGGGGAAAGCAGAACCTGGATGCAGGCACTCATGAGTAAAAAGAAAAGAAGAGGATCCGCTTTTGCAGCCCGAAGCAAAAAGCAAGGTACGGCATACTCGATGTCCCAAGAACTCTCCAATTCCCGTAGCGTGCAATAATCCTATTCAATGATCTTCAGGAAGAAGTTCACCCCGAAAGCCCATGAGCCTGTTGAAGGCGGCGTATATTTGCGCATTATGTCTTCTGGTGTCGTCAAACCCTTATCGATATAATTTTTCTTCAAACCACGGCTTATCGTTTCGATCGCTTCATCGTACGACGCGAATCGGGTCACCTTATTTCCATATATCCCCCAGCCCCAACAGTTGTGGGATCCTTCATAGATATTCTTGCATAATCCCGATTCTTGCATGGCAATGGCAGGGATAAGCCTATAATCGAGTTTGTATTGGTCCGCCATCCTCACGATGAATTCGGAATTCTCGTAGAGGACGGATTCATATTTCCTGAAAAAATATTTCAGGTTAGCCACACGGATATCCTGTGTCTTGAACTCAGCAAGGAGTTCTGGAGTCGTTTTCTCCTGCTCGCTTGAAACAAGGGAAATCAATTCAAGGTCGTCCATGACCTTGCGATAATACGCAAGTTGGCGATTCATGGCCGAGAGCTTGAGGCCTATCCCAAAAGAAATAGTGGCGACGAATAAGTAGAGAACGATGAATAGGGCGCTCTTATATAGTAAGTTTCTTAGTTTCATCTGTACCTTATACCTTGTAATAGTAAGTGGAAAATGACGTATCCGGCTCCACGTGAATGAGGTTTTTTTCAAACCCTTTTATTTTGAAGCCATGAGAAATGATGGTAACTCCCTTATTGAGTTCCTTCCTGAACTTCGGAACTAATCGGGAGATGAGATCTGGCATAAGGAAAATATATAAGTAATCCGTGTCTTTGAGCGAATAATCAAACACATTTTTCCTGAGGAACGATACATTTTTACTAACGCCATTCTGCTTAGCAAGAAGTCTGGAACACCAAACCAAAAGAGGGTTTATATCTATTCCCACCCCCGTAACTCCATATACCTTAGCGGCATATCGTGTGATGCGTCCATCCCCGCTTCCCAACTCAACGAATCGATCGCCTTTCTTCAATTTTATATTTTTGAATATGTTCTCAAGCTTCTTTCTTGAAGTCGGGACATAAGGTGCGCCTTTGAATGCGGAAAAAAGAAGACCTGCGCCATAAACCGTAACCACCACGAGAATGAGGAGTTCTGTAAAGAGAAGAATAAAGTATAAAAGGACGTTCATTTGTATAGTATAATATACAGTTGTTAGGAATGGAGGGAAATAACCGCGTCCTCATAGCTCAACGGATAGAGTAGTGGTCTTCGGAACCATTGATGGGGGTTCGATTCCCTCTGAGGACACAGGCATTTTTACAATCGGGGTCCGTAGCTCAACTGGTAGAGCATCTCCCTCTTAAGGAGGTGGTTGTGAGTTCAAATCTCACCGGACTCACATTTTGTCAGATTTTTACGATGAGTTCTTCCTTGCAGAATCGTACTTTCTTTGCGAAGGCATATTTATCATTCTCGCTTCTATATCCTATCGCCGCAATGACAGCGCAAGAATATTCCGTTTTCTCTAAACCAAGAATCCTGTCGAACTGGGCAATGTCAAAACCCTCCATCGGGCATGCATCAATATTCATGAGTGCTGCCGTTTCTAGCAGTATGCCGAGTGCGATATAGGCTTGACGGCTATTCCACTCCTTTACCCCTTCTGGTGTTCTGTTCGCATAGGAGTTCATGATCATTTTTTTATATCCTTGAACATCTTCGTTTTTCTGATTCCTCACTTTCATGACATTTTCCAGATATGAATCAACATAGTGTTCATCCAAACTCTTTCGGGAAGTAAAAACAATCACCTGCGATGCGTCTCCTATCTGTGCTTGGTTGTATGCGGCTGCCTTAAGTCTTGTTTTCATTTCTTTATCAACGATGACTATTACTCTCCATGGTTGGATACCTAAGGAGGAAGGTGCCAAACGCACTGCCTCAAGAAGTATATCGAGATCTGAATCTGAGACTTTTTTGTCAGGGTTAAACAACTTTGTCGCGTAACGGCGATTGAGCGCTGAAAGTATTTGATCATTCATAAGGTAATCATACAGCAATTAACTTGATATAATTACAGGATTATGTCGTGGATTCTCTATGCTTTTCTTGCTAATGTGCTTTTTGCCTTCACCGTCATTTTCGATAAATTCGTGAATGCAAAAAAAATAAAGAGTGTGTACTCCTTCGGGATCGTCCTCAATGCCGTCTACTTCGTTTTCATTCTGATCACTACATATTTCCAAAGGAATACGTTCGTCCTTGGGCCGAGTGCACTCTACAGTGTAGTGGCGGGGATACTATGGTTTTTCATGTGGATCTTTTTCTGGAAGGCGCTTCAACAAGGAGAGGCCTCACGAGTTTCCGCAATCTTCTTCACGCAGCCCATTTATAGTGCTCTCATCGGAATCTCTTTCCTTCATGAATCGCTCAATTTTCTCAAATGGGTTGGGATAGTGGTAATCGTCATTGGCGCAATACTTTCCTCTCTTGGGGGTGAAAGTCACAAAAAGGAAGTCCGCACCGCATATCTATTTGCCCTCCTTGCCGCCGTGTTTTCCTCAGTGGGGAATTCAGTATCGAAATATGCGATGAATGGTCTTCCCCCACTTACGGTAAATTGCATCGCTTTTTATGCGACCATTCCTTTGTATTTGTTTATCCTCAAGGACAAGAAAATACTGCAAGAGGTGGTTGCGGCTCTTACCGACAAAAGACTCATGATGCAATTCAGCATTCGAGGTCTTCTTGGATACGTGGGGATCATGCTTAATATGACCGCGTTCGGTCTCGGTCCCCTTTCACTGATAACCGCGATCTTGGGCACACAACCGATGGTGATACTCGTCATCTCTCTCCTTGCGGCACTGGTGTTCCCAAAAATTATTCATGAGGAGCTGGGGAAGAAGACTTTAGTTCCTAAACTTGCAGCTCTTTTACTGACTGTGGCTGGAGTAGTGATGATCAGTCTTTAACGGGGGAAAGTGACTCCTGATGTATCTTTGATGAAAAAATCCACTCCATCGCTCTCAAGTTTCAAATAGGCAAGATTTTGGACACTGCCGGACGCTAGTTGCACTTCGGTTGCGTAGGCAAGATGAATTAGCACTTGTCTCAGGATTCCTCCATGACTTGCCACAAGCACGGTTTTTCCTAAATGGGCTAGACTGATCTCCCTTAAAAACGTGAATACTCTCCCGATGATTAGGTCATTGGTTTCCACTCGTGATTCCTTGATATGGGGATGGTCGTTATATTGTGCGAGGAGTTCACACAATTTTTTATGTTTATCATCTATCGGTTTACCCTCATAGAGCCCAAAACTCCGCTCCCTTAATTTTTGGGTCGTGATTACGGCAAGCTTCCTCTCCAATAAAAGGATTTCAGCAGTCCTTTTGGCCCTGATCAAATCAGAAGAGTACGCTGCATCAAACCGTACATCTTTCAATTTTTCGCTCTGGGCAAGAGCCTGCACCTCTCCATTCTTATTGAGAGGGATGTCTGTGTGTCCTTGGATTATCCTGTCAACATTCCATTGGGTTTGGCCATGTCGGACAAGGTAGAGTGTACATGTTTGCGCAGTCATAGTATATCCATTATAATGGATGGATGAACATACCTGGCGTAATCGAAGAACTCAAAAAAAAATATCCCGGAAAGAAGATATTCTTGAATAACCGACAGAACTGCACGGAGATCTTATGTGAAACGGAGCCAGCAGCGCTTCACCCTTCCTATAGCGAAGTGGTGTCAGTTATCGATAAGACGGATCTCCATTACCACGACTTAACCCGAGAGACCTATAAGGTGATGAAAGGAGTTTTGAGTTTGGAGGTTGATGGAAGAAAGCTCGTTTTAAACGAAGGACAGACCTATACGATAGAGCACGGAGAGAAGCATGAGGCAACGGGAAATGAGACATGGGTTCTGTGTATTTCAAAGCCAGGATGGAAAAAGAGCGACCACAAACTCGCAACTCTTAACATTAAATGAAGAAAAAAAGATCATTCCCAAAAGTGACGGGTGCATTTTTTGTCTTTCTGCTGGTGGTTCTCTCCTTATCAGTCGTCTATTCGTATCAGTCCTATCTTCTTAAGAATAAAACGGTAGCCTATTTGAAAACGGATGCAATAAGAGTCACGGAATATGCAGCGTGGGGATACAACATAGAAGCGTTCAAGAAGATGTACGATAAACTTATCCAGGAATCCGAGAAAGCGCCATTCCTCACCTATCCTTTTGAAAGTGCCTATCTCAATAAAAAACATGACAATATCCTCATCCTTGAACAATCGGGGTATGCGACGGAGGTGTCAAAGCAAAAGGAGTTGGTGCAATCGCGCCTATCTTATCTACGAGATCGCATAAAAACAAACCTTATCCTTTCCCAAGCAAAAAAGCAATCGTACTCAGACTCATTTGAAGTGGTCGCGGGAACTGTCTTTGAAAGTAATATAGACATAAACGGTCTGAATGCAGCTTTGACTACCCTGGAAAAGGCGGATGAAGCGATAACGAAAGAGGTTGAAACAGTCAAAAAGGAATCTCTCGTAAATGAATTGCGGGCATATAGAGCATCTTGTCAGGAACTCCTCAATTTTTTTACTGGGAAGAAAAATATAACCAATCAGGACATAGCTGATAAGTGCATAAACGAAGCGGACAAACTTATGGGCCCAGGATACGACAAAAGCGGATCGGATTTCTTGGCGACGCTTTCTCGCGAGCGAGTCTATGCAATCCTTCAGAAAGCAACACAGGCAAAGCGTCAATTAGTGCAGGAAGAGCAGTTTGCCCTTGCCACCCAACAGAAAGAGGAGGAACGACTTTCCCTTGTGCCTCCCGCCCCAAGACAGGAAGGAAAGCTGATCGTAGTGAATCTGAGCCTGCAACGCATATATGCCTACGAGAATGGAATATCCATCTTTTCGGCTGCTGTGCCGATTACCACAGGGAAACAGGGATTCGAAACAGTGACAGGGGAATTCGCCATATATCTGAAGGAACAACAGCATAAAATGGTGTCGCCATTCCCCGGCATTTACTATGATGACGTGGTCAATTACTGGATGCCTTTCTATTTAGGATATGGCCTTCATGATGCTCCTTGGAGGTCGATATATGGCACTCAAGACTATCCTGTAGTAGGAAGCCACGGCTGTGTGAACATGCCCCTTAATGACACTATAGTGTTGTATAATTGGGCTGAAGTAGGAACGAGAGTGATTGTGATATAACCCCCATGTTAATAGACGAAATATACATCAATGCAAAGGCAGGAAAAGGCGGCTCCGGAAGGGTGGCCTTCTTTCCTATGAAGAGTGGTCCTTGTGGAGGCGACGGAGGAGATGGAGGGGCGGTAATCGTACGGGGGAAGAAAGAGGTGAAAAACCTCAATAGCATAGGGCGAAAAAGAGCCTATATAGCCGAAGACGGCGGTCAGGGAGAAAACTTCAATAAAACGGGCCATCGCGGGGCTGACATCACAATAACAGTTCCCTTGAACACAGAGGTCATCAATACCATGCTTAAGACAACTCTGGTAATTACCGAGCCTAATAGGGACTATTTTATCTGTAAGGGAGGCAAGGGTGGACGGGGAAATGAGAAATTCAAGTCAGCCACGAACCAAACTCCTAAGCATGCCGAACCAGGGACTCCTGGTGAAAGCTATCATTTCAAGATAATCCTTAAGTTGATAGCCGATGCGGGGTTCATTGGACTTCCCAATGCAGGGAAAAGCAGCTTGCTGAATGAGATAACGAATGCGCGTGTAGCCACTGCCCCCTACCCTTTTACCACTCTGGAACCTAACTTAGGAGCATTTGAGGATTATGTGATCGCGGACGTTCCAGGACTCATTGAAGGAGCTTCAAAGGGAAAAGGTCTGGGAAGCAGATTCCTCAAACATATAGAGAAAGTGAAAGTGCTCTATCACTGCATCAGTTGTGAAAATGAGAAACCAGAAGAAACATATGCAACAATTCGCACGGAACTCGCACAATCGAATCCTATTCTCATAGAGAAAAAAGAAATAATCCTCCTTACTAAGCTTGATTTGTTGGAGCCGAAGAAAAGAGCGGCCTTGCTTAAATCAGTTGCGAAAAAGCTAGGACTCCCCGTATTGGGAATCTCTATACATGATCTGGATTCTATAGAGACATTAAAGAAGAGTATACGGGAGAATGTCGAGGTCAGTTAAAGTCAGTCAGGACCTGCGCTAAATCTTCCGATGTCACAACCTTCATTAACCTATCCCTCAGCCTTGCGCTTCCTTCCATCCCCTTACAATACCAAGATAGATGTTTTCTCATTGGACGGAGGTCTAGTTCCGGTCTATATTTTAGGAAAAGGTCGGCATGATGCTGCATTGCCGATTTACGCTCTGCGATGCTGGCCGTATGTTCACTGAATATCCAAGGATTCCCAAACGCCCCTCTCGCTATCAATACGCCATCAACCCCATACTTCTTCATCTTTTCCTTTGCATCTGGGACACTTCTTATATCACCATTTCCCCATAACTGAACATTCGTTCCCTTGGTCAATTCTTTTGCCTTCGCGATTTCGCTCCAGTCGGCAAGACCGCTATATCTCGCGTCGTACGTACGTCCATGGAGTGCGATGCGTTCAACGCCCATTTCTATCAATGCAGGTATGAGATCTTTCACTTGGCTTTCGTGATAGCCAATCCTCGTTTTTACGGAGATGGGTATGTTTCCATTGTTGACGTCATTATTATGTTGACTCATCTGCGCAACGACTAATTTCATAGTGTCCGGCAAATCGGTGTCTTTCAGCCTTTTGCCGCTCTTCCACTCATCGCGGGATTTGATAAGTATCTGGATTATTTCTTTGGCGCGGGGTAGGTCCAGAAGAAGCGCTGCTCCTCCCCCCTTTTTTACGATATTGGTATCAGGACATCCCATATTGACATCAACTCCCGCGAATCCAAGTTCTGCGGCGATGAAAAAAGCATAGACGTAATAGCGAGGATGGGGACCGAAAAACTGGGCGATGATGGGCGTGCTTGTTTTATGTTTGTCTAATGCATGGAGGAGCGTTTCCCGACCTCTGAAAAGACCCTCTGTGGTGACGAACTCCGTATACATGACATCCGGGTGTCCTATCTCGTCAGTAACTTGGCGGAAGGCGGCATCGGTGACTCCATCGACGGGAGCAAGGGCAATGATAGACATCTATGAGGGTAATTATACTCTATTTAGCTGGCTTCAAAATTCGTGAGTATTTATCCCCGGAAAGTGCCAAGCCGGCAACTGAAGCGAATTTGTAGTACTTGCTTAAAACCGCATTATATCCCTTTATTTCTTCCGATATGCCCCTTACCGCCCACGGTGCCGGCATCGCTAAAGTAGCCAAGGATAGAC
>CAZKKK010000036.1:0-9451 GCA_964553365.1 uncultured Gammaproteobacteria bacterium
CAGCGCGTATTTATTGCACGTGCGCTCGTGAAAAAACCCAAGCTCCTCATTCTTGATGAGCCGACAGTAGGAGTGGATGTAAAAACGCAGGAAAAGTTTTACTCCCTTATGCAGAAACTTAACAAAAATCTTCATTTGACGCTTCTTTTGGTATCACATGATTTACACACCATTTCCCATCAGGTACACTGCGTCATGCAGTTGGATAAAAAAACGATTCCATACGAGACGAATACTTGCACCATTACTCATTCTCACCGATCTGATGCACTTAATCACTGATCTTTTCCAATACGGATTTATCGTGCGAGCTTTTTGGGCTGGTATAATCGTGGCGATAATCGCTCCGCTCATCGGCAGTTTTTTAGTGGTACGAAGGCTATCTCTTATTGCAGACGCACTTTCTCATGTAGCGCTCACCGGAGTAGCGATAGGATTACTTATAGGAGTAAATCCGATATTCACCACAATACTTTGTACGGTGATAGCCTCACTTATCATCGAGGAAATCCGCGCAAGTGAACGTGTTTCCGCTGAATCGATACTTGCCATGATACTGCCTGGTGGCCTTGCTTTGGCTCTCATATTGATCAGTGTCGCAAACGGCTTCAACACAAATCTATTTACTTATTTATTTGGAAGCATCGCAACTGTTACTCAACAAGATGTTTGGATCATCCTCATACTGGGAATCGGTATCGCGAGCATGCTCCTTATATTCTATAGGGAGTTCATGTATACCTCATTCGATGAGGAGAGCGCGCGTACAAGTGGTATACCAGTGAAGTTGATAAATAGAGTATTCATGATATTGATTGCACTTACCGTTTCCGTCACCATGAAAGTGGTAGGGGCACTTCTCATCGGAGCCTTAATGGTAATTCCCGTCATCACAGCGATGCAGATAGTAAAGGGGTTCAGGAAGAGTATTTTCATATCGGTCATGGTTGCGATGATGAGCGTGTCAGTTGGCCTCCTGTTATCTTACTATGCTAATCTTCCCGCTGGGGCGACCATAGTGATGGTGTCTATCCTTCTTTTCGCCCTTTCCTCACTACTTCGAAGGGGATAAATCAGACGAACGGACCGCTAAAGAAACAATAAAGCCTTCATGGCGGGCTAAAGTAGTACTTTTGCGGCTTATAAGCCGTTGCAATAATAAAAGAGAGACATGGTACAATGAGAGCTTAAGAGAAAAAAATTATTAATTCAATTTTTTTTATATGGATGACACTAAATGTCCAAAATGTGGATCTGCACTTGGCGAGATTGTTACTACAAAAAGCGGCAAAAAATTACAGCGCTGTTCTACTGGTACTTGGAATAGTGAAACACGTCAAGCAGAGGGATGCGACTATGTGAAATGGCTTCCTTTTGAAGCTGAGACGTTGGATGAAAAATGTCCAAAATGTGGAGAACCCCTCGTTCTTACCATGACCCGCTTCAATAAAAAAATGAAAAAATGCTCAACATCTAAATGGGATCCAAAAACAAAGACCGCTAGCGGATGCAACTTCTTTGAATGGATAAAGGCCCCAGTCGAAGAACTGGACGAAGAATGTCCACAATGTGGAGCGAAACTTGTAAAAACACAGACAGCTACAGGGAAAAATATGAAGAAATGTTCCACTGGCGGATGGGATAAGGATACACGCAGTGCAACAGGATGTTCTTATGTTGAATGGTTGAAGTAAACAAATGAAACCGCAGGAAAAGCTGAATTTGTTTGGAGCAGAAAGGCTCACTTCTAGTGAGCTGTGGGCCCTCATTATTCGCACTGGTCGCAAGGGGAAATCCGCGATTCAAATTGGAGAGGAGTTAGCTCCTCTGGTGCATAAAAACAAGAACAATATTACTCCATGTCTCTTCAATGGTGTGCGCGGCATCGGAAAAGCAAAAATAAGTGCAATTTGTGCAACGCTTGAGTTGGGTCATAGGATTTATGGAAATAAAAATACGAAGCTCATTGTAAGCCCAAAAGATGTGTGGCTTCTCATGAAAGATGAAATTGAGAAAAAGAAAGAATATTTTGTCGTACTCTACCTCAATACTCGAAACCAAATGATTCAGAAGGAGATAATATCGATTGGATCGCTAAGTGCAAGCATTGCCCACCCAAGGGAAGTTTTCGAACCCGCTGTGCGTCATCATGCAGGTCAGATTATCCTTTCACACAATCATCCGTCAGGAGATAGCACTCCATCGCATGAGGATAGGGAAACGACGAGACGTCTTGTAAAAGCGGGAGAAATATTGGGAATCGAGGTTGTAGATCATGTCGTGGTGTCAAAAGAGGGATTTGTAAGCATGAGAGAGAAGATGATGATGTAAAATGATAATCCGATGGAAGATGCTATTTTCATAAGCCAAGTTTGGGGCTATTATCACAAGAGCAAACGTGCGATGCCATGGAGGGATGATACTTCTCCATACAGTATATTCATCTCCGAAGTGATGCTGCAACAGACACAAGTCGCTCGAGTCTTGACGAAGTATCCTCTCTTTATCCAGTCTTTTCCAGACTTCAAATCATTAGCTCAGGCAGACACTCCCATTTTGTTATCAGTATGGCAAGGAATGGGCTACAATAGGCGCGCTTTATATCTCAAGGCTGCCTCTCAGATTATATTTGGAAAATATAAGGGTCTTCTTCCCGAAGACCCCGCGCTTCTTGATGAGTTGCCTGGGATTGGCTATGCCACTGCTTGCTCGATTGCGGCCTTTGCATACAATCGGCCGGTCGTATTCATTGAGACAAACATTCGACGGACATACATCCATCATTATTTTGCCGATAGAGAAAACATCTCTGATGACGAAATTTCTCCCATCATCGAAAAAACACTCGACAAGAAAAATCCACGTGAGTGGTACTGGGCCCTTATGGACTATGGTGCGCAACTTGCAACACAGGTAGTCAATCCCAATAAAAAAAGTAAGCATTATGTAAAACAAAAGAAATTTAAGGGGTCGGTGCGGGAGGTTCGGGGAGGAATAATTAAGCTGCTCTTGCAAAGATCCTATACTCAAGAGGAACTTGAAAATACTTATAAAGATGAACGATTGTTTACTGCACTAAGGGAATTAGAAAAAGAAGGGTTTATTGTGTTGAATCGGAAAAGGTATAAGATAAAATAGAATAGAGTATGACAAAAAAACAGCGCATAAAAATAATCCTTCCGGAATTGAAGCTGTTATTTCCTCATGCAAGTATCATGCTGCAGTATTCCTCTCCATGGGAATTGTTGGTTGCTGTGATATTGTCAGCCCAATGTACGGATAAGATGGTGAACAAAATAACGCTCAAACTTTTCAAAAAATATACATGTCTTGATGATTATATAAATGCTTCACCAAGAAAATTCGAAAAGGATATTTTTTCCACCGGGTTCTATCGGGCAAAAACGAAACACATCTTGGAAACGGCCCAGATTATTAAAAATAACTACAATAGCCAGCTGCCCCGAACGATGGAAGAAATGATCAAGCTTCCTGGTGTGGGGAGAAAGACGGCAAACGTAGTTTTAGGGAATGCATTTGGAGTTGTCGAAGGTATTGCGGTTGATACTCATGTGAGAAGGATAAGCCGCATATTGGGACTTACAAAGCATATGGATCCGGAGAAAATAGAAAGGGATTTGATGAAAATTGTACCACGGAAAGAATGGCTGGGATTTACCTATCTTCTCATAGAATACGGAAGAAAATATTGTCCAGCGATAAAACATAACCATACCCGCTGCCCCCTTACTTTATTACTGAATAGAGATTAAGGGGAGTGAGAATTTCTGGGTGGCTTTTTTTTCTGAAGAATGACGGTTCCTCAGGAGCGATGTACCAAAATCTACCTTTCCTGAAGACAGAATTTCATATAATTTCTTTGTTTTAGCATATTTATTTGTCTCTTCAAACAGCGATGTCTGTGTCATGGTGGCATCTTCTAAATCCGAGATGGTGCAACCAGTTGTGCGATATTGATGTAAAGAAGAATACATCGATTCGAATGTTTTTCGCAGGTCCGCATGAATGGAAAGAGGGAACGACGTTTTGGTAAGGAGCTTATAAGTCGCCGTTTTATAAATAAACTTTTGTGTCTTCAAAAATACATCCACTCTTCCCACGGCATAACCATATGTCCTTGCTTTCTTGAATGCATCCTCTACATGGGCAATAAGACGAGACCAAAGAAGTTCCCTGTCGTTCGTAGGGGGAGTGAATGTCTCTGTCTTTGAAATGGATTTGTACTCTTCTTTTTTCCCCATCTGCAGTTCAAATATTTTTTTTCCTCGAAGTTCTTGCCATATTTCATGGTAGGGCTTCGAGAGATGGGAGGTGACGAACTCCTCTGAAAGTAGGGCGAACTCCAAGGCAGTCTTGATATTGCATTTTTGCAAATAGGCTGTTGTATTTGGGCCGATTCCCCATATATCTCTCGTCGTTCTGTTTTTCAGGAGAAACTCTATATGTTTTCCTTGCACAGGGGTAAAGCCAGAAGGTTTACGAAACGAAGAGGCTAGCTTTGCAAGGGATTTCGTTATGGAAAGTCCCACTGAAACCGTGATATTGAGTCTCTGTTCAAGCTCCTTTTTTATTGTGAGTGCGATTTCTTCGTATGACTGTTTATGCATACGACGTAAGCCGGTTATATCAACGAAACCCTCATCAATTGAGTATTCTTCCACGTAAGGCGAATACTTCTTCATGATAGAGAACATACGACTTGATACAAGAGAAAAGAGATCATAATCCGATTCGACAAAAAGACATTCAGGACATATTTTCTTTATTTCAAAGTAGGGCATGCCACGGGTAACCCCGTATTTTTTTGCCTCATAGGAAATAGCTGTTGCTATACCTCTTTCCCTTCCTGTTACGATTGGTTTTCCGATGAGGCTAGGGTTGACCGAACACATAACTGAGGCAAAGAAAGCATCGCCATCTATGTGGAGGATAGCTTGGGGCCATGAATAGTGGGAAAACATGTTAGTTAAACTTTCTTACCACTGCTTTTACCGTTCCAAAAATCTGCAGGTCTTCATGGGGATAGAAGTCTGGATATTTTGGATTTGCGGCGACAAGGTAATATTTACGGGTCGTTCTGTTCCTCCTCAATATTTTCAGTGTCCACTCGCGGTCGATCTGGGCGAGCACTATAGCACCTAATGATGCCTCATTTTTACGTTCAACGATGACGATGTCTCCTTGGAAGATACCCACCCCTTCCATAGAATCCCCACTCACCTTGAGAAGGAATGAAGAGGTTGGGTCCCCAATAAGATAATCATCAAGGGAGAGGTATTCCTTGTTTTCTTCGGCGAGTATGGGGAATCCTGCCTTAATGACGCCAAGATAAGGAAGGGCGAAAAGGCGCGAAGTAGGTGCAAGCTTATTATGCACGTCTTTTTGCAGGAAACCCTCCTCGATCCACTTTTGGATTATCTTGAAAACCGCATTTTTCGATGATACGTTGAAGAGTTTCAACATCTCCGAATAGGAGGGAAGTCTATTATTCTGCTTATAAAAACGTTTAAGGGCCGATAATCGGTCTTTCATAGGATTAGAGATAATGATTATATGTAATTGAACAATCGTTCACAGTATAATGAACAAATGTTCACCATGTCAATACCTATTTACTATTGAATATAGGTCAATATCGAGTATTTTGAAGAGAGAGGCCAGAAGAATCTACTATAAGATAGGAAGCTTGTCCAAAAAGTATGAATCCTGAGTTTGCGAACTTATTTGTTCTGTCCATTTCTGCATAATGGGTATGTCCACAAACATACCAATAGGGAAAACGCTTTTCTCGCAACTGCTCCTTTATTTTTTTATTTCCCGCTTTAGTTATGAAGCGATGGGGATTGCCGACTGATAAGAAGAGATGTTCCATACGCTGCGAAATACTATTTAAATAGTACAACGTTTTTCTCGAAAGGGGATAATAATTGTCTATCGTTTTATAGAGGAGATGTCCATGTTCTATATGGTGGATTTCTTTATTTACGGTAAGGAGATGATACTCTTTCTGCACAGCCGAAAAAAGAGAAATACGTTCATCACTGAGCTGTTTTGGATCATGATTCCCATAAAGATAGATTGTTTTTTTCCTCTTTAGAAGAGGAAAAAGATTTTTCCAAGGAGAAGATATGAATATATCAAACGTCGTCTGGTATGCGTCCCAAAAATCACCGTTTAGTATGATTTGGTCGACCGTAGAAAAAAGATTCTCTAAATAGAGGAATTTTTTTTCATCAAACCGATGACTTAAATGTATGTCGGAAATGATCAACGTCTTCATGGGCTTTTTATGCCTTTCCAGAGGCACTTTTTTCCAAGAGAGCCTTTAGTACTCCTTGAGGCACTTCCTCATAGTGTGAGGGCTCTATATAAGAAATTCCGCGTCCTTGTGTAAGGGATCGAAGCACTGTTACGTACCCCGATAGTTCCGACAAAGGAGCATTACCTCTGATAATAGTAGATTTACCTCGTTTATCTGTGCCTAGGATCTTTCCTCTTCTACTAGACAAGTCTCCAATGACAACACCCATAAAGTCGTCTCCGACAGTCACTTCAAGCTTCATGATTGGCTCAAGAAGGGTAAGTCCTGCTTTTTTTGCTCCATCGGTGAGACACATGGAACCGGCCACCTTAAATGCGATGTCAGAGGAGTCAACATCATGGTAACTTCCATCGACGAGTGACACCTTCATGTCGGTCATAGGAAATCCAAGGAGCACTCCCTTATCCATTGCTTCAATAACTCCTTTTTCAACAGAAGGAATGAATTCACTTGGAATGGTTCCTCCCTTGATTTTATTTTCAAATTTGAATCCTTCTCCACGAGCAAGCGGTTCAAGCACGAGAACACAGTGTCCATATTGGCCATGACCTCCCGTTTGCTTAACGTATTTTGTTTCGTGTTCAATAGTCTTTGATATGGTCTCTTTGTATGCGACTTGTGGTTTTCCGACATTTACATTCATACCCATTTCTGTTCTCATGCGATCGACCAATACTTCAAGATGAAGTTCTCCCATACCCGACATGATTGTTTGGGCTGTTTCATGGTTCACTTTTACCTTGAATGTTGGATCTTCCTCAGCTAATCGTTGCAGTGTATAGGAAAGTTTTTCTTGATCTGCCTTTGTTGCAGGTTCGATTGCAAGAGAGATGACTGGCTCTGGAAATGTGATCTGTTCCAACAATATTTGGTGATCTTCATCAGCGAGAGTATCTCCCGTTTTCAATTCCTTTGGACCAATAAGCGCCACGATTTCTCCTGCATAAGCCTTATCGATTTCTTCTCGATTGTTTGCATGCATAAGAATGAGTCTACTTACTCTTTCTCTCTTTCTCTTGTTTACGTCATATATGTAAGAACCGGATTCAAGCGTTCCAGAATAAATACGAGTATAGGTAAGTTTTCCGACGTGTGGATCAAGTTGGATTTTGAATGCAAGCGCTGAAAATTTTTCATCATTGATGAGTTTTCTTTCGATTGGTTCACTGCTTATTGGATCAATTCCTTTTACTATTTTCAAATCTGCAGGGGAAGGTAAGTATTCAACGATACCATCAAGTACAGGCTGTACACCTTTGTTCCTAAGGGATGTTCCTGCATAGACGGGGACGACTCTATAAGCGATGACAGCGCGTCGCAGTGCAGCTTTCAACTCAGGAACCGATATCTCAACCCCGTTAAGGTATTTTTCCATGAGAGCATCATCTGTTTCCGCGATTTGCTCAACCATTTTTGCGCGCATTTCTGCTGCTTTGGTGGCTAAATCTGCTGGAACATCGGATGTAGTATATTCAACGCCTTTTTCATCTTTATCGTAGATGAACGCTTTCATAATCATGAGGTCGATCACTCCTGTAAATTCATGTTCTTTTCCGATAGGATAGGTGACGATGATAGGATGAGCACCAAGTCGATCGGTGATTTCCTGTGTAGTACCTTCAAAATCTGCTCCAAGCTTGTCCATCTTATTGATGAAACAAATGCGGGGAATCTTATATTTATCTGCTTGTCTCCATACAGTTTCTGATTGGCTCTGAACACCCTCTTCTGCATCGAATACAACGACTCCACCGTCTAAGACGCGAAGTGAGCGTTCTACTTCAGCCGTAAAATCTACGTGTCCAGGAGTGTCAATAATATTTATTCGGTATTCTTTCCAGAATGTTGTCGTTGCAGCAGAAACGATGGTGATACCACGTTCACGTTCGGCAGGCATCCAGTCCATCTGTGTATCTCCATCATCGATATCTCCGATTTTATAGGTTCGACCAGTGTAGAAAAGAAGTCGTTCTGTCGTGGTCGTTTTTCCGGAGTCAATATGTGCGATTACGCCAATATTTCTAATCTTATCAAGAGCTACATTTCTGTTTTTTGTGACAACACCTTGTTGAGCCATATCATGAACGTTTTAATTTATATGTAGCATGAACCCCCTAATAAGTAACATGCCGCTTACCACTTCAAGTGTGAGAAAGCTTTATTTTGTTCTGCAAGTTTTTCTGATTGCGCACGTTTTGTGACTGCTTGCCCTTGGTTTGCGGCAGCATCCTTGAGTTCAGTGTACAATTTTTCTTGAAATGTTCTGAATTCCTTGTTTGATTTTGCCCGTGCCGCATCTACGATCCATGTGAGGCCGAGGAACAATTTTCGTTCTCTTCGTACTTCAACTGGAACGAGATAGGAAGCTCCACCCAATCTTCGTGGTTTCACTTCGTGCTCTGGTGCAACATTCGAGAGTGCCTTTATGAGGGTCTCGACAGGTTCCATATTCTCTTTTTTGAATCGTTCTAATACTCCATACACGATTGCTTGTGATGTTGTTTTTTTACCGCCGATCATAAGATAGTTAATCAGTTTTGAAACTTCAAAACTATCGTAGACTGGATCTTTTTTTGGTTGAGTTCTTTTATATGAATGTCTTGGCATATGAGTTAATAATTATTAGGCTGCTTTCTTTGCTTTTTCTTTCTTTGTTCCATACTTGGAACGGGATGTCGTGCGGCCGGTAACACCTGCGGTGTCAAACTTTCCGCGCACAATATGATATTTCACACCTGGCAAATCCTTTACTCTTCCTCCTCGAACGAGGACAATAGAGTGTTCTGCTAAATTATGCCCAACTCCTTGAATATAGGCGGTAACCTCCATTTTATTGGAAAGTCTTACTCTTGCCACTTTTCGAAGAGCTGAATTTGGTTTTTTTGGTGTCATTGTCCTTACAACAGTACATACTCCTCGTTTAAGGGGATTGTTCGTCTCCACATACTTTCGCTCAAGAGCGTTAAAGCTTGTTTTGAGTGCTGCTGCACGTGACTTTTTAACTCGTTTTTGTCTCTTGTGTTTCAAGAGCTGGTTTATTGTTGGCATATGAGTTTACAAATTTGCTGTAATATTTATCAATAAGTTCCTTAGTAACGGGAATTAATC
>CAZKKK010000037.1:0-9428 GCA_964553365.1 uncultured Gammaproteobacteria bacterium
TCTCTTAAATCAATGAAAACGATTTTCTTATGGTTACGGATTGTATTCACCCATCCTCGCAGTTCAACTTCTTTTCCGACAAGGAGAGGGGTATCTGATATATAAATGGTTTTCATATTATATGTATAATACCCTTTTTAGCCTTGATAAACAAGAGAAACATAAGTATACTATAGGACCGTAAAATCGATTTAAAAAACAACCTATGAGAGAATCCCTCTCCCTCGATCCAAAAGAAGTTGCAGTTGATCTTGACAACACCCTCTTTAAATTTATAGGGGAAAGTGAAAGCACCGGAACGATCGAGTCAGCTGAAATCATTCAAAAAACACTTGATCTGCTTCTTCTATTACAGGCTCAAAAATACAATCTTTCCATTTATACTGCGGCCTTTTTTTTCCGCCCAGAATATATACAGAGGACGTTTCCAGAAGTCTACGCTCTTTTTAGAAGGGTATTCACGAGGGAAAGTCTTATTAATGACGACGCACCCCTTGATTCAAATGTATCCACAAGACAATCATTGCTATTGGCTTCACCCCCAGAAAAATGGCAACAGATCATGGTCCCTTCCGATTTATCCGAAGAGGACTATACAACGATACGCTGGGTAGGAAGAAACAGGGGGAAGGTGCCAGCCTTAATATCGGCGGCAACGATGTTAGATGATGGGAGAAAGGTAAGGCAACTTGGTGGAGACGATTTAAGAGTGCAAGTCATACGGCCAAACCAAATTCCCAACAAAGACATCGCCATAAGAGGATTCGTAAGGACGCATTTCCCTTAATGCAATTAGACTGCTGAAACGCTTCTTATGAATAATTTCAACTGTTTCCTACCCTGCCAGAACTGGGATTCAATGGTATAGATAAGTGAAAGCGTTGCCCCCATCCGTATCAATTCCTTTTGTCCAGATGATGGTGAAAAAAACACGCATTCAAATTGTTTTGTCCGCACTTCAAGATCCTGTCCCACAAATCTGAGATGTTCTTGTTTTTTTCCCATTGTCTTGACGAAGAGGATTTTTGCCCTGCTTTGGAACGTAGGAGTAGGGTTTCCAATACCAAATGGCGTTAGTTGTTGGAGTAGATCTGCAAGCTTATCGGAAACATCACTCAGCGGGATTTCCCTATCGACTGTTATTTCTTTTTCTTTTGGATCGGGAATATCTTTCAAGCATTCCTCAATTTTCTTTTCAAAAACGGGAAGCTGTTCATCGAGAAGCGAAAATCCTGCCGCTTGAGGATGTCCTCCGACATGTTTTAGTATATTAAGGGACCGAAGAAATGCAATGATATCAAATCCCTTTACTGAACGTGCAGAGCCTTTCCATCCATCTTCAGTTTTCGTCATGACGATGGAGGGACGGCGGTAGCGGTCGGTGATTTTCGAAGAAATAAGCCCGATGATTCCCTCGTTCCAATCCTTATTTTTTTGGAGAACCAGATTGGGGATGGGTATTTTCTCAATTTCGGCAAATGCTTCTTCGATGGCAACATCAACCATCCTTTGGCGTGTTACGTTGTGTACTTGTGCCTCGTGTGCGAGAAGTTTTGCTTTCACCACATCTTTTGTACAGAGCATACGGACGGCTTCTATCGCATGGGATAGTCGACCTACCGCGTTTATTCGAGGAGCAAGTGCAAATCCCGCATGATACGTGGAAATCTCCATATCGGTGAGGCCTGAAACCGCAAGTAGTTCCATTATCCCGGGTTTTTTTGCATGAGAAAAAGCTGCAAGCCCATATTTCGCGATGCTCCGTGAATATCCTGTGAGCGGTACTAGATCGGCGATTGTCCCCAAGGATGCAAGAGCGAGGAAATCATAGGTGAATAGCGTTTCGAGTTTGTCATTCTCGGGATCGAGCGTGTGCCAAATATCGAGAGCGGTGATATAGGCCAATCCAGATCCAGATACAAGAGGCCAATGAATGAGCGCGACCGCAGAGTCTGGAAGAAGTTCAGGTTTGGTGTGATGGTCTGTTACCACTACAGGAATTCCCTTATCCGCTGCATACTGAATCTGTTCCCGAGCGCTGATGCCATGATCTACACTAATGATGAGTCCGGGATGGTATTTTGCGATTACTGCATCAATTCCCTTTATGGAAAAACCATATCCCTCGCTTTGGCGATGGGGGACATAAGGAAAGACCGAAAAACCAAGAATGTGGAGCGTTTCCCACAAGAGAGACCCTCCCGTGATGCCATCGGCATCATAATCGGTATAAACGACAACGTTCTTTTTATTTTCCTTACAGGTTTTAAGATGGGTGAGCAGTACGGCAAGTTCCTTTTCAAAACCAAGTGTTTTAAGTGAGAATGATGTGGGATGGGGAGGATGGAGGAATGTTTGGATATCGACAATCTTTCTCTTTGAAAGCAATGCCTCTATTATTTTTTCAGGATTCATTGAACCATTGTATCATCTTTAGACGAGTCCGCCACCCTTGAAGATGTTTGGTTTCAGCCAGTCTTGTGGACTTTGCGCGCCCTCTTTCGATTGGCTTTCCTGTGATTCAACTGATGTGATCGACTGTACCTGTTGGCGTTCATTCCCTGACTGTTTTACGGAAAAAACAGGAGTCGAAACTGGTCTTTGCATTGGTTGTGGAGCAGGATTGGATGACGTTTCATATGATTGGGCTCTCATCGCTGGTTGTGGGGTTGTTTTTTTTGAAGCCCCAGCTTTCAACAAAGCGGCAACTGTTTCGAATGTTTCGGCATTCACGGAATAGGACGTAAATGTATTGGTTGCGGCTGCAATACCCGTATACAAGTTTGTCGCCATGTCTTTGTCTATTTCGCACTCCAGTTGTTTCAATACTTTGAAAACAAGTTCACATGTGGAAGAACTTGTCTTATTAATATAATTTATTGTCCCAAAAAAGGCATTGGTAAGATGTCTATCGATATTGATGATTTCCTTTCCTTGGAACTGGGCCTGATTTTCTGTATAGAGAGTTCCTACCGCATTAAGATTGGGAACATCGACCGTGATAATGAAATCAAACGAACCTCCTGAATAGGAGTAGATCACTTGATTTGGGTTTAATTTTGGATATCCTTGTCGTGGAGCGATAACGAGATTGAATTTATCTCCCTGGATGTGATAATCGATTTTGTCGATAGCACCATCAGTATAAGGGAATGAAACAACAAGATTCTCACCTCCCACGGAAAGGGAAGACTGAATTTTATCGGCTGCAACCATATCACTTTTTATAGGAGATGAAGATACGATCGTTACGTTTTTACCCATTTTGAGAAGGCCTAAATAGAGAGCTGTGGCTGCCGCAATGGCGTCAGGAGAAGGACTGGAAGGCAGAACGACAATGCCGCTCAGGCCTTTCGCTATAACATCCGAAACACGGGGTAAGGTGGTATTTGTATTTGGAAACATATTATAGGATGCATTTTACCACATCTCCTACTCGAATGTCAAGTGCTGGGGAGAGTATGAGGCCGCACTCCTGCTCCTTTTTGACCTCTTCCACCTTTTTAGCCCTGATTTTGAGGGATACAATCTTTGATTTACCTATAATATTATCACCTCTATGAATTTCGAGTATGTCTCCAAGCTCAAACTTACCCTTTGATAGCTTCGATCCAAAGACCTTTTCGCCCTCTATCATGAAGGTTGCGAGTATTTTAGCCTCACCTTTGAGATTTTTTTCTGATTGTTCCTTCTCTTGGAGAAGGAGAGCTACTTCTTCAAGTTCTTCAAGAAGCTCATAAATGATTGTATATGACTTGATTATTACCTTCTCCTGTTTAGCCACGTCCTTGGTTTCGGGATCTATGCGTGTATTGAAGCCAATTACAATGGATTTACTAGCCTTCGCCAAAAATACGTCTGATTTGTGGACATCCCCAACTCCACTGAGGATAATCTCGATATTGGGATTTTCAGACAAAATAGCCTCAAGAGCCTCAAGCGAGCCTTGGGAGTCTGTCTTAATCACTATGGAGAGTTTTTTTTGTTCCTTTGGCGCGACAGCGAAGAATTCTTGTGCTGTAAATGCTTTTTTGAGCGTAGGTTTTTCAACAGGTGCTTCAGCAGCCTTCTCGACCACCTGTTTTGAGGTTATTTTTGAGCCTACGAGTGGGGCAGTCTCGAATCCGAGGAGTTCACATGCCTGTGAAGCTGTAGCCTCTTTCAATGGTGCGTTTACATCATCGGTAATCGAGCGTATTTTAGCCTTGACGTCTCCTGCATAAATCACATCTCCCACATGGATGGTTCCATTTTTTACGATAATGCTCACAGAGGTGCCGCGTCTATCTTTTTTCGTTTCGATAACATATGCCTCAAGCTCGGCTTTCGGATCATAGGTCAGTCCTTTATCTGTCGCAAGGAATAGGATCGTTTCGAGGAGCTCAGGTACCCCTTTTCCTGTTTTTGCGCTTATGGGAGCTACGGGGATCTCTCCACCTTTACCTTCGACCATTATTCCATGGCGCAATAAGTCATTTTTCACTTTTTCTGGTTTAGCTTCGGGAAGATCCATCTTATTCAGCACCACTATGCAAGGAACCCCTGCCTGTTTTATATGGGAAATGGACTCGATTGTCTGAGGCATAAGGGAGTCTTTTGCGTCCACGATGAGTAGGACGATATCAGCCACATTTGCCCCACGGGCGCGCAGTTGCGAGAAAGCTTCGTGGCCGGGAGTATCGATAAAGGTGATTTCATTGATAGGATAACCCTTTATGTCTGTCTTGGCCGTATATCCCCCAATTTTTTGCGTGATGCCACCCTGTTCCTTCGCAGCTATTCTGGAGCTTCTAATATAATCAAGAAGAGTTGTCTTCCCATGGTCTACATGGCCGAGAATCGCTACAACAGGAGAACGTGGTTTCATAAAGTTTTACTAATAGTAAACTCGTAATTAGATCAGCCAGCCTTTTCTTTTTTTTCAGTTTTTTCTTCTTTGGCTGGTTCGGAGGTATTAGGGATCTGGATTATATCGATTGTATAACCCGCAAGGCGCGAGGCAAGATTAACATTGACACCACCTTTACCGATAGCAAGTGGAGCCTGGGACTCTTCGACGGTAACTTTTGCATGTTTTGCTTTTTCATCAATCTCTATCGAGGAAACTTTTGCAGGGGAGAGCGCTGACATGATGAACAATTTTGTATCGTCATTCCATAGGATGATATCTATTTTTTCTTTTCCTCCACACTCATCTGTGACTGTCTGTACACGCACTCCTCGTTGTCCGACGCATGCACCGACTGGGTCTACTGCTCCGTGTCCTGTCGCGACGGCAATCTTTGCTCGTTCGCCTGGTTCACGCACGGTTTTTTTTATCAATACTGATCCATTCGCAATTTCAGGAACTTCACGCTTAAAGAGCTCTTCGATGAGTCGCACATCATTTCGTGATACCACGATACGAGGATTCCCATATTTATCATTCCCAATTTCTTTGATATAGAGGGTATAAGACATGTTCACGATATATTCTTCCTGCTTGATCTGATCTTCCTTAGGAAGGATGGCTTCTGCTTTTCCGATGTCAAAATATGCATTGTATCCATCGAATCGGATGACCCGTCCCTTTATACATGATCCAAGGTGAGATTGAAAATGTTGGACAACGGTCCTTTTTTCTACCTCACGGATTTTCTGGAGAATCACTTGTTTGGCAGTTTGTGCAGCGATGCGACCGAATCCTGGAGGAGTAATATCTTTTTCATCTTCGAATAGATGGGCTTCACCAGATTGACGGTTGATCTTGGCTGAGATGTTTTCGTTGGCGACAACTTCTGGATATTCTTTTTTATATGCGGCGACAAGAGCTTGTTCAATAGAGGAGAGAACATCCTCTGCAGGAATGTTTCGTTCCGCGGCTACTTGATTGAGGGCAAGTAAAAATTCTGATTTTACTACTGTCATAATGTGTGTACAGAAAATGATTCATTATTCCTTTTTAGCTTCTTTTTTAGATTCTTTCTTTTCTTCTACTACTGCTTCTTTAGCGCCAACTCCAGCTTCACCTTCAACTGCATCTGGTTTTGCGGTAAGAACTTCAGGAATTGCGGAGGCTGCTGTTTCTGCGATGACGCTTTCTTCCTTATGGGCTGCGACAGACACAAGAACCTTTTCTCCTTCAGTCTTGATTGAATAGCTTGGATTGACAGGAATGTCAGAGACTTTGATTTCCGCTCCGATTTCCTTTAATATACTTAGGTCGATCTCGATATGATTTGGAATATCCTGTGGAAGAGCTTCGACGGTGACCTTATCAGCTTGAGTGAGGACGACTCCACCAGCATTTGCCGCAGGAGCAATTCCAACGAATGTAAGAGGTACTTCGGCTTCGATTTTGATAGAAAGATCTACTTTTCGGAAATCCGCATGGAGAACAAGGCCTTCAAGTGGATCTCTCTGAAGGGAAGTGATGAGAGTTGGAATTTCTTCCTTTTCAGTTTTGATATAAACGACTCCTGTTTCTCCAACAGTTCTGAATGTTCTCTTGAATTCAATATAGTTTACAGAAATAGCTTGGGAAGGGAAGTTTGTGCCGTAAATATTGGCGGGAAGAAGTCCTTCCTTTCGGAGATTCTTATTTTTTTTACCAAACACTGTTCTTAATTTTGCATCAAGAACTGTTTTTTTCTTATCGGTCTGAGCTTTTTTCATAGTTGTTCTTTCAATAATTCAATAAAAAATACACGATCCGTCGACAAGTCAGTATTATAGAGGATTAGGCTATTTTTCACAAGGGGAGAAAAATTGGTATTTAAAAGATTCATATTTTTTGGGAGACTGAGTGAAAAGTGGACATCGTGCGAAAGTGCTCCGATTTGTTTCTGGAGAACGAGCTGATATGTGGCTTTTCCCTTTTTAAATTTAATGGTCGACGTATAGGAAAGTGTTATGGTTTTTTTGGTTTGGGGAGGGATCTCGATAAGGAATCCGATCAATTTTTGTTTTCCCGTCTCTGAGTCATAGGAGCTCACTTGTTGTCCATCAACCTGTATTCCCGTGACAGGCGAGCCTGCGGGAAGCAGTATCTGAAAATAATTTTTATAGCTTCCTCCTGGAAATACTCCCAAAAGAGAGTTGTTAATATAGGTAATCGAAAGGTTTGTGGAAATAAGACCAGACTCGTCAATGACGGTTTTCACGTCATAGGTCTTATCGATGAAAAAGTTTGTTTTGTTCACTCCCAGATTCGCATCCATGGGGAATTGGAAGTCCGCATAACAATTGTCTTTTGCGGACTCAGGACAAAATGGAGTAGCGAGCCTACCGCTCCAAAAAAGCTCATCCAAATTTTTTTGCAGCTTCTCGTTATTCATGAAAAGCACCATGTTTTTCTGATCGAATCCCTCGACGATTGCCGAACTGAGAAGGAGAGGGTTTGCCGATTCCATCTCGGTCAAAAGCTGTTTTACGAGAGAAGAAAGGAAACTTTTCTTTTGTGTTGATCCGGGGAAAAAATCATGCTCTACGTAGTATTGAGTCTTAATATAGAAGTTATCTCTTGTGATTCGTTCATTGTAGTCTGGCAAGACAATCTCATCGAAGGCCCCGATAATCTCCTTTACTGCAGAGGTGGTTATGAGAGCTGCCCCGTTCCACGAGCCCAGACCCATTTCCTTTTGCAGGAAGAAGGTTGCTTGTTGGTAGGTGTCGTAAAAATCTGGAAAGAATGCACTATCCCTCAAAAACCAATGAGGTTGATTCAAATAATCACGAATCGGATCGGGAGGGGTGACATGCGCAGTAAGTTGGCCATCGGCATCATATACATCGTATATCGTGAACTCCTTCACGCCGAAATATTCCGTCTTCAGGACACCGTACGATCCAATGAATCCACCCCCGGGTCGCAGCTCCATATTGTTTGCGAACAAGAGAAGGATATTCTGCTCGCTTTTTTCTCCCAAAAGATCGGGCAGGAGCGTGAACACTTTCTTTGCCTTTCGCAACTGAGAAATGCCCTTTTGGAATTCACTCCTGAATTGATTTGAGACGAAGTAAGGGGGGGTTTTTCGGTAGATGGTAAGGATTTGCTCTTCCGACTGGGTGAGAAGTTTTTCTATCTCATCAAACCGTTTCCGTGCCAATTGGGCTGTGGTGGCATTTCTTGTCGTCTGGAGTACAAGACGAGAGAAAATACGCGACTCCTCAGCAAGCCCTTCGAGTGTTTTGAGCAATTTCGTCACTGTTTCATTGATAACGAACAAGTCATCGGGAAATTGTGCCAAAGAAAAAAACAAGTAAAGCGGGCGCACCGGCTTGTAAAGAAGGGATGCAACAGAAAGAGCTTTCCCTTTATCATTATCGATGATATTGGCTTCGGGAAAATTATTCCCTTGTATTTGCTTGGCCGACTTCAGGGAATAGAAGCTCGTGATTCCCAAAGGAATCCAAAAGGAAAATAAATATATGAAGATCAAGACAATTCCCAAAAAGCGGAAAAATCGCACCGGGAAAGAAAAATGCATGGTCGGCATCTTTCTCTGTGGCCGTTTTGGGGTAGATTGAAATGTCGATTCAAGGGTGAGGATGGGTGAATGCTTCTCATGAGACACCGCAAACCAAATTATAGTCTGTATTTGAGTAACCGCATAGTGAGGACTTCCTATTATATTGATGATTTTAGAATTATGTGGCGGTGGTGTTGAGCGTATTTGTTTCTTTTTTGCGAGGAATAGAATATATATAGTGGGAATCGATTCATCGGTTTTTTTTATTTTGTTTGAGGAGTTTACGAGGAAACAAAGCGTAAACTGCGTTAGGTCCTCAGGAACATGCGGGGATATAAAAACCCGCATATCATGAGACACCAAATGGGACTTAAGCTCCTTGATGAAAACGTCATTTTCCTCCGTCACAATAAGCACTCTCTGTTTTTGCGTCGTCTGTTCTGTTATATATTGCACCTGCTTCATACTGTATAATTATATAATGAATTTTGATCATAAAATCTTGTCCCTATCTTCTCTGAAGAGCGGTAAAATCGATAAAACAAAAAAAATTGTTTTAGTCGGTGGATGTTTTGACATTCTCCATTATGGGCATTTGAAGTTTTTGCAGAAATCGCGAGATGCTGGCGATGTCCTCATGCTTCTATTGGAATCGGATGAATTTATCTTGAAGGTGAAGAAGAAGAAGCCGGTACATACTCAAGCCCAAAGAGCAGAAATTCTTGCGGCCCTCGGATACGTGGATTATGTTATACTGTTGCCCTTGCTGAAGAATCCCGACAGTGATTATGAGGGAATCGTAAAAGACATCCATCCCTCAGTCATTGCGCTTACAGAAGGAGATTCCAAACTAGCACAGAAACAGAAGTTTGCACGATCTATCAATGCAGAACTATTATCAATTCCTTTTTTGTCATCATTTTCCAGTTCACAACTTATAACCTATGCGCCTATTTTTAGGGATTGAGCTTCCACAAA
>CAZKKK010000038.1:0-9289 GCA_964553365.1 uncultured Gammaproteobacteria bacterium
GGCACCCGCCCCAATTTTCCTGCTATCCCATTTATCAGGTCGGACTTTTATCGAATACTCTCCCTTTAACCATTTCTTATCTCCGTCAAAGTTAAGGTCATCCACATAATCTATAAGGATATTGGGGAATATCCTATGGAAAAACACATATTTGCCATTTATTTTTTCCGGAAGGAGGCAGCCACTTTTATCAATGACGCCGGGACGAGAGAGAAGTACCGGTTTAGTCCAGTTCCACCTTTCATGGAGAAAGTCGTCCAATAAAATGGAGGTAAGGGCAAGTCGTATGGAGGTCCAACCATTGAATGCGACATAAGTCATATATATCTTATCTCCCATTAGTGTCACTCGGGGATCTTCGCATCCTCCATAGCCTCCTGCCGACATCAAATCAGGGTTAGCCGATCCGGTACTATTTGTCTCAAAATCCATTTCAGGTTGATAAATAGGCTTGGAAAGACGTTTATCGATGGATATCCCATCCTCACTTGCTGCATATCCGACCGATGATATGTAGTCGAATCCTTGGGCGCGATAAAGAATGTGGACCTTGTCTCCTGCATATACCGCAGCCGGATTAAGCGTAGTGAAAGCTTCCCAATCATTATCCGCTTGAGGTGATAATATCGGATTTGTCACATGCTTTTGAAGCTGTACTTTTTTCTTGCGTAAAGATGCCGGATCATAGACGAAGCCGGATAGGATCACTCCAAATATTCCCTCCGTCCCAAGGGACCAATACGTGATCAACTCTTCATTATGAAAGGCTGTTCCCAGTGGCTCTATTTTCTTGTTTGCCCATACATCCTCTTGTTTCCAGACTGGTTGTTCCGTCTTCCACACAAGTCTTCTCGGATTTTCTTTATCAAAAAAAGCAATATGAGTTGCATAATGAGTTATCCCATTCCTTATGTGTTTTTCATAATAGACAAGAAGCAGACCATGAGGTCGGACAAACACATTTGCCACTTCAAGTGGATAAGAAGCGGTAATGAGTGGCTTTTTTACGGCTTCCCAGTCTTTTCCGTTCTTTGAGAAAGCAATATTGACGCTTCGATCTCCAAAAAACATCACTTGTTGTTCGTCATGGCGATAGCGGGGAATGACTGCAGACTTTGGAAACCCTTCAGGTAGTTTTCGGACAATGCTTTTTCTTGTCGTCTCAAATGAAAAACCATCAGTGCTGGTTACGGTTATATCCTTCACTTCAGAACTCCCTTTCTTTTTGAGAACGAGATGGAATTGATCGTTACGCTTTACGATACGAAGAGGCTCATATGACGAAGTTTTTACGAAGAAGCGCTTTAGCTTTTTTTTCAGATTATCCATTCCCAATAAACTAGCACTAGTCATTTTTATGATACAAGTGGAGTTATAAGGTACTCAAAAAGTACCGGTACTCAAAATACCTCCGTAATAATTATTTATATACTATTTAAAAATAGAAAACAACACTATTACTGAAGCTGTTTTGAGCGTTTTATCACTCTGTCAAAACATATATCTTTTTTGGCACTTGACCCTTGAAATCCATCTTTCCATCTACAAATGTTATGCTGTCTGCATGGAACCCATCCTTGTGTTTTTGGATGATGTCGTCAAGCACGATTTCCGCTTCCGTATTCGCGCGAGCGACGATATCCCCAGGGATAGGAATGGCACCAATCTGTACGGCTTGGGCATTCACACTCACCTTATCATCCGATACGGAGCCCTTGCCTTTTATGTAGAGGGGGACTTCAAAAGGCGGAATGGAATATTTTTTCATCGCATCTCGAATCTGTCCCTCGGAGTATCCAAGACCCATGGCGTAGGGGATGGCTTTGGAAATGACAAGGACTCCAGAGCCCTCAATCGTGCCATCGGGATGTATTTTTATCTGGACATTCTTTACGGGATAATATTTCCAGGGACGATTATTGGAATGTGCGGTTAGCTCCTTACTGTCCATGGTGAAATTCAAATCCTTTTTTCCTTCAAGTGTGTAATCTTTTATCGTATCCGTATTTTTAAGGGGGATAAACTCACTTCCGATTTTCGCGAACGCATTTAACGAATCCTGCTTTGTGATTCGTATCCCCAAATCTCTCGGACCAGCTCCAAAAATCTGCGACAAACCAGGGACCAATCCCACTGCGGTCAGACATACTAATACGATGAGGAACGGGGTTAGCACTATCCCAAAAAGTATTTTCAGCATGATTTCAGTATACCAAAATCATGAGAAAACACATCGATGAGCGCTCATTTCAAGAACAATTCCGCAGGAAAGGAAGAGGATTTCTCAAATGATGAGTCGGCGAATAGCACAAGATACTCGAAGGAAAAATGAGGGATGAGCAGGGAAGGCTTCACCAAAAATAAACTGGTGGCAAGCGCATCTGCAAGTATCGTGGTTTTGGCGACTACCCACGTCGCTACTACTTTTTCCGGGGAAGAAAGCGTGTGAGGATTTATGATATGATGGAATTTTCCCCACGTACGTCGACTTCCCGAAGAAGCGCACAAACTGGTTTTTGCGATTGTGGCAACACCAATTGCTTGACTCATATCAAGCGGATTCTCAAGCCCAACTCGCAATGGCTCAGCATTTTCATAACGGATGTCTCCTCCTGCGTCGATACAGAATGTATCAACTCCATATTCCTTAATGAGATCCCCAACCAAATCGATAAGATATCCTTTACCTGCCGCGCCGAAATCGAGTGCCTCAGGTTTTTTTATGGTAACCGTAGGAAAATGATAGTTCATTACCTCATCCCATTGGGGCGGGGTGTGGAGGGTCTCGCTTTTCAGAGAATATTCTGCATCGTATCCCGCATCCATGAGGACCTGTGCAATAAAAGGAGTGAATGCGCCATTGGTTATTTTATATAACTTGTAATACAGGGAGAAAAGAGGCTCTGCGTCGGGAGGAAGGGTAAATGTACCCCCTTGGTTGAGTGTGATATTGGTATAAGAATCGAATCGAAATCGGGAATAGAGTCTTTCAAATTGCCCTATGCGTTTTTGAATAAGGACTTGAAGATATCCAAATTTCTGGACAGACAAAGGAGTAGAGATATCAATCTGCCATTTTGTTCCAATACCTTCAAACTTCATGGTATCCATACCTTATATACTATCATGCCTTGGCTAAAGCTTTTATTTTCGCTAAAGCGTCATTGAACCCTTTGGGAGTGAGTGACGACCCCGCAACTTTTCCCAAATTAAGATCCTTGATGTTTTTGCCTACAACTAATGGTTTATAATTCTCCACGAACACGCCTTGCATGAATTTCGATTTAGGGTTTTCAGCTTTTGAGGTAACCGTCACTTGTGTCACGACCCCATCTTTTAGGGTGAGGTCTACATCGATTTGCTCGGCGCCACCAGGGGACACATAATCTCCTTCTTGCTTATACTCACCATCTTTATAACGGACCTCAACTGAGGCACTCTCCTTGTTTTTCGTGACAGGAGCAACTGATTGTTTCATTTCTTCCTTTCCCTTAAACGAAAAGAAGAAGACACCAACTCCTAAGATGACGATAAGGGCTAGTGCGATAAGACCTGTATTTTTTGTATCCATGGTACTTTACAAACTATTAATTATTACCTGTTTAGTATGAGTATAATGAAACAAAATTAATTTGTCAATCAGATAAATACAACATCATATCCTCAGGCAAGATATGCCTCAAGTTCTTCCTTATTGTGACGATGGTGCGTATTCATGTAACGGATGGTTCCGGACTTCGTCCGAAGCACCATGGAATGGGAGATGATATAGTCATTCTTCACTATTATTCCCGGAAGTAGGGGACCATCAATCACTCCTGTTGCGGTAAACGTAAGGTCTTTTCCGCGAGCAAGATCCTCAGCGGAATATATCTTCTTCAGGTTTTCGATTCCCATCTCAAAAGCTTCTTTTTCCTCTGCTTTATTGCGTGGAGTGAATCGGCAGAAGATCTGTCCTCCCAAGGTTTTGACCGGAACAGCCGCTAATACGCCCTCAGTACTTCCCCCCGTTCCCAGCAGCATATCAATTCCCGATTCAGGGAAACAAGTAGCGATTGCACCCGCAACATCACCATCTGTAATAAGCCGTACTCGCGCTCCAACCTCTCTAATCTGTTCAATTAATGTATCATGTCGTTTTCGGTCAAGAACCATCACCGTTATCTCCTTCACATCCTTTCCGATGGCTTTTGCTGTCTTTTTTATGTTATCCGATACGGAAGCATCAAGATCTATTATACCGCTTGCAGCCTTTCCTACGACAATTTTTTGTACATATGTATCTGGTGCACGAAGAAGGGAACCAGCCGCACCTGCCACCACTATTGCCAGGGCATTGTATCTTCCATGGGCCACGCTATCAGTACATTCAAGAGGGTCTACTGCAATGTCCATTTCAAGCCCCAATCCTTTTCCCACAATCTCCCCATTAAAAAGCTCAGGTGCCTTATCTTTTTTTCCTTCTCCAATGACAATTTTCCCACGAAAATGAATTTGATTGAAACGACTTCTCATCTGTTTAACCGCAGCCCCATCTGCTGCATATTTATCCCCTCGTCCTATCCATTGGGAAGCGGCGATAGCCGCTGCTTCGGTTACGCGAACGAATTCGAGAGCAAGGTTTCTTTCCATATCCCCCAACTATACATACACCACAAAAATAAATCAAATAGGAACATTCGAAGTTTCGGGTATACTATATACATTACATATTCATGATCATTCATATGAATAAAAAATTCATTCCCCTGATCGGAATCTTGCTTGTCCTTGGAGTTGGTGGATTCATTTATTTCCAACAAAAATCCTTCCCACCCGTGAGTCCGGAAATCAAGAAGGTGCAACAGGAAATGATGACTAATTGTAAATATGATGCAGATTTCTGTCGCTATGCCGCAAATGGAATAGTCGCGATGTCAGGTGGTTATACCATGACAAGCGAATCGACATTCAACGGGAAGGTTTCAAAATCAATCATGAAATCAGATGGAAAGAATAATTTGGAATCTACCTCTTACACTGACGGAAAGGAAGAGGGAAGCTTCATTTCACTCGATAAGACCACATACATGAAAAGCCCAGGAGAAACGGTGTGGACTGAGTTTCCTCCCACAAAAGACGAGACGGGAAAGCAGACGACGAATCTGTTCGATTTTGAAGGATTGAAAAAGGAGTTGGGGGACGTGACAAAAGAGGCGGTTGATACGCTCGTCGTCAAAAAGGTAGGGACCGAACCGTGCGGAAAACTTACGTGCAATGTTTTCGAAATGACGGAAAAAGTGACAAACTCGACGACCAAAATTTGGGTCGATACAAAAGAATTCTTTGCGCGAAAAATGGAGTCCAAAACAGCGGAAGGAATAAGCACCATGACATTTGAATATGGACCGGTCACCATTACCAAACCCTCGCCTGTAAAAAAGATGCCCGCATTCGACTCGACGTTACCAGGTGGAGCCAGCGTGAATTCTGAGGAAATTAAAAACCTCATGCAGAATATTCCTCAAACAGGTGATGAAGAAACGCCACCTGTTGAGACACCAGCGGAGTAAACAAAATAATTATGCAAATTTCCAATAATGGCTGGGTTCTTTCCCTTGACCTTAACGGAGGCCGTATCCAAGAACTTTCTCATAAAGGGATAAGGATTTTTGGCACCTATCGTCGTATCGATGGGAAGATGGGTAGTACCCATATCTGCGTACCCAGTTTCGACAAAGAGGGACAGGAAAAATATGGATTGCCATTCCACGGACTTGTCCGCAACACTTCTTGGGAGATAACGAAGAAATCGAATGCGTTTCTCATCATTTCCTGTGAAACGCTTCCATCGAACCTATATCCGGCAAAACTATTGGTGGAACAGGAGTTTAATCTAAAAGACAATTTCATCCATACGGTACGGGTCTCAAATAGCGAGGGAAGAGGGGTCCCTGCCAATATCGGGTGTCACTATTATTGGGATACGCCACATGGATGGGATAGTGCACAAATAAATAATGAGGGCATAAAAAACCGCATTATGACAAATGGATTCATGGATTTGAATGAAAAAAATAATATCGTATTTCCCCATGCTTCATATGAACTAACTTCACGGGGTTTCCACAGCGCAGTGCTTTGGACAAGTTTCATGGAAGAGGGGGAAGGAAACAAAAAATTCAGTCAGGATTTTTGTTGCATCGAACCCGTTATCGGATGGCCAGGATATTTTGGAACTGAGACGAGTATGGTAAAGGCAGGGGAGACAAAAACGGCATCGATAACCATCGGTGCCGGGGAGAGGACTTGCTAAACTGCCAGTTTACGATACGTTAGTGAGTAATTACTGGCAGTTAGTCCCGCGAAGCGGGGAACCTCCATCCAAGTGGCGATTGAAAATAATGTATATGTGCCGGGGAGAGGACTTGAACCTCCAATCCCTTACGGGAACAGGTTCCTAAAACCTGCGCGTCTGCCAATTTCGCCACCCCGGCTAGGCTTGAGTAAACAATTATAACATCTCCGATCATTTCCCTGAGGCATAAGTGATATAATAAATTCAAATATTTTTAACAATTCATATCCATTGTTATGTCCACAGAACCTCAATATAAACGCGTCCTTCTCAAGTTGACCGGTGAGCTTTTTGGGAATGCAGAAACCCATAAAGGATTGGATTTCAATGCCATCCAGAAAGTTGCTTCGTACGTAGTTAATCTTCATAAAAAATCAGGTGTCGAAATAGCGATTGTCGTGGGAGCGGGAAATCTTTTCAGAGGACGGGAAGTTGCCGACACAGGGGCTGATAAAGCCGCAGCGGATTATATCGGGATGTTGGGAACGGTAATGAACGCCCTTGCACTTCAGGAAGAAATAGAGCGGGCAGGGGGAACGACACGGGTAATGTCAGAAGTAGTGGTACAGTCGGTCTGCGAACCGTTCGTCCGCCGCAAGGCACTTCGCCATCTGGAAAAAGGAAGGATCGTTATCCTTGCTGGAGGAACGGGGAGTCCATTTTTCACCACCGATTCAGCAGCGGCATTGAAGGCTGCGGAGCTTAATTGTAGTGTCGTACTCAAGGGAAGCAATGTCGATGGCGTCTACACATCCGACCCAAAAAAGAACAAGGATGCAAAATTATATGTGAAACTCAGCTATCAGGAGGCGCTTGAACAGGGACTTACCGTTATGGACAATACCGCATTCGCCCTCTGTCAGAGAGAAAAAATAAAGGTGATCGTCTTTAACCTCAACTCTCTTGAGAATATCGAAAAAATCATTTACGGTGAAGCTATTGGGACGCTGGTTGAATAACGAAATGATTAAGCGGAGTATTTTGTGACTCGACGAATCCAAGACCTGTTTGAGCACTCGAATCACCTCGTGCGAGTTTCTTGGATGAGAAGAGGCATAAAATACGAAGCATTAAATTTTTATGCTCTCACAGTTAATCAACACCATCAACTCCCACGCCGACCCCTCAAGGGCTAAGAATCTCCAGCGTTTCTTCAAGACAGGGAAGGGGGAGTATGCGGAAGGCGACATATTCATCGGCCTGATCGTTCCCCTCCAAAGGAAAATAGCCAAGCAATTCAATAATATTACCTTAAACGACGTCTCAAAACTTCTTCAAAGTCCCATCCATGAATATCGGCTTATTGCATTGTTCCTATTGATAGCCCAATATGAAAGAGGGGATGATAGTGTCAAGAAGCGTATTTTTGACCTCTATATGAAAAATGTGGAGTTCATAAACAACTGGGATCTTGTCGATCTATCGTCCCCGAACATCGTAGGGAACTATTTGTTCGATAAAGATTATACGACGTTGTATGAATTCGTAAAATCATCATCACTTTGGAAAAAAAGGGTTGCGATGCTTGCCTCTTTTTATGATATAAAATATGGGAAATATGACAGGGCACTCGCCCTTACTGAAATGCTTGTCAATGATCCCCATGACCTTATCCAAAAAGCTACTGGATGGATGTTGCGGGAAATAGGAAAGAGGGGAGGGCTCAAGGAAGAGGAGCTTTTTCTGGATAAATATGGAGCGACTATGCCACGGACAATGCTCCGCTATGCGATCGAACGATTTCCTGAAGATAAAAGAAGGAAATATATGTCCCTCAAGAAACGTGGATGATCTGGAATGTTTTTTTCCCTCCAGGAGTTACGATGTCCGCTTCATCTCCGGCCCTTCTTCCCATTAACGCCCGTCCGATAGGGGAATACAATGAAATTTTTCCTCGCATGAAGTCCGACTCATGTCCATCGACGATCGTCAAATCCAAAACCTTTTCGCCATCATTGACCTTCACCTGTGAACCAATCCCTACCCGCCCGTCAACCCTTTTTTCCGTCACTACCACCCTTCGCAGCACTCCCTCAAGGTAGCGCAACCGTCTATCGATCCCGGAAAGGCGGAATCGGGCGGCTTTATATGCGCCGTTTTCCGACAGGTCTCCCATGTTCCGAGCAGTGACCAACTCTCTTACAGCTTCAACTCGCTGCAACTTCAATTCAGTCCGTTCCTGCTCCTTTTCCTTCAATCCCTCCGGCGTCAAATGAATCTTCTTTATCATAAGGTAATTGTACCAATAATATCGATATTGAATATTTGAAGACCGACAGTACTGCGAAGTTTATTGTTTTTGAGGTGACATTGGAGTCCTTAGCTGTAAGGATCCACCGGCACCGAAAAAATGATAAACGGAGCAGGTTAGCTTAAAATAAAAAACCATATTATAATGTCCTATGCATTGTATTATCCTTGCCGCCGGTTTCGCCACACGTCTCTATCCATTAACCCAGAACTTTCCCAAAGCGCTTCTTCCCATCAAGGGAAGGGCTATCGTCGACTACCTTATCGATGACGTCGTTAAGCAGAAAGACATCTCACATATTACTTTGGTCACGAACAACGCATTTTTTCCGCTCTTCCAAAAACATATTCACAATGCATTTCCAGAGACAGACATATCGGTTCTTAATAACGGCATTTCCGATGAATCGAAAAAAAATGGAGCAATTAAGGATATGCAGTTCGTACTTTCTTCAGAAAAGATAGAGGAAGATGTCCTTGTCCTCGCAAGCGATACATACACCTCACTTAAGCTCCAAGATCTGATACGTCTATATAAACAATATAAAAGCATTACGACTGCGGTTTATGACGGAAAAGACGTGGAACGCATCCGCAATAAGCTCGGATGTGCGGTAGTGGAAAGGAATAAACTTATCCAATTCATCGAAAAACCCGCCCAGCCACCCTCAACCCTCATGGCTATTCCATTTTATATCATCC
>CAZKKK010000039.1:0-9146 GCA_964553365.1 uncultured Gammaproteobacteria bacterium
GTATTGTAACAGGCTAAAGTAGTGTTTTTAGCAGTACATTTTGACTATTACGCCGCAAGTGATGTATAATAGGAATCACTATGCTATCCATCGATTATATCCGCGAAAACAAACAAAAAGTCCTTGATGCACTCAAGAATAAGAAGCGAGAGGCTGATATTGATGGCATCCTCGTACTCGATGAGGAACGGAGAAAAAAAATACAGGAAGCGCAAGTGCTTCGCGAGGAAAGGAATAAAATAGCAAAACAACCCTTCACGGAAGAAACGAAAAAAAGAGGAAAGGAACTGAAAGACTTATTGAAAACCATAGAGGGAGATTTGGCGATAGCCGAAGAAAAGATGAATCGTCTGCTTTCCTTCGTCCCGAGCGTCCCACTGGATGAAGTACCTATCGGGAAGGATGAAAAAGACAACCAGGAAATACGCAAGGTGGGAACTGTACCTACATTCTCATTCCCTATCAAAGACCATACCCAACTTGGAGTGGATCTTGACATCATCGATTTTGAGCGAGGGACAAAAGTGTCGGGATACCGCGGCTACTTCTTGAAGAACCAAGCTGCGATATTGCATATGGCGCTTCTCATGTATGTGTTCAAGAAATTGACATTGAAGGGATATACGCCGGTGATCGCTCCATCTATAGTGAAGAAATTAACCTTATTCGGATCGGGCCATCTTCCTTGGGGGGAGAAGGAACTGTATAAGCTGAATGGAGAGGATGATGATGCATATCTTTCGGCCACCGCAGAAATCCCCATCACTTCCTACTTCAGTAACGAGATCTTGGCAGAAAAGGATTTGCCAAAAAAGTTCGTCGCATTCTCACCTTGTTTCCGAAGTGAAGCCGGATCATACGGCAAGGATACGAAAGGCCTTTATCGTGTCCATGAATTCTGGAAAATAGAACAGGTGGTAATCGGAAGCAATGACATGGAAAATGCGCGCAAAGTGCATGAAGAACTGCAACAGAATGCGGAAGAGATCCTGCAGGAATTGGGACTCGCCTACCGCGTGCTCCTTATGTGCACCGCCGACATGGGTGAACCGCAATTGAAGAAGTACGATATCGAGACATGGATGCCTTCACGCAAAGGGTATGGGGAAACGATGAGCAACTCCATCATGGGCGACTTCCAAACACGAAGACTCAAGATAAAATATAGAAAGAAAACCGGAGAGACCGCTTTCTGCTATTCATTCAATAATACGGCAGTCGCGTCTCCTCGTATACTGATTGCGTTGCTTGAAAATAATCAGCAGGCAGATGGGTCGATCCTCATACCGAAAGTATTGCAGGAACTGACCGGATTCAGCAAAATCGAGGCTAAATAAGCAACATTAAAAAACAGTTGTTGCTATTTCAATTTTATTTACTATACTAATAGCAGAATGAGTCAAAGAAATTTTTCCCTTATTATTATGTCCCTCGTCCTCCTTACGGAGGCGGGTGCATAGTGATAAAAAGGAAAAACCTTTTTATAAAGCACCCGCCCAAAAGGCGGGTTTTTCAGTAATATGGGTGAATTTTTGCTGTTCGCGCTCGTCTTGGCGATAGTTTATAAATTAGCGTAATTGACGTATGAAAAACAACAGATCCATTTCTTATGCTTTTTTTAACAATTCCTATGTGGACATCAAGGATGCGAACGTATCCATCATGACCAATGCCCTCCAATATGGGACCGGTGTCTTTGGAGGTATCCGAGGATACTACAATAAAAAAGAAGGGTGTCTTTCGGTCTTCAGGGTAGAAGACCATTTCAAACGCTTCCTTTCCTCGCTCAATGTGATTGGGGTCGGATTCGATTATTCACAAAAAGAGTTGGTACATATATTGACAGAACTTGTCAAGAAAAACAAACCACAGACCGATACATACTTTCGCCCTTTTGCCTATGCGGGAAGCACCAATCTGTCCCCCAATCTTTCAGGAGATTCCACGTTCAAATTCGCTCTCTATATGATCCCGCTTGGAGAGTATCTCCCAGTCGATAAAGGACTGACCGTTGGGGTGAGTTCATGGAGACGCATCGCGGATAACGCTATACCTTCACGGGCGAAAATATCCGGGGGATACATCAATTCTGCCCTTGCCAGGGCGGAAGCGGAAAGACATGGATATGATGAAGCTATATTCCTCACCCATGAGGGAACCGTAGCAGAAGGATCTGCGGAAAACCTATTCATCGTGCGGGATGGGGTACTGGTGACAAGCGCAAAGACCGATGATGTGTTGGAAGGCATCACCCGACGGACGATAATCCAGATTGCAAAGGATTTAGGGATACCCGTTGAGGAAAGAACGATCGACAGAAGCGAATTGTATGTCTGTGATGAAGCTTTCTTCTCTGGGACCGGGGTTCAAGTCTCGTGGATCGCTGCAGTGGATGACAGGAAAGTCGGCACCGGGAAACGAGGGCCAATCACGGCGAAAGTCCAGGACTTATTTTTCAACATAGTCCGCGGAAACGAAAAGAAATATAGTGCATGGTGTACAAAATTAAAAACATGATCGTATGAAATTATCCGGTGCTGAAACAATAGTAAAATGCCTAATTGCGGAAAATGTAGATACCATCTTTGGTTATCCAGGAGGGGCTAACATGCCCCTCTATGATGCGCTCTATGATTATTCCAAGACGTTACGGCATATTTTGGTGAGACATGAACAAGGCGCAGCCCATGCCGCCGAGGGATATGCCCGCATCACCGGAAAACCAGGAATATGCTTTGCGACATCCGGCCCCGGTGCGACCAATCTGGTGACGGGGATAGCTGATGCCATGATGGATTCGATACCGCTTGTTTGCATCACGGGCCAAGTTGCCGCACACCTCATCGGATCGGATGCGTTCCAGGAGGTCGATATCATCGGGATAACGAAACCGATAACGAAATGGAATGTCCAGATCAAGAAAATGGAGCAGATAGAGGAAGCGATACATACAGCGTTCCACCATGCGACTTCAGGTCGGCCCGGACCGGTCCTTATCGATATCGCAAAAAGTGCACAACTGGAAACGGGAATATATTTCGGCAATAAAAAAATACTTAACAGGAAAAATAATATATACATCGATAAGCGTAGACTTCTCCATGCGGCACAGTTGCTCAACGATGCAAAAAAACCGATCATCATCGCAGGGCACGGAGTACTGATAAGCAAGGCGCAAAAAGAACTGTTGGCATTGGCAAAAAAAACGAATGCCCCTGTCGCCTGCACGCTCTTAGGTCTTTCGGCTATCCAAAAATCGCATCCGCAATATATGGGAATGGTCGGAATGCATGGCAACTTCGCCCCCAACGTTTTGACCAATAAAGCGGATGTCATCCTGGCCATAGGTATGCGTTTTGACGACCGAGTAACAAGCACTATCGCGACATACGCCCCTCAAGCCCGTATCATCCATATAGATATTGATGCGAAGGAAATAAACAAAAATATCCAGGTGGAAGTCCCTATCCATTCTGATGCGAAAATGGCACTTCGCGCTTTACTCCCCCTTCTGAATGTCGCTTCCCATAAACAATGGTTGCAGAAGTTCAAGAAAATGGAACGGAGGGAGTTTGATGAAGTCATCCATAAACAGACCCATCCGAAGGAAGGGAAAATCCTCATGGCGGAAGTCATGGATACCCTTTCGCAGTTGACCAAGGGGAAAGCGGTCATCGTCGCGGATGTGGGCCAGAACCAGATGATGGCCGCACGGTACTACCGATTTGAGAAATTCGACCAGTTCTATACCTCCGGAGGTTTGGGGACAATGGGCTTTGCCCTTCCTGCCGCTATGGGTGCTCAAATCGCGAAACCATCAAGCCAAGTCATCGCGATTATGGGGGATGGCGGTTTCCAGATGAATATGCAGGAACTTGGCACGATAGCCCAGGAAAAGATGCCGCTGAAAATAATAATCCTCAACAATGATTTTTTGGGGATGGTGAGGCAATGGCAACAGATGTTTTTCGAAAAAAGATATTCGTTTACAAAAATGCAGAGTCCTGATTTGGTGGCAGTCGCGATGGCATATGGGATGCAGGCGAACAAAGTCGTTGATCGAGGCAAACTGAGGGATGCCTTGACCAAAATGCTCTGTTCCCCTGGCTCATACTTATTGGAAATTGGTGTGGAAAATGAAGGGAATGTATTTCCGATGATAGCACCGGGTGCCAGTGTATCGGATATCCGCTTGTCCTAATTATTATTTTCATTGTTTTCCTATGGCAAAGATAAATTTCGGTGGGGTTAAGGAGACGGTTGTAACCCGGTCTGAGTTCCCATTAAAAAAAGCGCTTTCCGTAATGCGTGATGAGGTTATCGCGGTGATCGGATATGGAGTCCAAGGGCCTGCACAGGCACTCAACCTGAGGGATAATGGGTTCACCGTCATCGTGGGACAGAGAAACCCTTCCCCCTCGTGGGACAAAGCAATAAAGGATGGATGGGTTCCCGGAAAAACGCTTTTTTCCATCGAAGAGGCAGCGGAAAAAGGGACAATCATTTCCTATCTGTTATCCGATGCCGGACAAATCGCACTGTGGCCCACGATAAAGAAATACCTCACGAAAAACAAGACCCTTTACTTTTCACACGGGTTCGGTATCACCTATAAAAAACACACGAAGATAATCCCCCCAAAAGACGTCGACGTCATTCTCGTTGCACCTAAGGGAGCCGGAAGGACCGTACGAAAACATTTCCTCGCCGGTAAAGGAATCAATGCGAGCTACGCCATTTTCCAAGATGCATCAAAAAAGGCGTTCGATAAGGTCGTCGCTTTAGGGATAGGTGTTGGCGCTGGATACCTGTTCGAGACGACTTTCGCGAATGAAGCAAATTCGGACCTTACTGGGGAACGAGGGATACTTCTGGGAGCGATCGCTGGAGTTATGGAGGCACAATACAATCTCCTGAGGAAAATGGGCCACTCCCCAAGCGAGGCGTTCAACGAAACGGTTGAGGAAGCGACACAAAGCCTCTATCCCATGATCGGGGAAAAAGGTGCCGACTGGATGATAGCGAACTGCTCAACTACTGCCCAACGAGGTGCACTAGATTGGAAAGGAAAATTCAGGAGAGCGGTCGATCCTGTCTTCAAGGAATTATATTCTCGCGTGAAAAGCGGAAAGGAAGCGGAGGTCGTCATAAAGAAAAACAGCAAAAAAGATTATCGTAAAAAACTTGATGCAGAATTGAAAAAAATGAATGATTCCGAAATGTGGCAAACAGGCAAGAAAGTTAGGGAGTTGCGTCCTGAAAACCAAACCATATGAAAAACCAAGTGTTGTTCTTTGATACGACTTTGAGGGACGGTGAACAAGTGCCCGGCTGCCAATTAAACACACTTGAAAAGATAGAGATTGCCCAAGCCCTTGAGGAATTGGGGGTCGATGTTATTGAAGCAGGTTTCCCTATCTCTTCCCCTGGCGACTTCAAATCGATCGTTGAGGTTTCAAAAGCGGTAACTACTCCTACTATATGTGCACTGACCCGAGCAAGGAAAGAGGATATCGATGCTGCGGTTGCTTCGCTGAAATTCGCAAAGCACAAAAGGATCCATACCGGAATAGGGGCTTCCGATGTCCACATCCAATATAAATTCAATTCTACGAGAGAGAAAATCCTGGAACAGGCAGTTGGTGCCGTTTCATACGCAAAAAAAAGTATCGAAGATATAGAATTTTACGCGGAGGATGCGGGTCGGGCGGATCTTTCTTTCCTCGCGCAGATGGTAGAGGCAGTAATACAGGCAGGTGCGACGGTGGTCAACATCCCGGATACGACGGGCTATTGCCTTCCCGATGAGTTCGGCAGCAGGATACGTTATTTGCGGGAAAACGTAAAAAATATCGAGAAAGCGATCATCTCTGTTCACTGCCATAACGATCTGGGACTGGCTACCGCAAACAGCATGGCGGGACTCATACATGGGGCTCGTCAGGTCGAAGTGACGATGAACGGGATCGGAGAGCGCGCAGGGAATACCGCCCTTGAGGAAATCGCGATGATACTGAAAACGCATAACGAACTCAAGCTTAAGTCGAATATCAACGCGCGGAAGATATATGGCACGAGTAAATTGGTCTCACGGATGATGAGGATGCCGGTTCAGGCAAACAAATCGATCGTGGGAAGGAATGCATTCGCCCATTCATCCGGAATACATCAACATGGACTATTGAAAAAGCGTGAGACGTACGAAATCATAAATCCCAAGGATGTCGGGATTCCCTCCTCATCAATTATCCTCACGGCACGAAGCGGAAGGGCGGCAATTGTCCATCGATTGAAAAGTCTGGGATATGTGGTGAGTAAAGAAGATTTGGATACAATCTATACGAAATTCCTGACCCTCGCCGACAAAAAAAGGGAGATAAATGACAACGACCTGAAACTCCTTATGGGCACTGATTCATCCAGTGACATGATAAAACTCAATTTGCTGGAAGTGATTTGTGGAAATCCAGTCAAACCCCTTGCGATGGTAAAGCTTTCTATAAATGGCGTTGAAACTACCGCAACAGCGACCGGGAATGGACCGGTAGATGCGTCTTTCAGTGCAATCAATAAGTTAATAAAGAAGAAGGTGAGACTTGATGAGTTTCTTATCCAAGCGATGACAGGAGGAAGCGACGATTTGGGGAAAGTGCATATCCAAGTGAAATATAAGGATACACTCCATTACGGATTTGGGACGGATACCGATATCGTCGTCGCTTCGGTGAAAGCATATATAGATGCATTACAAAAAATACTATCAAAATAATATGGCAGTGACACTTAATTCTATAGATGAAGCGGCCGAACGACTTAAGAATGTCGTCTCGAAGACACCGCTTCAGTACAACAAACGGCTCTCCGAACACTATCATGCAAAGATCTACCTCAAACGGGAAGATCTCCAGGAAGTGCGGTCATTCAAGATACGGGGAGCATACAACAAAATGGCAACCTTGACCAAGAAGGAGCAAGCGAGAGGGGTCGTCTGCGCAAGCGCAGGAAACCATGCTCAGGGAGTTGCGCTCAGCTGCTCACTACTCAAAATAAAAGGGGTCATTTTCATGCCAACCGTCACCCCAAACCAAAAGATTGATAAAGTGCGCAATTTTGGGAAACAATATGTAGAAATACGGTTGGTCGGGGCAAATTACGACGAGGCATCACGCGCATCGAAGGAATATGCAAAGAAAACGAATGCGGTATATGTGAGTGCATTTGATGACGCCCTTGTTATTGCAGGACAAGGGACAATCGGAAAGGAAATAATAGAGGAACTTGACTCTGTAGAGGTCGTCGTTTCCCAGATAGGTGGAGGTGGTTTGATCGGAGGGATTTCGACCTACGTAAAAAACAAAAATAAAAATATAAAGGTTGTGGGGGTACAGGCAAGTGGCGCTCCCGGCATGTATCGCTCGATACAAAACAAAAAAGTGACTCCTCTTGAAAAAATCGATACATTCGTCGAAGGGACGGCTGTCGGGATGGTAAGCGACTTGACGCTCTCCCTCGCCCAAAAATATGTCGATACGATTGTCTGCATACCGGAAGGAAAGGTGTGCTCGACTATGATTGAGCTCTATCAAAGTGAAGGGATAGTGACAGAACCTGCAGGCGCCCTCACCGTGGCCGCCCTTGATTCCATTAAGGAAACGTGCAAAAACAAAACCGTGGTGTGTATCATCAGCGGAGGGAACAACGACATCATGCGGTACCAGGAAATCCTTGAGCGAAGCCTCGTCTATCAAGGGAAAAAGCATTATTTCATTGTCGAGTTCGCACAAAAACCAGGGCAACTTAAGACGTTCCTGAACCATGTGCTCGGAGCGAACGATGATATCGTCCTGTTCGAGTACATAAAAAAAAGCAATAAGGAAAAGGGGCCGGCACTTGTTGGCATAGAACTCAAAGATAGTGCGGACTACGATCCGCTCATCGGGCGGATGAAAAAAAATGAGATCAATTTCAAGCTTATCCATTCCGATGATTTATTATTCAATTACCTTATTTGATTTCCTATGAAGAGACATTTTATCAACGAAGGAATAGAAAATCTCCAGAAGAAAGGTAGTAGGATTGTAGCTGAAGGATTCCACATGCTGCCTGCTGCATCCCTCATGATGGCTGCAGGCGTCATTTCCCATCTTGCGGATAGAAAGAAACCGTTCATCACCGTCGTCAATTCCTACACAACACACATTCCAGGACATATCCATCTGCAACAGTTGGGAGAACTGTTGGTAGATGACCTGAAAAAGAAAGGCTTCAATGTATGGTACTGCAACATCGGCGGGGCCGTAGATGACGGGATTGCGATGGGACATTTCGGAATGAAATACTCCCTCCCTTCCCGAGAACTCATAACCGACCAGATCGAAACGGTGATCGCTGCACATCCTTGTGATGGATGGATCGGTATTGGGAACTGTGACAAGATTGTCCCTGGAATGTTGAATGCGATGGTGCGCCTTGATATCCCTTCGGTATATGTGAGTGGAGGGCCTATGCTCGCTGGCAAGGACAATACGGATCTCATATCCGTCTTTGAAGGCGTCGGACAACATGCAGCGGGAAAGCTATCTGAAGAGGGACTTATGCGGATTGCGGACTCCGCATGCCAGACCTGTGGGAGTTGTGCGGGGATGTTCACCGCAAACTCCATGAACTGTCTCGCTGAAGCGATCGGCCTTGCGCTTCCTGGTAACGGCACGATACCTGCCGCACGGTGGCTAGATAAGGAGAAAGGTAAATGGGAAGTGAACCCAGCGAGAATCGCCCTCATCAAAAAAATACCTGCAGTGATACATACCCTGATCAAGAAAAAAATACGACCATCCGACATCGTGACGAAAGATGCGATCGATAATGCATTCATACTCGACCTTGCGATGGGCGGATCGACGAATACGGTACTCCATACGATGGCCCTTGCCATGGAGGCGAGCATTCCCTATGACCTGAAGAGAGTGGATAAGCTTTCAAAAGTGACTCCCCATATCTGCAAGGTTTCCCCTTCTCGCCCGGAAATTCATGTCGAGGATGTCCATAGAGCTGGAGGAATTCCCGCATTGCTTAAAGCCGTATCCCACTATTCAAAAGCTCCCTTACATGTGGAGGCACCAACATGTACAGGTACACTCAAAGAT
>CAZKKK010000040.1:0-9100 GCA_964553365.1 uncultured Gammaproteobacteria bacterium
CCAGTTCACAACTTATAACCTATGCGCCTATTTTTAGGGATTGAGCTTCCACAAACAGAACGAGAATCGCTCTACAAACAACTTATTCCCCTCATACGGACATACCCCTCTTTCAAATGGGTTCATCCCGATTCGTACCATGCAACATTCCAGTTTTTCGGAGAGGTTGAAGATACGACAAAACTGATTGAATCCATAAAGACGACACTTTATGACAAAGAACGATTTACCCTTTATGGATTAGGACTCGACATGTTTCAAACGACTGAACTCGTCTTACATATGACATATCGCAGGGAAAAAAAGATTGATGAAATCGTGCATTCACTTGAAGTGACCTATCCCACATTCGTAAAGCAAAGACCTTTTGTATTTCATACTTGTATCGCGCGTGCACCTCGCTCTTCAAAGCAACAGTTTTTCTTGTTGAGAAAGACATTGGAGAAAACAGAGATTGACATTTCCTATCCAGTCAATGCCCTCACTTTGTATTCGAGTTCCAAAAATAGTGAAGGAAGAAAATTTACGAAAATAGAGGAATTTCCTCTTATATAAAACAAAAACCATTCCTTTTACAGAATGGCTTTTGTTTTGGATGGTAATCTTAAATTACTTTGATCCAATCTTGTACATACCTGTTCCACAAGTTGGGCATTTTGCCTTCATTGCTGGCTTACCATTTTTCATGGTAACTTTTTCAGGATCTGTAACATCTTTTTTTGCTCGACATTTTACACAATACATTGATGTTGTCATAGGTTATTCACCTCCTTTCAAATAGACGCAGATAATAAATGAAATATAATGCAATTTCAAATACAGATATTAATACTGCGAAAAAAATGCTTTTCAACAGGTCCTTTTTAAAGTAAGTATCACCGGACAAGAAATCATTCTGGACTGCAAGTGTTTGTGTACCCTCGGAAAGCCCGCTCATTCTCACCTGATTTCTAAGCTTGTGCAGGCGTGTTTTTTTAGGCATGGTGTAATTGTAATCATATTGACAGCCCTTTGTAAAGTGGATAAAATGTAAGGCATGGTTGTAAATATAACTTTGGCACTTATGTTCGGGTGGCTCGCATTAGTAACTTTCATTGTCCTGAAGCTGCGAAACCACTATAGAAGATTGACTAAAAGGTCCGGCGTCCATTCGATTGACAGCATCCTCGATATGCTCATCCGGGAGACTGAAAAGGGCGAAAACAGGCAAGAACACCTTGAAAAAAAATTACAGGAACTTCAGATTGCATCTGCCCATATGTATCGTAAAATAGGGATAGTACAGTTCCATGCATTGGGAAAAACAGAGGGTGAAAAAAGTTTTGTCATCGCGTTGTTGAATAATCTTCACAGCGGCATCGTAATAGATTTCATGTATATCCCCGATGGAATACGAGTTTATACTAAGAAGATTAAAGAAGGAAAAGGCGAAACCCTAGAATTGACGAAAGAGGAAATGGAAGCGATTAATAAAGCGATATAGATTCTATTACTAATTTTTTGTAAGATGTATTCTTATGGATATTAAAAAAGCGATTGGGTTGGTTGTTCTTCTGGGGATTATTTCATTTGGTGGCACCTATGGAATAATGCAGTCTATTCAAAATGCAAAAAAAGCTCCTGTTGCAAAAACTAGTACAACACCCACTGAAGAGGAATCTACTGAGCCAAAAACGGAAGCGTGCCCAATCAATGGACAGATGATGACGAAAGCACAAAAAGACAAATGGGTAACCCGAAGACCGCTCGGAATAATGATTGAAAATCATGTCGAGGCACGTCCACAATCGGGCATCTCTTCCGCAGACGTCGTGTATGAGGCAGTGGCAGAAGGAGGAATAAGTCGATTCCTCGCACTATTTTACTGTCAAGATGCTCCTTTTGTCGGACCTGTCCGATCGGCTCGTGTTCACTTCATGAATATGCTTAGAGAATATGGTGAATATCCCTTGTACGGCCATGTAGGAGGTGCGAACTGTGATGCAGAAACAGGATCCGGTTGCGCGAATGGGGCAAAGGCAGATGCTCTCGGCATAATCAGAAAAATCGGTTGGGACTCGTACAATGACATGAATCAATTCGGCGTTCCATTCCCCTATTATTGGAGAGACTACGAACGGCTTCCCAATGTTGCGACAGAGCACACAGTATATTCTTCAACTACAAAGTTATGGGATTATGCAAAGACAAAGCGTCTCCTGACCAATGTTGATGAAGAGGGAGTTTCATGGGATAAGACATTCGAATCATGGAAATTCGCGGACGACGCGAAGGTAGCTGATAGGGGAACAACGAGCAAGGTCCAGCTTAGTTTTTGGAATGCATTCGCCAATGATTTTTCAGTGGTATGGAATTACAACAAGACAAAAAATACTTATGCTCGTGTAAATGGCGGCAAGCCACATTTTGACAAAAACACCGGAAAACAACTCGAGGCAAAAAACATCGTAGTTGTCTTCTCTGATGAAAGACCTGCCAATGATGGATATGAAGGTGGACATATTTTATATGACTTAGCCGGCGAGGGAGACGCTCTTGTCTTCCAAAACGGAAACGCCATCAAAGCGACTTGGAAAAAAGCAGATCCTGAGTCAAGGATGAAATGGTATGATGAGAACGATAAGGAAATTTCGATAGTGCGGGGGAAAGTATTTGTGGAAATACTTCCAACGGGCAATAAAGTGACTTATTAATATCATTATATCTATTTATGTTAGCGGCAGTTATTCCCTCGAAGACACGGAGAAAAATCCTTGATCTCTTTTTTACCCATCACACTGAGCTTTATTATCTGAGAAACATCGTGCGAGCAGTTGATGAGGAAGTGAATGCGGTCAAACGAGAGTTGGATATCCTTGAGAAGGCAAAAATCCTCTTCAAGGAGAAAAGACTTAATAAATCATTCTATACATTAAATAAATCCTATATTTTTTACGAGGAGTTTCTTCGTATCTTCGCCAAGATGAGTCCATTCCCTCTGGCGATACATGAAAATGCCCCTCGTCTGGGTAAGATAAAATTCGCGGCACTTTCAATAAAATTCATCAAACAGCAACCCATCAAAAAAGATGAAGTATACTTCCTTCTTGTAGGAATGATCATCATTCCAGAAATTGAGGCATTCATCAAAAGAATGGAGGAAAAAAGTGGACGGCAAATTGATTATACAGTTATGACTGAAGATGAATTTATATTTAGAAAACGGAATAATGATCCCTTTTTATGGCGTTTTTTGCGTACTCCCAAAATTATGATTTGCGGTTCTGAAGAAGAACTCATGAAATAACCTATGAACAGTCGTCGATTTATTTATATCGTTCTTCTCGTGATACTTATCGGTATGTGTTTACCGGAAAATGTCCCGGTAAAGTTTAATGTAAACAAATCGAAAGTAAATTTTGTCATAAACCCTATTTCGATAAACGCTTCGATTCTCGGATTGCAGATAAAAAAGGAGTTCAAGACAAAATTGGGTCTTGATTTAAAAGGGGGAAGCCATCTTGTCTTCAAAGTAGACACAAAAGGAATAAAAGCAGAAGATGTCAATGATGCCCTTGTATCTGCACGCGACATCATCGAAAAGAGAGTGAACTTCTTTGGCGTATCCGAACCGCTTGTACAGAATATAAAATCAGGGAATGAGCAAAGGATAACAGTGGACTTGCCAGGACTGGAGAATGTTTCCCAGGCGGTGACCCTCATCGGCCAGACGGCGCAGCTGCGGTTTATAGAAGAGGGACCAATAGACCCGAAGATCGCAACTACCGCATCCCTCCTTGAACGGCTCAATAAAGATACAGGAATGAATGGTAAACATATCAAAAAAGCTGCTGTTGTATTTAATCCAGAAGATGGGAAACCTCAAGTTTCCCTTACCTTCACCGCCGAAGGAGCGAAATTATTTGAGCAGGTGACGGGACGGAATATAGGTAAACCGGTCGGCATTTTCTTAGATTATTTCCCCATTTCAGCTCCAACCGTTCAACAAAAGATCATCGATGGAAGTGCCGTTATTACGGGTTCATTCACAACGGATGAAGCGAAAAAGCTTGCAATCGCAATCAATTCGGGAGCTTTACCTCTTCCCATTCAATTAATTGAACAGCGCAATATCGGACCCAGTTTAGGTGCAGAAGACGTCCAAAAAAGCGTTATTGCGGGAGGGATTGGTCTCTTGATGGTCTGTATCTTTATGGTTGGTTACTATGGAAAGCTGGGTGTCATATCTGTAGCCGCTCTCGCATTGTATGGCATGCTTTCGTTCGCCATGTTCAGAGCGATTCCGGTCGTGTTGACACTTCCGGGAATTGCTGGCTTCATCCTTTCTATCGGTATGGCCGTTGACTCAAATATACTTATTTTTGAGCGCATAAAGGAAGAACAAAGAAAGGGAAAAGACTTCAAGACGGCTATCCGACTTGGGTTTGGCCGCGCACTGGATGCCATAAAGGACGCGAATATCACCACCATGCTCGTTGCATTCATCTTATTCAACCCACTTAATTGGGAATTCTTACCTCAGTTCGGTATGGTGAGGGGATTCGCGCTTACTCTTGGGATTGGAGTCGCAACAAGTCTGTTCACAGGAGTAGTCATCACTAAACGATTAATACAAACATTTTATAAAAAAGAAATATGATCCGTTTTCATAAATATATTTGGCTCTATGTGACGATATCGGCAATCGTTATTGTGTCCGGGCTCTATTCATTCTTTCGATTCGGCTATCGATACTCGATAGATTTTACGGGAGGATCGACGATGAGCTATAAGCTTAAAAAACCAGTGCAAACAAAGGATGTGGAAAAAATCCTAACCTCCATGAAGCTGAGAGCGGTTCATATAAGCATGCAAAGCGATGTCCTCAACATACAGACAAATGCCCTCACCGACGTGCAGGAGAAAAAGATCCAGGATGAAGTAAAGAAGATAAATAAGAATGAAGTGACAACTCTTCGGTATGAAACCGTCGGACCGACCCTCGGAAAAGAGACAGGACAAAAAACAATCGTTGCGGCTCTTCTGGCTATCTGTGGGATCCTCATCTATATGAGTTTTTCGTTCAAGGGATTCAACTTTGCCCTTGCTGCTGTGCTTGCGATGGGCCATGATTTTTTTGTATTGCTCGGAACGTATTCAATTCTTTCCTATTTTTTCGGTGCCGAATTTGATCTGATGTTCGTAACGGCACTTCTTACAACCATGTCCTTTTCCGTGCATGACACCATCGTCATATTCGATAAAATTAGGGAATACATGAAGACATCGAGTAGTAATGTCAGTATCGAAGATCTTTCGGACAAGGCAATCAGCGAAACGATGGTGCGCTCGATAAACAATTCGCTCACTATTTTCTTTATGCTTTCAGCCCTTCTTCTTATGGGTGGAGCAACCATTCGTTTTTTCATTGCAGCGTTATGGATCGGCACTATCACTGGAGCATATTCATCCCCATTCGTTGCAACGCCTTTGTTGATTTTGTTTGAAAAAAGAAGAAAGAAATAAACAAACGAAATGAAAATTCATACCTATTCGCTTGGTGAACTTCAGGCGAATTGTTACCTTCTTGAAAATGAGGGAAAAGCAATAATCATCGATCCGGCTGATGACGGGAGTTTCCTTTTAGAGGAAGTGCTGAGAAAAAATCTGGAGTTGGTCGCACTCCTTGCTACCCATGGTCATTTTGACCACGTGATGGCAGTAGGAGAGATACAGATGAGTTTCGCTGTCCCTTTCTATCTCCACAAAAAAGACCAATTCTTGATTGATAGACTGGAAAGCACGGCAGAGCATTTCTTAGGGCATAAGGCCATCCTTCTTCCTCCCAACTCAATAACGCACTTGAGTGTCGGACAGTTGGAAATTTCCCCTTTCAAATTCCAAGTTATATTTACGCCAGGTCACACGCCAGGTGGCATCACTTTCTATTTTCCAGAGGAGCCGGCGCTATTTACGGGTGACACGTTATTCGCAGGAGCAGTTGGACGTACGGATTTGTCATATAGCAACAAAAAAGATTTATGGGATTCGTTGCGGACGATCCTTACGCTTCCTGAAGAAACGACGATCTATCCTGGACATGGAGAAAGCTCCTATATTGGGCAGGAAAAGGCAATCCTTGGTTAAGGTTTACGAAGCTCATCAAGGAGCACTTCGCGCTCGTTTTTGAGTTTCCCATTGATCACTTTTTCAAAAAGTGTGTCTAGTATGTCGCCAACCTCTTTGCTCGGTTTGATGTCCTTTATCTCCATCACATCCTGTCCGTTTATTTTGAGGTCTTTTACCGTAAAGGGCTCTTTTTGTACCTCGATGATCCTTTTTTTGAAGAGATCCAATCGCCAGGAAGTGGGGGTCGAGCCCGATCCGATGCGGTCGGCAGTCCGTAAATCCAACATGTCCTGGATATACTCTTTGCCGACATCCCGGATGAAACGGCGCACAGATTTATCAGTTTGATCTTCGATGACGGTAAACTGATGGAACTCTATCAAACGCACGAGCTTCGTTTTTTGTTCATTGGAGAGACGGAGCCTTTCTGCAATTCTCTTCGCTTGGAGTGTCCCCACGACTTCATGGTTGAAAAAAGTAATCAGTTGCGATTCTTCATCTTTATGAAATGTCCCCACTTTTCCAATATCATGCAATAAAGCAGCGAGCCGGGTAATCGGATCTGATGAGGGGCAGTTCTTAAGAGTCATGACAAGGTGGGTCCCCACATCATAGATATGATGGCGATTAGGGCTCTTTTGTGGAACTGCGAAACAGGCGTCAAGTTCAGGAAGTATATATTTTAAAATTCCTGTGCTTTTGAGAAAGAGGATTCCTTCAGAAGGATGATCGCTGCCCACTATTTTCAGAAGTTCATCCCGTATCCGCTCCCATGAGATATTAGTGATGAGCTCAGCATTGCGAATCATTGCATTCATCGTTTCTCCCTCAATCAAAAAACCCAGTTGTGAGGCAAATCGGATGCCTCGCATGAGGCGGAGCGCATCTTCCTGGAAGCGCGTGTCGGGATTTCCCACTGCGACAATCTTTTTCTCCTCAATATGTTTTTTGCCATCAAACAAATCCGTAATCTCATTTCCATCATAAGCCATAGCATTTATCGTGAAGTCGCGCCTTCCTAAGTCCTCAGCGAGTGTTTTTGCCCACTCAATCTTTTCCGGATGTCTATTATCGAGATAGTTGGACTCTTTCCGATAGGGAGTGATTTCGAACAAGTTTCCCTCCGATTTCACCGTTACCGTCCCGTATACATTATGGTAAAAAGAATCTTCCGGGAACAATTCGAGTATTTTTTCTGGCAGAGCGCTAGTCGTAAAATCCCAATTGGAGACCTCTCTGTTGAGAAGGATGTTGCGTACCGCACCTCCGACCACATATACCTCAAACCCGTTTTCACGGATGGTTTTCATGAACGCGAGGATAGAAAGGGGAAGTGACGTCATAGCTCTATTATACTCAAACAAGGCCCTTGAGGATGTCTATATTCTTTTTATCCGGGCCCTTACCATCAAAACCAGGTGTTTCGATGATGAAAGGCAGGTTGGACGTCCGCTTATCATTCAAAAGAAGCTTGAATGGCGCGAGGGAGAGGGTGCCCTCCCCGATATTTTCATGTCGGTCGCGTCCAGAATCAAAAGGATCTCGGCTGTCATTGATATGGAAGACAATGAGTTTGCGAAGTCCAATTTTTTTATCAAACTCACCAAAAAAATCTTCCATTTTAGCTTTTGTCGATAGAGCATATCCTGCTGAGAACAAGTGGCATGTGTCCAGGCATACCTTCAGTCGTTCATTGTTTACGTCTTTCAAGATAGAGGCTATTTCATCAAGATTCTGACCAATTTTCTTATTGCCGGCGTTTTCGACGATCAAAAAAGTATCTTGCGGTGTATTCGTCAGGACTTCATTTATGTTATTTATAAGAACACTATATTTCCTATCCTGAGAAACATCCCACACTGCGGGCAGATTTCCCTTGAATGAACCGATATGGACAATGCTTCCCACAACGCCCAGTTGCGAGGCAACGTTGAGTTCAGCAATGAGTGACTTCTTGGATTCTTCACCGATTCGTCCATCATCTGCAAGGTTGACTAAATAAGATGCGTGAAAAAACACGTTACCGATACCAAGCCTTTTTTTTGTATCCAAAAAAATCCGCCTAGATTCCTCAGTTAATGTGGCTCTGTTCCAACCGCGAGGGGAAGCAGAGAAAATTTGAAGGCAGTTGCCTCCGATAGTATCAATCCTCTCCAACGCCTTATGATAGCCGCCAGCAATCGAAAGATGCGCTCCGATTTTCATAGTGGTTTCGTAAAAATTTCAACAATTCTCTTTTTGATATTGATGGCAAAGGGAAGGGATTCGATGTCACTCAATCCTGAGATCCACTTATACTCAGTTAGTTTTGATTCAAGTACCACTGCCGAATCAGTTGTCCTGCACATGAAATGCTCCGCATGGAACATGGCATTTTGATGCTCAAAGACATCCTCTCCGATCCATTGAAACGAATCGATTTTGAGTCCCACTTCTTCCAGAACCTCCCGTTTGAGTCCCTCTATGATATGTTCCTGGGGGTAGATCTTCCCTCCGGGAATCGTCCAAAGGCCAGCATCTATCTGTTCGTCAGGCGACTTCTTGACCACGAGCAATCTCTTCTTCGTATCGAAAATAAAGGCACCGACGGAAAGAATGGACACATACTTTTCATACATAGGCTCCAGTATATCAAAATTATCTATTGACAAGTATTAGCAGAGTTGGTATATTATTGCTAATCACCCTTCGCCCCCATAAAAAAATTGGGGCTTCGGAGTGAACAAGCCATTATGGATGATCTAACAGCTCGACAATTGGAGATTTTAAAAGTGATAATCCAGGAACATACGGATACAGGAGAACCTGTAGGATCTGAAATCTTGGAAAAGAAGTATAAATTGGGAGTTTCGCCTGCGACTATCCGGAATGAGATGGTGATTTTGGCAAAAAAAGGATATATCGTAAAATCCCATTTTTCCTCGGGTCGCATACCGTCTCCGAAGGGGTTTCGGCTGTATATCAACAAGATAATGAAGCAGAAAGACATGTC
>CAZKKK010000041.1:0-9017 GCA_964553365.1 uncultured Gammaproteobacteria bacterium
GAATAACATCTTATTGAATTCAAACAGTTCCGAATTCACCGGCAAAACCACAAACGGGAGAACAAAAAAAAGGATATAATAAAGATATTTAAAGGTGTTGGTGTAGTGATTTAATTTCATATGTTCTATTTTATACAAAAATTCGTTAAGAGTATATCGCCTTTTACGCAGCTCCCTGTCGCATTTGATCTGGGAACCCACACGACAAAGATCGCCCTTAAAGACAGGGGGGTCGTTCTTCGGGAGCCAACCTGTGCGGCCCTTCGCACACAGCCAACGCGCGAATATCTGTTTTTTGGATCCGAGGCTAAGCAGATATTGGGAAAAACCCCTGAGTTCCTCCACATCATAAAACCGATGGTCAATGGTATCGTCTCTGATTTTGACACGGAAGTGGCACTTCTGCGCTATTATATAGATAAGGCTGTAACTCCCTATACGAGATCCATGCTCATCAAACCTCCCATCCACGCCATCACTGCAGTCCCCACCATCGCAACCGAGATTGAACAGAAAGCCGTTGAGGAGGCACTTCTTAAGTCGGGCTGTTCCACCGTGTCCATGATAAAGAAGCCACTTGCGACAGCGGCGGGCGCTGGCTTCAATGTTTTCTTCCACAAGCCTCATTTGGTGGTCGATATCGGAGCTGGCATCACGGAAATAAGCGTAATCAGCGGTGGCGGAATAGTCTCTTATAAATCCCTCAAACAGGCAGGGGACTACATGGATAAGGTCATCGCAAGCTATATTCACCTGAAACATGGGGTCATATTGGGCGAAGTTACCTGCGAGAAGCTCAAGATTGCCTGCCTCAATTTCAGCGAAAAGGAAGTGACGGAGCTCGTGCGAGGCAAATCCCTCGAAAACGGGCTTCCCAAGTCGATAAAGATCAAATCAAGCGAACTTCGGGAAGCGCTTACTCCCACCTATACATTGATTATCGATACCATAAAAGAGCTTATCGAGATGTCCCCTCCCGAAATCGTGAATGACATCTTCCAGGAGGGTATTTTGCTTACCGGAAAAGCCGCACTTATCCCCGGTTTCAGTGCATTTATCGCAGATGAATTGAAAATGGAAGTTGTCGTTCCGGAACACGCAGCCGAGGCCACAATCTATGGATTATTGAAAATCGGGGACTCTCTAGAACATTTAAAGACGGTACGCATCAACACCGCTTGACAATTAATAGAGTGCACAGTACAATGGAATTTGCTTCTTTTGAATTTTGCTCTTTGAAAAGTTGTTGTTTTAGTGCAGAAGACGGGTTAGGAACTTCGGTCGTAGACCGAGGGTCCACTCAATTTTTTTTAAGAGTTTGATCCTGGCTCAGGATGAATGCTAGCGGTGTGCCTGAGATATGCAAGTCGAGCGATTTTTTGACCGCAAGGTTGAGAAGTAGCGGCGGACGGCTGAGTAATGTACAGGAATCTGCCCCTTAGTGGAACATAGCTCCGGGAAACCGGGGGTAATTTTCCATGGTTTCACCTTTTTGGTGAATAAAAGCCTTTACCGGTTGCTAAGGGATGAGCCTGTATCCTATCAGGTAGTTGGTGGGGTAAAAGCCTACCAAGCCTATGACGGGTAGCTGATCTGGGAGGATGATCAGCCAGAGGGGGACTGAGACACGGCCCCCACTCCTACGGGAGGCAGCAATCAGGAATAGTCGGCAATGGGCGAAAGCCTGACCGCGCGACACCGCGTGTAGGATTTTGATATTATGTATCGTAAACTACTGTTGGAGGGGAAGAAGATCATCGTAAGATGGTTTGACGGTACCCTCCGAGAAAGGAGCCGCTAACTGCGTGCCAGAAGCGTCGGTAATACGTGGGCTCCAAGCATTATCCGGTTTTATTGGGCGTAAAGGGTCGTGTAGACTGTTTGATAAGGTATTTTTTAAAGCTCGCCGCTTAACGGTGAGTCGGGAATACGACTGTCATGACTAGATTTTCTTCAAGGGTAATCGGAACTCAGAGAGGAGTAGTGAAATGCGTTGATACTCTGGGGAACACCAATGGCGAAGGCAGATTACTAGGAGGAAAATGACGTTGAGACACGAAAGCTAGGGTAGCGAAGCAGATTAGAGACCTGCGTAGTCCTAGCCGTAAACGAATGTCTGCTATCTGCATCTTCATCTTTCCGTAAGGTTAGATTAGGTGTGGAAAAGGTAACCCGTTAAGCAGATCGCCTGGGGAGTACTGCCGCAAGGTTAAAACTCAAAGGAATTGGCGGGGAGGCACACAACCAGTGGAACATGTGGTTCAATTTGATACAAACCAAAGAACCTCACCAAGTCTTGACATGCTAGCGTCCAACTCTGTGGAAACATGGAGCGTTCGCAAGAAGGCTAGCACAGGTGCTGCATGGCTGTCGTCAGCTCGTTCCGTGAGGAGTGCCCTTAAGTGGGACAACGAGCGCAACCCCCATCTTGTGTTAAATTTGTCACAAGAAACTGCTCCGCCTTTGGCGGAGAGGAAGGAGGGGCAGACGTCAAGTCAGCATGGTCCTTATGACTTGGGCTACACACATGTTACAATGAAGGAGACAAAGAGTATTGCAACACTGCAAAGTGAAGCAAATCCCTTAAACTCATTCTCAGTGGGGATTGGGGTCTGCAACTCGACCCCATGAACGCGGAATTGGTAGTAATCGCAGGTCAGTCACACTGCGGTGAATACGTTCTTGCCTCTTGCACACACCGCCCGTCAAGCCAACAAAGTCGAGTATATCTGAACCCCGATTTATCGGGGGAGGATACATCCGGCGATGGGGGTTAAGTCGTAACAAGGTATCCGTACTGGAAGGTGCGGATGGATCACCTCCTTTCTTTTTTTTATTTCCGCAAGGGTTTAAAAAAAGCATTCTTAGGTTTGGAAGCCAAAAGAATGTTTCCGTTCTTCGTAAACGGATAAAATAAATCCTAGCCCGTCTTTTGATACTAAAACAACAATTTTTTCAATTCTAAGCACACTATTTATCTCCGTTTGATATACTTTTCTATGCTTACAGCAGATATTTTGATACGTAAAGCCCGTAAGGAAGACTACGCGACTCTTATGGATCTATACAACGAATTCGTAGGGGAGGATAGGTATTCAAAACATTCTTTTGACTCCTTTCCGGCAGTCCTAACAAACAGTTCAAATAGGATATTTGTGGCGGACAAAAAGGACGTCCTTATAGGATTTGCTACTGTTTCCTTTAGAAGAGTCGTGCGTTACCCCAAGCTCATTTCGGAACTGGATGAACTGTACGTGAAGGAAGAGTACCGTAAGGTGGGTGTGGGAAAACGACTTTTGGACGCCGTGGTGAGTGAGTCGAAAAAGCGTGATTGCTATAGAATATATATCGAGTCCGGCTATGCACAAACAGCAGCCCACGCTTTTTACAAGCAACAGGGTTTTACCGAATATGGACTTCACTTCATCAAAACCTTATGATCTATAAAGCCCTTATATTTGACCTCGATGGAACGGCTATCGATACAAAACAGGAAGCTCTTCCTACGCAGGCCACTATCAATGCCGTGAAGGAAGCTCAGGTAATTATTCCTGTTTCTATTGCGACAGGAAGGCTTTTCTACAATGCAGGCAAGGTCATTTCCGCACTTGGCATAAAAAGCCCATGCATATTTGCAGGTGGCTCGCAGATCAAGGATCCGATAACTCAAAGGGTGCTTTGGAGTAAGGAGATGTCAACTTTCCAAGTCCAAGAAATCATTTCGATAGGGAAGAGATTTCCCTATAAATTCTACTTCAGCGAAGATCAAAGACTGTACGCCCCAGCCGAAAAGAAGGCACAGCCAGAAATGATCGCATACCTCATGGATGTTCCCAAGGATAAGACGGACGCTCTTGTATCTTTGTTTCAATCTATAGATGATATCGCAGTCCACCCCACAGGATCATGGGAAAAAGATTGCTGGGATATTCACATAACCCATAAGGAGGCAACCAAGAAACAGGCAGTCATGCATCTTTTATCGTTGTTGAACGTGAAAAGGGAAGAAGTGATGGTCGTGGGAGATACAGGTAACGATCTTCCTCTCTTTGAAAGCGCCGGATTGAAGGTTGCCATGGGCAACGCCACAGAGGAACTCAAGAATGAAGCTGACTTCATCACGGAGGATGTCCTTCACGACGGCCTAGCGTGCGCGATAAGGAAATTTATTCTTTGAAAATCACTTCAAATCCAATTCCATGAGGAACTTCTTGAACTCCTCATGCGTTTCTTCATGCTGAAGAGCGAATTCCACCACTGTTTTGAGGTATTCGAATTTGTTTCCGGTATCGTAATAGCGGCCATTCTCGATGACAACTGTATAGACGGGAATCCCTTCTTCCTTCAATAGATTTATTGCGTCCACTAGCCATATCTCTCCGCCTTTTCCAGGCTTTATGCGTTTGAGAGCTCCAAAAATATCGGGAGGAAGTATGTATCCTCCATGGGTAGCTATATTGGATGGCGCTTCATCTGGCTCTGGCTTTTCCACGATTCGTTTTATTTTATGCACATTTCCTTCGACATGTTCAAGCTCTGCGATTCCATATCGTTTCAGATCTTCTTTTTTTTCTATTTTCACGCCTGAAATGACAATGCCACCATATTTTTCGTAAACATCGATCATCTGCTTGAGACGTGGCGGATTCGAGTAGATAAATTCATCTCCCCACAATACTGCGAATGGCTCATCTTCGATTATCGGTTCAACCGCAAGGATTGGGGTGCCATTGCCGTAAGGTCCTTTTTGGCGTACATAAATGAAGTTCGCCATTTCGGAGATCTTGCGGATGTTCTTCAAGATATGCTCTTTGTTGCCCGCCATGAGATTCTTGATCAAATCCTCATTCGGGACATCAAAATGATCCTCGATTGCCCGTTTGTTCGCTCCCGTAACGATAATGATATTCTCTACTCCTGAATGCGCAGCTTCTTCAACTACATATTGGATTACTGGCTTGTCAACAACAGGCAACATTTCCTTAGGCATCGCCTTCGTCTGAGGAAGAAATCGGGTTCCGAATCCAGCCGCAGGAATAACGACCTTGGTAATTTTTTTTGTCATAGGACTATTCGAATGTAATGGATAATGGTTGAGTGATCTTGACTGAGCCTGCGATAGTTGCCCCAATGATGGAGATGCCTGCCTCTGTAGAATTGATTGTCGTGGTAGCTTTGCCTTTTTCATCCGTGGTTATCTCGCTTTCGCTTAAATTCCCCATTGTCGCGGATAGAATCACTTTTTGGTCCTTGACCGGCATTCCCTTATCGCTTCGTATAAAGACACTGATGGTGCTTGTGGTTTTTCCGTCTGCCTTCAAAAGAAGGGGGTATGCAAAAAGAAGTGAGGCTTTTGCGCTCGGGGAATAATCTTCCTTCGCACGCGTAAAGGAAATAATTTGACTATTGAATAACACGGTAGAGGCAAAAACGGTGAAAAGAAGGAAAAAAGCAATAAGCAGCCCCCCTAATTTCTTATCCATAATGGTTTATTATATCATGAAATGGGAAAGTCAAGAAACAGACTTGCATTCTTAGAGTCGTAAAATACTCTCCATAAAAACTTGAGTTTCTGAATTTAGTAAAATATATCTGGGCCGTAATTTTCGCTCCTTCCTAAAGCAGGAATAGCATGATTGGAGCGTGGTGTTCTTACTCTTATACATATTCATTATGTATTGTAGTATAATCCATGTTGAAAGTATGCAAAGAGTATGTAATAGTTAGAGAGTAGCCATTTATATTTCATATGCTCTATTTTTCCGAACTGGACAGGAAAAGGGTGATAACCAATGACGGAATCTTCATAGGATATCTCGATGATCTCATCTTCTTATTAGACAGTAAACCTAAGGTCACGAAAATAGTCGTTGACTTCCACGGCACCAAAACCATCATCAATGCAGATGCAGTACATAAATTCAACTCCGTCGTACGCATAGCAAAATTCTACACACAATCTGAGCTGGCTGAAAATGAACTCTACGTAAAGCGGAATCTCCTTGACAAGCAGGTCATCGATATTTCAGGAAACAAAATAGTCCGTGCGAACGATGTGATCATCCATGAACAAATCAACCTTTCCAGTCATAATTACGAATGCTATATATCCGGAGTCGATATCGGCCTTATCGGGGTATTACGAAGGCTCCAGATAGAGAATATCATGACGAGAGTGATTCACTTCTTCGGGATCAATATCATCTCCAATTTCCTTTCCTGGGCAGATATCCAGCCTCTTGATTTGGTGCGAGGAAGCATCCGCGTGAAAAAAGAGGAAACGAAACTTCAGAACATGCGACCAGAGGATTTGGCCGATCATCTTGAACAGACGAATGAGTTGAACATCAAGAAATTCTTGAGGCTTCTTGACAAGGACTTCGCCACTGAGGTCATCAGCAACCTTAATATCAACTATCAAAGAGATTTATTCCGTTCCTGGAACCCCGAGAAATCCGCAGATATCATAAACAAGATGGATACCGATATAGCGGCAGATATCCTTCTGGCCCTGTCAAGGAAAAAAAGGGAAGAGATTACGAAACTCCTTAGTGGAAACAAACAAGCTTCAATACAAAAACTGCTCTCACTTACACGGACCCCTATCACCAAACGACTCTCATCCGAATATTTTGTCGTCCAACCTACAGAAACTCCACGGGATATCATCCAAAAAATGAGAAAGACCACAACCGATTATGCATCCCTGGATTACATATACATAGTCAATCAAAAAAGACAGCTTATCGGCGCCTGCAATTTGCATGAGCTCCTCATACAACACGAAGACACTCCCATCTATAAGTTCATGTCACAAAACCTCATAGAAGCCCATCTTAAAACTCCACTTGAAATGGTAGTCTATAAAATTATTAAATATAGACTGAATGCCCTTCCCATCGTCGATTCAAATAAAGAGCTCATCGGAATCATTCCTTTTGACAATATTTCTGACATCGTTGAGAGTAAGTTCAATTCATAATGCATGAAAAAATTATTTAGATGGAAATTCATCCTCTATCTTATGGCCGTCATGGGCCCTGGTCTTGTTACCGCTTTCGCTGACAATGATGCAGGAGGTGTTGCTACTTATTCCGTCGCCGCAGGCAAGTTTGGCTATCAGATACTCATTACCCTTATTCCCATTACGGTTGTCTTGTTCATCACTCAAGAAATTGGGGCGCGTATCGCCCTTGCTTCGGGGAAGGGTCTTGCAGATTTGATTCGTGAGCGACTTGGAGTGAAAATTTCGCTCGTCATGCTTCTCATGGTGTTTGTCGTGAACTTCGGCGTTATCTTGCAGGACATGAGTGGTCTCAAATCAGCTCTCCAATTGTTTGGGTTTGACTATAGAATATATCTCCCACTGTTGCTTGTCTTCCTGTTCTTCTTTCTTGTCAAATCATCATATAAAAAGACAGAGCGCCTCTTTTTTGTCCTCATCCTTTTTTACTTAAGTTATCTTTTCTCAGCCGTCCTAGTGAAACCCGATTGGGGACGGGTGTTCAAATCCATCATTATCCCTCAAGGTAAATTGAGCTTCGATCTCATTTATACGTCAGTCGCCGTATTGGGAACAACCGTCACCGCATGGGGACAGTTCATCATCGCAAGCTCCATCAAAGACAAAAAGTTGACAGCAAATGATATGAAAATATCACAGTTCGAAGTGGTTGCCGCTGCGATTATCAGCAATACGTTCACTATGTTCATGATGGTAGCCGTTGCAGCGACTATTTATGTGGGAGGGCTCCATATCGGTGACGCGGCAGAAGCGGCAGTCGCCATCCGTCCTTTGGCAGGCGATCTAGCTGGTGTACTTTTCGGCGTCGGACTCCTTGTCGCGGGCTTTCTGGGATGTGCAATCGTTCCGCTTTCCACGGCATACATGTATTCTGAACTGTTCGGATATGAGGGAAGCCTTGATCAAGGCTTGCACAAAAGCAAGTTTTTCTATGGCTTCTTCATTTTCCAGATAGTCCTTGCAGCTCTCTTTGTCATGCAGCCTGGTTTTTCACTCTTCAAAATAACACTCTATGCAGACTTCCTCAATGGTATGATTTTGCCCATAATTTTCTATCTGCTTTATAGATTCGCCAATAACCCCGACATCATGGGGAGATATGTCAATACAAAAAGACAAAACATAATGCTGGTTTCTTGTGGAGCAATCGTATCGCTTGCAGTTCTTTTCGGAATTATCGGAAAGGTGTTCAAATTAGCTTAATTCTTATCCCTATGAAAAAATTAATCGTCGTCGCAGACTGGGCACATGATTCACTTACCAACCAAGAGGTTAAAACCGCAATCGAAGGCTTCTCAAAGAATGCCAAAGAAATACAGGTAAACTTCGTCTCTTCAACTCCCTCGACCATCCATACCTCTTATATCCTCCAACAGTTGGTAAGGACCGAGGAACGCTATGGCAGACCAGGACAAACGGTTTTTTTCCAGAATACAGATCCCCGAATACAAGCCAAGGAGGGCGTAGAGCAAGCCCAGGGAGCTGAGTTTATCGTAATCAGATTGAACTCCGGGATATATATGTGTGGTCCGAATGCGGGCTATGATTTTTCACTTTTAAAGCAAAAGATACAATACGTATATCGCTATCCGGGCCTTGATAAGGGGAGCCAATTCCGATCCCGAGATCTTTATTCGCGCGTAAGTGCCCATCTCATGGATGAAATGGAGGATGAACTTGATCTGGAAGAACAACCATCGAACTGCATTCCCGAATTGAGGGGGTATTTCATAGGGCACATTGATAATTATGGAAACATTAAGACGACCATCACCCATGAGGATATGAAAGGGAAGCATGAACTGGGGGACACGTTCGAAGTGACGATCAATGAAGTAAGGCGGACCGTTTCCTATGTAAGCAACCTGTTTGGCGGTACTCCAGGGCAGCTGGTGATGTACCCAGGGTCATCGGGAGAACCAAGCAATCAATATATGGAGATTTCTGTCTGGCGCCACTTCACTGAAAAAGACGCTTCAACGGGTGTACATGC
>CAZKKK010000042.1:0-8853 GCA_964553365.1 uncultured Gammaproteobacteria bacterium
GAAGGCACGGGTCTGGTCCACACTGCTGTGAGCGCGGGAACTGAGGATCTCATGTTGGGGAGAAAGTTGGGACTTCCCATGATCCCTGTCATCAACGATGATGCAAGCTATAGGGAAGGATTCGGGGAATTTTCAGGGAAGAATGCGAAAAAACATCCTGAGATGATCATCGATTTCATGAAAACATATCGGAATGGCGAGTTCTTCTTTGCTACCTTGCGCTACAAGCACCGCTATCCGGCTTGTTGGAGATGCAAGGCAGAGTTGGTCTGGAAAGTGGCAGACGAGTGGTATATCGCAATGGACCGGCCTTCGCTAGTAGCTACGGCCGGCAAGTACCGGACCTTGAGGGAAAGAATGATTGACGTGGCAAAACAGATACAATGGATTCCAGGATTTGGCCTTGAACGCGAGCTTGATTGGCTCAAGAACATGCATGACTGGATCATCAGCAAAAAGAACAGATACTGGGGCCTTGCGCTTCCTATCTATGAATGCGAATCCTGCAAGACATTCGATGTCATCGAGTCAAAAGAGGAATTACAGAAACGGGCGGTAAGTGGATGGGCTGCTTTTGAAGGCAAGTCCCCACACAAACCCTTTATCGATGAAGTCACTATCACCTGTCCAAAATGCCAGAAAGAAATGCACCGAATTGATGACGTGGGAAATCCATGGCTTGATGCAGGGATTGTCGCCTATTCGACCATACGAAAGAACAACCAAGGAGAACCGCTCTATACATCCGATAAAAAAGAATGGGAGAAATGGTTTCCCGCAGACTTCATCACTGAATCGTTCCCGGGGCAATTCAAAAATTGGTTTTATTCGCTCATCGCCATGTCCACGGTGATGGAAGACAAGCCTGCCTTCAAGACAGTCCTTGGATTCGCGACATGCACCGGGGAGGATGGCCGGCCTATGCACAAAAGCTGGGGGAATGCCATAGAGTTCAATGAAGGTGCAGAAAAGATCGGAGTGGATGTCATGAGATGGATGTATGCAAGACAGAATCCAACCGACAATATGTTATTCGGTTATAAGAAAGCGGATGAGGTGCGCCGACAATTCTATTTGATGGTATGGAATGTCTACAAATTCTTTGTCGATTATGCCATCATGGAAAAGGTCGAGTTGAAGGGAATGCCCAATCTCTCCCTTAAAAAAGCAAATGTCCTTGACGAATGGATCATGAGCCGGCTCAGCGGATTCGTTTCCGAATCCAAAAAATCATATAGCGAATTCAATGTTCAGTCCGTGGCAATCGGAGGGGAAGCATTCATGAATGATGTTTCCACTTGGTTTATCAGAAGAAGTAGGGACCGCGTGTGGGTCAACTCTGACAACAAGCAAGATAAACAATCGTTTTATGAGACGCTTCATGCAGTATTGGCGGTATTTTCCGTTACCGTGTCGCCCATCATGCCGTTCATCACGGATGAGATATTCACGAATCTTACGGGAGAGAAATCCGTCCATCTTACTAAATGGATCGATCTTGAAGAGCCCGAAAATGCGAGCATCGTAAAAAACATGGCAGTCATCCGTTCCCTTGCAGAAGCTGGGCATCGTGTGCGAAAAGAAAACAAGTTGAAAGTACGCCAACCGCTCAGTTCCGTGTCGATACAGCTTGCGAAGGACACGGTCTTTGATGAAAGCGAAGCGCTCCTTGCGATCCTCAAATCCGAACTGAATGTCAAGAAAGTGGTCCTTTCAAAAGGGAAGACAGAACAGCACGAGGTTGTCTTTGATACTGTCCTTACTCCTGAGCTTGCTCGGGAAGGTAAGATGAGGGACTTGGTGCGGAGCATCCAGGAACAACGGAAGATAAAACAGGTGCGCCCAGACCAAAAGATAAAGCTTACCATTCCAGAGGAGTTCATGGAGTGGAAGGAGTATATCTCAAGACGAGTCTTGGCATCGGAAATAAAAGCGGGAGAAATGCAGGTCAATGAATGATGATTGTTTCGTATTTTCTGTTCTTGCGCATCCGATGAACTCGCACGAGGTTAATTCGAGTGCTCAAACAGGGCATCTCCTGCGCAACTCCAGAAAATACTTCACACAATAACTGATAGGAGCTTAAATTTGCAAATTTAGTTTAATATATGGTATGACATCGCTTCTCATTCCCTCATTATTCTTGTGGATATTCTCCGCGTTCAATCAGTTTGGGATCAAAAGCAGGTTCGGGCTTTCGCAAGTGGGCTATATATTGGCTGGTATCCTTGCTTTCTTCATCATCAAAAAAATCGGGAGACGCTTTTTCATCGCGAATATCCAAACGATATTCTGGGCTTTTTTTGCCCTTCTCATAATCACATTCATAATCGGGTTGGAAGTGAAGGGTTCACAGCGGTGGATAGATTTTGGCATAGTCAGATTCCAGGCATCGGAGTTCCTCAAGATTTTTTTCATCATGTTCCTCGCCAAGCTCCTCAGTGGACGGACGAGGCATGAAATGACTCCGCTTTTTTATTTTTCGATACTTGCAGTCACGCTCCTCCCTGCATTCGTTGTCCTGCGCCAGCCGGATTTGGGGAACGCTACGGTGTTCATCGGGGTGCTCATTTTCATGCTGCTTGTTTCCGATGTCCCCAAAAAATACCTTCTTGTGTCGGGAATCGTCATTTTCTGCCTCCTTCCGTTCAGTTGGTTTTTCCTGCATGATTACCAACAGGCGCGCATCATCAGCTTCGTCCAACCTCATTCAGACTCCCAGGGCGATGCCTATAACATGATCCAGGCTATCATCACGGTCGGGTCGGGGCAGTTCTTCGGGCGAGGCTTGGGCCTGGGCACTCAATCACGCCTTTTCTTCCTTCCGGAAAACAATACCGATTTTGCCTTTTCCTCCCTCGTGGAACAGTTCGGTTTCATCGGCGGATTTTTCGTGATCTTGGGTGAATTCGTGCTTATCGCAATGCTGTTTATCCGTGCCTATAAATTCATCGAGGGAAATGATCCAGACTCCCGTTTCAAGTATCTATTCAGCATAGGCTTAGCATTTTTGCTTTGTATCCAGACAGGGGTGAATATCGGCATGAACTTAGGGCTTTTGCCTATTGCAGGCATCGCACTGCCCTTCATTTCCTTTGGAGGATCGTTCTTCGTGGCTCTTTGCATGGGGTTTGCTCTGCTGAAGTCCTAAAATCCCATTTGAAAATGGGGGAGGAGTAGGGTATACTTACTACTTATGAGCAAAATCGCGGTCATTAAAACAGGTGGAAAGCAGTATATTGCCAAAGAAAACGACATCTTAATCGTTGATTTGTTGAAGGCAGAAAAAGACGCAAGCTTAGAATTCGAGGCCGTCGCAACATTCGATCCAGAGGGTGATGTTGAGGTTGGGCTTCCCCTTCTTGAAACTAAAGTACAAGCAAAGGTCCTTGAACATGTGCTTGGAGACAAGATAAGAATCGCTCGTTTCAAGGCTAAGGCTCGCTATAGAAAAGTAACCGGATTCAGACCAAAATATACGAAAGTTCAGATTTTAAGTATTAAATAACTTGAAGCTAAAGGCTAAAAGCTAAAAGCAAAAAAATAATATGGCACATACAAAAGCGCAACGCGCAGTAAAAGGAAACAGAGACTCACATGCACGAAGACTTGGAGTGAAAAAATATGGAGGAGAAGCCGTTATCGCAGGTAACATCATCATGAGACAAAAAGGAACTCGCTTTTTCGCTGGAGAAGGCACAATGCTCACAAACGACTTTACGATAATGGCCCTCAAGCCAGGGAAAGTGGAGTTCGTGAAGAATCTCGGAAAGACCTACATCTGTGTCGTGTAAGAGTCACGTCTTCATGTGATAAAATTATTCGATGGAACAAGATGTTATTGAATATATCGAACAGATAAAAAAGGAGACCGATTATTTCGGTAAGACAAAACTCATCAACTTCCTCATCCACCAAAAGCATATCAAGGTAAAGGATCTTGCTGCCGCTTTGGGACTCAAACCTTCCTACCTCTGCCACATCATGCGCCTCAACAAACTTTCGGAAATCATCATGGATGGATACTATTCGAAACTCATTTCCATGAGCCATCTGTTTGTCATTTCCCTCCTGAAAACGGAGACGGACATAATGGATATCTATGAAATCGTGCTGCGGGATAACCTTACCGTCCTCCAGACGGAGGAGCTCGTGAGAGGGAAACTGCATGGAGTGTCTTCCGAAGGGGAGTATGTGCAGGAAAACAAGGTCCAAGGTCTCCAATCGAAAATAAAAGGAAATTTCAAGGCCGACACGAAAGTCACCCAAACACGTACGAAGACAAAACTCCTTATAGAGTGGAAGGGTTCACGGGGAAGCCGAAGACAAGATGTGGAACGCTTTTTCCGAGTGATTGGAAATCTGCCGGAAAAGGATTTGGGATGACGCCTGCTTTGTTTGGGGGGAAGTACCGATAGAATACCTGCCCGATGACACTTTCTTGAGTGATAAACCCAAACTCTCTCGAATCCGATGAACGGGGCCTGTTGTCTCCCATCACGAAGAGCATGCCATCCGTTACTTTTACTCCCTCACCATTCTTGGAGAACCCCTCTTCCCAAAGATTTGTCTTTGCCGCGATGTAATCTTCCTTCAGCAGTCTGTCATTCACGTATACCTCGCCGTCCTTTACCATGACCACGTCTCCAGGAACCCCAATCACTCGCTTAATGTACTCAATATCTGGGTTATTGGGCGACTTGAAGACAACGACGTCCCCTCGGTGGAATGAGCGCATCTTATACGTTATTTTACTGGTGAAGATGTAGTCTCCGCTGGCGAATGTCGGGTCCATGGAGGCGCCCTTCACTTGGTTTGGTTGGGCCACGAACAGATATACCACTATGAAGAGGGAACCGACAAAAACGATTGTCTCCAAAATATCCATTACGAAGTTGATGATGCTTTTTCCCACTTCAAGGAAGTCGATATCCATATCATGTAATAATAGCCAATTGAGTTGTAAAAAACAAGCTAACTCTTTGTTGTCCCAAGTGAAGTAAGGGTGGTGGATCCGACAGGACTCGAACCTGTGACCTTTGCAATGTGAATGCAACGTTCTACCAACTGAACTACGGATCCGTTAACAACCCTTATTCTACTTTCCCAGCTTGTTTTTTACAATGTTATTCTTGTGTCATTCCGACCAAGCGTAAGCGCGCGGAGGAATCTCGCTGTAAACCCCTTCGACTTGCATTCCACAAATTTGCTATACTGAATATCAGTTGAATATTAGCAATTTCTTCTTACTGCTATGAAAAAGGGATTCAGCGCGCTTCTAACAATGCTTTTAGTCGTCGTGTTTCTCGGTATCGCATCAGGGGCATATTATCTGGGATCTAGAAATTCTCTCCGCGGAGTCTTACCAATACCAACTCCAACTACTACATTGCCTCCTCCTCCGCCATTGGCACAGCCAGTAGTTCAGAAAGCCGCTGAACCACTCTTTTCTGGATCCGTGAAAAAAATAAACAAGGATTTGGGCATTTTCAAGATAACCGATATGGATAAGGAAAACAACATTCTCGAATCGATAGTCTACTATGAAGCGGGCATGTATTTGAGAGGAGATTACAAAGGATATACACGAGTCCTTGCCATCCGCCCATCAGAGGGCCCGGGCCCCAGTCTCCAATTTATCCTGGCGACAAAAGATTACAACTCTTACGTCCTTGATGATCCAAACAGCAAAACCACCAACTTTCCTGAAGATGATTGGGACAACCCTTATATGTTCCTCGACAAAAGCAAGATTTCCAAGGCAGTCGCTTTGGACACAGATCATCCCTCATCACTGGAGGTCGGCTCGCCATTCAAACTTATCAGACAAGACTCCGTCCTTATCGAAAGCGTGGAACTAGGGCAGAAGAACAAAAGCGGATACGATATTTATGTTGATGCCCCGATAACGGATTTTGAAAAATCATTGCAATTGACGTCTTCACAGTCGCAACTTTCACTCTACACAGGAGGAACCGATTGGAGCAATGTCCAGCCGCAGGATGAAAAAGAAAAAACGGCTCTTGCGACGAGAAAGAAATATCTCAATAAAACGACACTCGTACATGGAGTGGATTCAACGGGCTTGGCCTACTCGTATATCCTTTCAACAGAAAAGGATAGTGCGGCATATGAAAACAACCTTGCCTCCGAGGAGCAGAAGCTTATCACCTATAAGAAACAGGTAGTGCTTTATAATGAAAAAAAACTCAAGGACTATCCCACGTATCCTGAGACAATGCCCTTTCCGGGTATGAGACTTACCAAGACATCAGCGGGGCTGCCAGCAGACTATTATTCCACCTATGATTCGGCATTTCCGGGAGCATGTGGAGGAAACAGGGATACCTACGTTATTGACTCCCTTACCGATGCAGACTTAAGCCCGGTTACATCAAGTTCCGTCTATCCGCTCTTTGTATTAAAGGACTCCACTCATCCTCTCTACGAATTGGCTTATGAAACAAAGACGCAGCAGGGCGAAGAATCGTTCAAGGGAGTGAATGACGGAAAATCCATGCCAACCTATGTTTCTTTCGTCGCAAAACATCCTCTTGTTTTTTTCAAGGATGCATGGGGCAGATGGGCCACGATGGGAGAGTTTGATCTGAAACTCATGGGAGGATGTGGAAAGCCAGTTGTGTATCTCTATCCTGAAAAACAGACAACGGTACACGTTTCATTCGCCTCACCAGTGGCTTTGAATACACAAATTCCAACCTACAACAATGGATGGCTCGTAAGCGCAAACCCAAATGGAATGCTCACCGACTTGCAGCCGCGGTATACCGACTGTTCCAAAATCGATACAGCAAAATTTGGATCTGAGTATGCAGGCACTGCATGTAAAACGAATGCCTACCCCTATATTTATTGGACGGGGAAAAGCGTGGAAAATTCCTATCCGAAAGCAGAGGGAGGATGGATAGTTACAAAAGAAAACCTGAGTTCGTTCATGCAAGGCAAGCTAAGTGAAATGGGCCTTACAGAAAGGGAAGCGGGCGACATGATTGCATACTGGGTACCCAAAATGAGCGACAAAAATACCCCGTATTATAAAATCAGTTTCCTGCAGACAAAAGACATGAATGCCTTCGTGCCGATGAACGTGAATCCGATGCCCGACAGCGTGTTGCGTGTATTCCTTGACTGGAAAGCGCTGAGCAGCGAGCCAGTTGTTGACCTAAAGCCACAAGTATTAGAAAAGGCAAGCAGAAATGGATTTACGTTGGTGGAGTGGGGCGGGTTGCAATAGCTGCACGTATTGACAACCGCTAAATAAGGTGTATGCTATGGGCTAAGAAGGTACGAGTTTATTGCATCTATGAAGAAAAATCTTTTTTTCAGATTTGTCACATGTTATTCCATTATCTCCATTTTCCTTCAGTCCCTTTTACCCGTTTTTTATCTGTTACCTCAGGCAGTTTCAGCAGAGGATGTGACGCCAACAGTGGCGGTTACGCCAAGTCCTGAACCATCGATAATTCCAACAAACACTCCAGAATCGACACCTACTTTAGCTCCAACTTCAGAACCAACAGCAATTCCAACAATAGCTCCAACCATCGCCCCAACAGAAGCTCCTACTGTTGAGCCAACCGCAACTCCCACAGCATCGCCAACAACCATTCCTTCTCTTTGGACTTTTGAAAAAGTGGAGCTGAATAAAGAATATGTCGCACCACAAAATAGCGGAGTGAAGCTCACCTTTACGAAACTCCCCACTCCCTCTGGCAACATCAAAATAGAGGAAATCACGCTCACTGCAGAGCAAATAAAGCAAACAGGCTCATTATCCGATAAAGCATACGACATAACATCAGACATGAAAGATGGAGAGTTTAACTACAATCTCTCTCTCCCGATTCCAGAAAGTTCAAAGGGGAAAGAAGTAGATGTAAAGTTTGCTGAAACGGTAGAAGAACTAGTAAAAATTACCAAAGTTACCGAAGAAACAACAAAAATAAATGAAACAGTTGTTGTTCGTGGATTAAGCCATTTTACCGTCTTTGTAATTACGGGAACAACTCCACCTAGTGCTTCAAATATAATCGATGATGGCGATTCAAATTTTTCTACAAGCGGATCATGGAGTAATTATGCTGCTGGATTCAATAGTGATCATAAATATATCGCAAATACTACGTCGGGAAAGTGGGCAAGATGGACCTTCACGGATGCCCAACTGCCAGTTGCAGGTCAACAATATTCCATTTCTATCAATTGGGTAGTTTGGAGCAATCATGTTACCAATGCCACCTATAAGCTTTTTAATAATAGTGGTACTGAAGTTGCCACTTTAGCGGTTGTTAACCAGAGAAAGAAAGCAGACGGATCTAGTGCTTCAAATGGAACATCTTCTGAATGGTATAAAACATCAGGAACATTTACTTTACAGAATGGCTATTATGTTCAAATAATGACAGATGGCAGCAACTCAAATAATCTTGTTGCTGATGCAATAAAAATTGAAACAGCTGGCTCATTAGCGGACATTTGGGTAAATAAAAGCTGGGGTACCCCGGATATCGGGACTGATTTAGGATCAGATAGAGTATATGGATATAATGCGTTTTCAACAATACAAGCAGCTATTGACGCTGCATCTGAAGGTGCCATAATCAAAGTTTATCCAGGAAACTATGTAGAAAAAGCAGAAAGTAGAACAATTCTAGCCGGCACAGTAGCTGGTACGTACCAATTTGGTCTATTTCTCCCCATAAGTAAGCCTGGAATAAAAATAGTAGGAGTAAATTCATCCGGTATTCCTATCACCGATGCTAATAGTTCTGATTTGCCATATGTGACAACAGATGCCACTAATGATTTTGGTCCAAGTGGAATATGGGTAGA